>JBDUDM010000056.1:0-13933 GCA_040002925.1 Spartobacteria bacterium | reverse complement strand
TCGATGCTCGAGCGCATCATGCTCGATATCATGTACGACGTGCCGAGCCGCGAAGACATCGCCGAGGTCACGATTAATCGCGCGGTAGTCGAAGGCAAAAAGTTGCCGCTCGTTCGCAAGAAGCAGGATAAAGACGCGGCCTAACGCGCCTCTTGTCGATCTTCGCTCGCGTTCGACGTTGAGCGTTCGCGCCTGAAGGTTCTATTGTCGATCTTGCATGCGTATCGTCCTGATTAACACCGGAACCGAGCTTCTGCTCGGTGACGTTCGCGATGCTCATCTCAGCTTCATCGCGCAGGAAATTCTTACGCTGGGGCTGCGAGTGGAAGAGCAGCGCACGGTGCCGGACGGTCCGGCGATTCGCGAGGCGATGGCCGACGTCTTTCCGCATGCGGATATTGTTTTTGTCACCGGCGGTCTTGGACCTACCACCGACGACATCACCCGTGAAATAACCGCCGAGCTGCTCGGCTTGGAACTTTCGGAGAGCGAAACGGTGATGGCGGCGATCACCGACCGCCTAACGAAACGCGGAATTCCGTTCACGGATAGAATCGCGCGCCAAGCTGCGGTTCCGAAAGGCGCCGAGGTTTTGCTGAATAAAAATGGAACCGCGCCCGGGTTTTATCTGAGACAAAACATCAATCCCGCATTGCGCTCGCCGCATCTGTTTCTTCTGCCGGGGCCGCCGCGCGAGTTGCAGCCGATGTTCCGTGAAAGTGCGATGTCGATCTTGCGGAAGATCGCGCCGCCGACTTCGGTGGTGCGGCGGATTTACAAGTTTGCAAACACCGGTGAGTCGCTGGTCGAAAGAGCAGTGGGTGACAAGATCCTAGCGATTCCGGGAATTGAACTGGGCTACTGTGCGCGCCCGGGAGAAGTGGATCTGCGGATCATCGGCGAAGCTGCGGCCGTCGAACGGGCGGACGAAATCGTTAACCGCGAAATGCGATTGTCGATCTTTTCGGTAAAGGACGAAACACTTGAGGAAGTCATCGTGAATCTATTGGCGTCCCGAAAAGAAACGCTCGCGCTGGCGGAATCGTGCACCGGCGGTCTGCTCGCGAACCGAGTGACGAATGTGCCAGGCGCCTCGGATGTTTTCGTCGCAGGCTTCGTCACTTACGCCAACGCTGCCAAGATCGACATCTTGAATGTGTCGACGCAGCTCTTGGAAAAACATGGCGCAGTGAGCGAGCAAGTGGCGCAAGCGATGGCCGAAGGCGCTCGCGTTCGCGCAAGATCGACATACGCACTTGCGACGACGGGCATCGCGGGTCCGGCCGGGGGAACGCCGGACAAACCGGTCGGCACAGTTTACGGCGCCTTGGCTTTAGCGGAGGAAACGGTGGTGAAAAAGTTTTTCTTCCCGACCGACCGCGAGACGTTCAAGCAAATGACCGCGCAGGCGGCGTTCGATTTACTCCGACGAAAGTTGATGTCGATCTTGCCTTAGTAGTCGCCGACGTCGACCGGCGTTCCCACTTTGGCGAGATCATAAAACAGTTTCGCGCCGTCGACCGATTGGCGGACGCAACCGTGTGAGGCGGGGTATCCGGGCAAGATTCCGATGTGCATACCGACGCCATCGCTGGTGAGCCGGAGAAACCATTTCATGGTTGCGCCCTCGAAATGCGTGCCGCTCGGAGCGGAATCGATTCTTGCGCTAACTCCGGCGCGAACGATGCGACCGTAGGGGTCAACGAAATCGCCATAGAGAGTGCTGTGGTGGTTCGGATCTTTCTCGAGCACGGGGAAATGACCGGTCGGCGTGCTGTGGCCGCGTTTACCGGAGGAAATCGGAGCGTCGATCGCGATTTTGTCACCAACCATCAAGTAGGCGCGTTGCTTTGGAATGGAGACGACGATGTGGATATTGTCGGACGTAGCCTGATTGAGAATCCTCTGATTCACTTTCATCGGGTCTTGTCGGCGAATGAACTCGGAGGCTTTGCGTTGCGCCGGCGGAGGCGCGCCGAGCGGTGGTCGCACTTGTGCGGGAACGGGAGCGCGCGAGTTGGGCGGCGGAGAAGACCAGCGCATTTGCGCCTCGGTCATCAGCGGAGAGAGCGCACTACAAAAGGTGAAGAGTGCGAGCAGCGTTCGGCGCATAGATCAGCCTCGAGTGTAGCCGCGTACGCGATTAAGCCAACCCGGTAACCACTTCGCTTCGTTTCGGCCGCCGGGGGCGTTGTGAACACGGCGGGTCAGGATGGCAGCGGCCGCCCGCGAAAATTCTTTTGCCGCATCAGAGCCACCGGTTTCCATTTCCTCGAGTGCCTGAAGTAATCCCCAACCCTGGCCGTTATATCGTTCGGTCGACAGGACGCCTTCGCCTTTAAAATTGACGTAGTCGATCAGCGCGTAACGACCACTGGGCGAGCCGGCGACGCGCTGGAACTGCTGCTCGACCCGCGCGCGATTCGCCGGCGCCGTCTCCGCCAACATTTTCGGGAGCGCATTCTGGAGACGTTCTGCGAGGAATTGGGCCTGCAGATTGATTGTGCTAACGAGGAACTGCCGCAGTTCTTTCATCTCGCCGCTTTTTTGCGCGGCTAAAAATGCGGATCGGGATTTCCAAGGACAATGCAACTCGCTGCCGGCTTGCAAGGAAGCCGGCAGCTTTGCCCCGCGAGCGGCGACGAAGCCGAGAAGTGTCGGAAAGCTTTCGTCGAACGGGCCGCGGCGCCCTTCCGGATACCAGATGAAATGACCGATGCCTAACGAGGCAAAGTCCTCGCCTTCATTCCACGAAGTCAAACCCGCGACGGTGCCGTTGCATTCGTTTTGCCAGACTTTGCGGCCGATTCTTTGCGATTCCGCCTCGGATAAGTTGATCGCGGCGAGTGGCTGCGCGAGCAGGGACGAGCCGATCGCTAAGATCGACAATGAATAAAAAACCGAACGCGGCCGTGCGCTTGACGGGTGCAGTTTATCCATTAGCATGCCACTTCCTGCGGCGGTCCATTCGGCCGCAGCGCAGCCGAAAAAAAATCTACGCTTATGAAGTCTTTTACCATTGTTTCCGCTACCCTTTTGCTGGCGTTGCCGGTCGTTGCGCAAGAAAAATCGCCAGAACTCAAGGACCTCAAAGACAAAGTCAGTTACAGCATCGGGCTGAACGTCGGCTTCAATTTCAAAAAACAAAACGTCGACTTAAACACCGACGCTTTGCTGGCCGGCGTGAAGGATGCGCTCAGTGGCAGGAAACCGTTGTTAACCGAAAACGAAGTCCGAGAAACCATGACCGCTTTTTCTAAAGAAATGTCTGATAAACAAAAACAAGCTGGTGAAAAGAACCGCGTCGATGGCGAGAAATTTCTGGCCGATAACAAAGGCAAAGAAGGCGTGAAAACGACCCCGAGCGGGTTGCAATACAAAGTGCTCAAAGAAGGCGCGGGCGCATCGCCTAAGTCGAATGAAACCGTGACCGTAAATTATCGCGGCACGTTGATCGACGGCACCGAGTTCGACAGTTCCTACAAACGTGGCGAACCAGCAACCTTCCCGGTTGCGGGCGTGATCAAAGGTTGGACCGAAGCGTTGCAGCTCATGAAGAAGGGCGCCAAGTATCAGCTCTTTATTCCGGCCGGAATCGCTTATGGCGAGCGCGGGGCCGGCGGCGACATCGGACCGAATTCGACTTTGATCTTCGACGTCGAGTTGATGGAAATCAAAGCGGGGTCGGCGAGCGCTTCTCCGTCACCGGCGGAGAAGGAATAACGCTCGCGTAAGATCGACAATCACACGTTGCGCGGAGCGGGCGCGGCGGGTTGCCATTGCACGCGAGGCGCGTCACCCCACAAGTCTTCCAAGCTATAAAAGCCGCGCTTGTCGCGGTGGAAGATGTGCACGACGACTTGGAGATAATCGAGCACGATCCATTGGCTGGTCGGGAAACCATCTACCGCCACGGGACGAATCTTGTGGTCCTGTTTTAGGCCGGACTCAATTTCACCAGCGATCGCTTTGAGCTGCGGTTCGGAACTGGCCGAGCAAATGACGAAGAAATCGGTGAAGGTGGAAATGCCGCGCAGATCGATGATGACAATTTCCTCGGCCTTTTTGTTCGAGGCGAGCTCGGCGCAAGCCGTGGCTAGATGATCCGCGGTTATTTCCCTGGCTCCCGGTAAAGTTTCGCTTGCTCAATAATCTCGGCCACTGCTGCAGGGACGAGATACCGAATCGATCGCCCCAACGCAACTCTCTTCCTGATCTCCGTGGCCGAGATGTCGATCTTGCGATGAAAGGTTTGGTAATCGTGTTTCATTTCGGCGCCGGTGCGATCAAGCACGACGAGGTGAACTAATTTCTTCAGCTCATCGAACCGGTGCCATTTCGAAAACGTGGCCACGTTGTCTTCGCCGACGAGGTAATAAATCTCGGTGTCTCGCTCGCGGCCTCGCATTTCGGTGATGGTATCGATCGTGAACGACGGCGCCGGTCGCCGCAATTCGCAATCGTCCACCGCGAAGCCCGGTTCGTCCGCAATAGCGGCGCGTAACATCGACAAGCGCATGTCCGCGCTCGCCGCTGGTTCGCTGCGGAGCGGAGAAATTGCTGCCGGAACGAAAATCACTTTCTCCAGTCCAAGTTGCTCGAGCGCTTCACGAGCGAGAATCAGATGCGCGTGATGAACCGGATCGAAGGTTCCGCCGTAAACGCCGATCTTTCTCATTCGATCGGAAATTTATTTCGCGCGGGCAAGATCGACATCTACGTTTCGAACCTATGAACAGCGATTCGCTCGGTCAACTGATCCTTACGGGTGTGCCCGGAAAGGAACTCGACCTCGAAACGGCGCAATTGTTCCAGCGCGTGCAACCGGGCGGCTACATTTTGTTCGGGCGCAACATCGAGAGCGCGGTGCAATTGCGAAAGTTGATCGATGACTTGCGTGATTTGAGCGCGGTTGAGCCGATCATTACGATCGACCAGGAAGGTGGACGCGTGTCGCGATTGCGTCTCATCGGCAATGAGCCGCCGAATGCGCAGCAACTCCGCGAAAAGGACGATGTCGATCTTATCGCGCGCCATGGCGACATCACCGGCCGCCTGCTGCGTCTTTTCGGATTCAATCTAAATTTGTGTCCCGTGCTCGACATCTCTTTCGACGATGAAGCGGACAATTCATTGCGCGGCCGGTGTTATGGGAAAGATGTCGATCAAGTCATTCGTAACGCCGGCGCGTTCAACGACGCGATGCGCGGACAAGGAGTCGCGAGCTGCGGAAAACATTTTCCCGGGTATTCCGCCGCGACTCTCGATGCGCATCACGATCTTCCGAAGATCGAGCGCACGCGCGAAGAATTGGATCGAGAGGAGCTGGCGGTATTCCGCGCGTTCGTCGGCAAGATCGACAGCATGATGATCTGTCACGGTTGGTATCCCTGTTTCGAAGCGAAAAAAACTCCCGCCTCGCTTTCTCGTCGCGTTGTGACGCAGTTGCTGCACGAGGAGTTTCGTTTCGAAGGTTTGATCATGACCGACGATCTCGATATGGGCGCGATTCTGAATGAGTACTCGCTCGAAGACACGATTCGGATGGCGATCGAGGCGGGTAATGATCTGGCCATGATTTGCCATCGCGTTCCCGAAATCGCGAACGTGCATCGAATTCTCGGTAAGCTGCCGCGCGCTCAGATTGAACGCGCCCTAACGAGCATTGCCCGCTTCAAAAAAAATCTCGCGGGGCCAGATGAGTTTTCCGAAGCCGCGTTCCGCAAGATCGACAATGAAGTCTGGGACTTGCGCGTGGCCGTTCTGGGCGAAGAACTCGCGGCGCAGCGAAGTCCGGAAGACGGCAAACGTTCGCCGGTCGAGACCTACTGAATTCTTCCGCGGCTTGCCTTCGGCGCGAGCAAAACATCGCGCCCGACCAGGTAGAGCAACGCGCAGAGAATCAGGAAGGGGAAGCAGGCGAGCAGGTCAGCGCTTGGTCCGGCAAAGAATGGGTTCTTGGTGCCGGCCCAATCTTCGATTGCTTTATTGACGTTAATGAGACTCGGGAAACCGTTCATGATGGCAATGACGATGCCGGCGAGCGCGCCACCCGCGATGTAACCGGAGGCGAGTAAAACGCCGGGACTTTTATCGCCCTCCGCAGTCAATTCCATCTCGGAAAGATTTTTGTGATGGAATTTTACTTTTAGATAACGATCGACCAACCAGCGAATGAGGCCGCCGATCCAGATCGGGCTCGATGAAGAAAGCGGAAGATAAACGCCGACCGCGAAAGCGAGTGATGGAATGCCGCTCATTTCGAGAACGATGGCGATCATGACGCCGAGAAGCACGAGTGCCCATGGCAGTTTGTGACTCAGGATTCCCTTGATGATGTAGGACATCAACGTCGCTTTGGGCGCGTCGAATTTTTGTACGGTCGACCCGTCTGGCCGCATCTTGTGCGTTCCATTGATTCCTGGATCAACCAGGTAAACCGGCACGCCTTGATCGTTAACGAGAAAACGCTGGGCCGCGCCGCCGTTGGGATCGCTCCGCTGCCAGACGTGATACGTATTGGAATCGCTAGACGCTTGCGGACCGCTCAGTTTTTCGGCGCGACCGATTTCCCCAACGGGCGCGCGCAGATCCGGCGAAAAGTTCTTGTCGATCTTGTGGGAGACGTTGCCGTCGTCGCCAATGAGATACTCGCCCGCTGCGAGGCCGGCGACCGGAGCAGCTTCGCTTACGCGAAGCAAACGGAAATTGCCGGCGCCGCTCGGTTTATTCGCGTCGTCATACGGCTGCAACGGGATGCCCGATGGGGTAGCGATCTTGTTAGGTAATGCCGCGAGCGTGGTTGCGGGAACGTAAACGGTGGAGGCATTGTTGAGGACGAGCAGGATCGGTCCGAGCGCGATGGCGGATGCGAGCGCGCCGCACAAAATGGCGATCTGTTGCAGCCGCGGGGTTGATCCGACGAGGAAGCCAGTCTTGAGATCTTGCGATGTCGTTCCGCCATTCGATGCGGCGATGCAAACGATTCCGCCGATCGAAAGTGCGGTGACGAAATAATGTGGACCGGTCCAGCCGACGATGAGAAACACGAGGCAGGTCAGAAGTAGTGTCGCCACCGTCATGCCCGAGATGGGATTAGATGAGGAACCGATCTCCCCCGTTAGCCGCGATGAAACGGTGACGAAAAGAAAACCGAACGCGACGATGAGAAATGCGCCGAGTAAGTTCCAGCGCAAGTTCAATTGCGGCGCGATCATCATCACGAGCAGCAGAACGATGACGCCGCCGATCACGACCTTCATCGACAAGTCCTGATCGGTGCGTGGCGCGTTCGCAGTCGCGGCATGGCCGCCGCGCAAATCGGCCAAACCGCCGCGCAGTCCATGCAAGATGGTAGGAAGTGATCGGATCAAGCTGATGATTCCGCCCGCGGCGACCGCACCTGCGCCAATATATAGAATGTAAGCACCGCGAATCTGATCCGGATCCATTTGACCGATGGGAATCGTTCCCGGCGCAATCGCGCCGACAGTGCGTTCGCCGAAAAATTTGATCGCCGGAATCAGCACCAAATAAGCGAGCACACCGCCAGCGCACATGATCGACGCGATGCGCGGTCCGATGATGTAACCGACTCCGAGAAGCGCCGGTTCGATCGTCGCCGAAATCGATCCGCCCTTAAATGGCGCGGCGAAAATTTTCTGCGGATCGCTTTTCCAAAGTTTGAAAGCGCCCATCGCCGCTTGATAGAGAAAGCCGATTCCGAATCCGGTGAAGATGGTTTTACCGCCGCCGGCCGCTTCTTGGTCGATGACCTCTGCGTCGGTGGGCTTCTGCGTTTGATCGGACGCGGCGATCGATTCCTTCGTTGCCGCCGCCTTCAGCACTTCCGCGCAGGCGGTGCCTTCCGGGTATTTAAGCAGCCCGTGTTGATCGACAATCAACGCGCGCCGCAACGGAATCATCATGAGGATGCCGAGCAATCCGCCGAGCACCGCGACCAGCATCACCCGCGTGATCTCGAGATCGAATCCCAAAATCATGATAGCCGGCATGGTTACGCCGAGACCGAACGCGATTGATTCGCCGGCCGAGCCCGCGGTCTGCACGATGTTGTTCTGGAGAACATTCGCGTCGCGCAATCCAAATTTCGAGAGCAGGCGAAACACTGTGATCGAGATGACCGCGACCGGAATCGACGCGCTCACGGTCAATCCGACTTTGAGCACGAGATAAAGCGACGAAGCGCCGAACACCATTCCGAGCAGCGTTCCCACGACCAGCGGCAACGGCGTTAATTCCGGAAGAATAACCGACGCCGGAATGTACGGGCGAAAAGAAGCGGCCAGCGGATTAGTCGGTCTTGCGCCGACGATATCGGGATATTCCTGCGGCGGATTCGCGTTGGGCCCGTTCGCCATGTCAGGGACAATCCTGAGCCCGCGCGCAAAGTGCAAGCTCCATTCTCGATCAGCTCGCGCGCATTGACGCCGCCGCGCTCAACCAATAACGTTGCGACCCGTGCATTCGGATCTGGAACAACTTCTCGTTCTGCAAGATCGACAACAGAAGATCCGGCAGATCGAGAACGAAATAAAAACTCTGCCGTTGCAGCGCAGCAATCTGGACGCGCAGCTCGCAGCGAGCGTGGCTGGCGTGGAAGCGCTCAAGCAACGTTCGCAGCAGATCGAAGTGTCCCGCAAAAGCCTTGAGCTCGATGTGGGCACGCGCCAGCAAACCATCGCGAAGCTCCGCACCCAGCAATATGAAACGCGCAAGAACGATGAGTTCCAAGCGATGGGAAACGAGATCGAGCGTTACACCAAAGAGATCAGCGGTATCGAAGACCAGGAGCTCGAGCTGATGGATCAGACGGATAAAATTAAAATCGAACTCGACGCCGAGCAGAAAAAATCGGCCACGACGAAAGATTCGATCTCGCGTCAAGTTGTCGATCTTGATGAAAAGACGAAAGTGCTCGACGGGCGTTTGCAGGAATTAAAAAAGGAGCGCTCCGATATTGCGGCGAAGATCGACGAAGATGTCCTCGAGCGCTTCGAACGACTTTTCGAAAGTAAAGGCGACGCGGCGGTTGTCGCGATCGAACACGGCATTTGCACCGGTTGCCACATGAAAGTCACGCCGGCGACGGCGATGCATGCAAAAGTGGGGCGAGAAATCGTCAGCTGCGAACAATGCGGCCGGATTCTTTACGACGCCGGCTAAGATCGACATCTACACGTTGAAGCGGAACTCGATCACGTCGCCGTCTTTCACGACGTAATCTTTTCCCTCGATCCGCAACTTGCCGGCCTCCCGCGCTTTCGCGTGCGAGCCTAGCGAAACCAGATCGTCGTAGTGCACCGTTTCGGCTGCGATGAATCCGCGTTCGAAATCGGAATGAATGACGCCGGCCGCGGCCGGAGCCTTATCGCCCGCGTTAATCGTCCAGGCCCGCGTTTCCTTTTCGCCGGTGGTGAGATAAGTGCGGAGCCCGAGCAAATGATAAACAGCGCGGATCAATGCGTGAACGCCGCTGTCCTCCACGCCGATCCCGCGCAGATATTCGAGCGCTTCTTCCTCGCCAAGATCGACAAGTTCACTTTCGATCTGCGCGCTAACGACGACCGCTTCCGTGCCGAAATGTTGCTTCGCGTAATCGCGGACAAGATCGACATGTTGCGCCGCCGCATTCGACTTGTCGTTCTTCGCGATCGCGGCCAGATCGGCCTCAGCGACATTGCACGCGAACAAAGTCGGCTTCGAAGTCAGCAAGAAGAAATCGCGCGCCACGATTTTTTCTTCCGCGGTCAGATCGGCCGTGATCGCCGGTTTCCCCGCGTCGAGATGCGGCAGCATTTTTTCGATCAAAGCATTCTCGATCTTCGCCGCTTTGGATCCCGCGCGAACTTCCTTCTGCAAACGATCGTGCCGCTTTTGTAACGACGCGAGATCGGCCAGCACCAGCTCAGTATTGATCACCTCGATATCGCGCACCGGGTCGATCGATCCGCTGACGTGATGAATATCGCCGCTCTCGAAACAACGCACGACTTGCACGATCGCGTTCACTTCGCGGATATGACTGAGGAACTGATTGCCGAGGCCTTCGCCCGCGCTGGCGCCTTTGACCAGGCCGGCGATGTCGACGAACTCGATCGCGGTCGCGACGACCTTTTGCGATTTCGAAAGTTCGGACAACTTCGTTAGGCGCGTGTCCGGCACTGTGACGATGCCCAGATTCGGTTCAATCGTGCAAAAGGGATAATTTTCCGCCGGCGCCTTGTGCGTGCGGGTGATGGCATTGAACAACGTCGATTTTCCGACGTTGGGCAGGCCCACGATTCCAGCGCTCAGCATAACCGCGGACGGTAATGCAAGATCGACAAGCGACAAGATCGACAATCCAATCCTCGGGCTGGCGGGATTCGAACCCACGACCTCTTGAACCCCATTCAAGTTCAGCCCGCTAGGGAGCCAATCCGGAATTGTCGGTTTCTCTATGAAAATAGTTGATAGTTCATTAAAATAGTTCAATAAAGTGCTGGACCTTAAGGGCACCAAAGGGCACCATTTGCCCTTATGAAGACTCCACGATTTAGGCCAGTGAGGACATTAAAGGGATGGCGGCTCAATGTTCCGGCGGCGCTATCGACCTCCGGGAAGCGTTCACGTCGATTCTTCAAAAGCCGGGAGGCAGCCGATGGTGCTGCGATAAAGCTTCGCTCACAGGTTGTCGGGCACGGCCTGGCGACCCGAATATTGCCGCCGTCACACGCGGAGGCGGCGGCCCGATCCCTTGCGATGTTGGGCGAATCTGCCCGGCCCGAGGAGTTGATTGAGGCCGTTCGAGAATATGTTGAACGACACAACAAGCGTCTTGCGAGTCTTCGGTTTGAAGAAGCATTTGATAAATTTATTGCCTCGCAGGTCCGCAGTGCATCCTATGCGCAGTCACTTCGCCAGTATAAAGCGCGGCTGGTGCTTCTGCATGGTCGGACGCTTTGCGACATCACGGCGGCAGAAATCAATTCCGCTATGAAAGATTTTCCGGCGACCGTGTTCAATTTTGGTCTGCGCATTCTAGGAGGCTTATTCAATTACGGCTGCAAGCTCGATTATTGCGCGTCGAATCCAATCAAAAAACTGGACCGCAAAAAGCTTCCACCGAAGGAGGTCGAGATCTACACCCCAACGGATGCCGAGGCTTTGCTTTGTTCAGCTGAGCCAAGCCTCATTCCTTGGTTAGGGGTTTGTATGTTCGCTGGTCTGCGAGCATCGGAGGCGCGGCAGATATGCTGGAGTAACTTCAATTTTGAGGAGAGGTTTGTTCGCGTGCCGTCTACGGTGTCTAAGACTGGACAGCCAAGGGCAATCCCTATGGAAGCAAATCTTGAGGCTTGGCTCCTGCCGCATCGTGGCGAAGACGAAAAATTGATCGCGCCGCAAGGTTTGAATGTGATTCGCACACAACTACGGACCGCCCACCGCACCTCCGACGTTAAACAAATTAAGCACGGCCCTCGTCACACTTACGCTTCCTATCTTCTGGCGCGCGATGGAAGTGTTGATGCGCTTCTACTGAACGTTGGACACGAAGACGCCGCCACCACCTTTCGGCATTACGCGAGTAAGATCGCGACAAAAAAAGCGGCGAAGGCATTTTGGGCAATCCTTCCGAAGGGACCTGCGAAATCTTCGGCAAAGCCTAAGACAAACATTTTGCCGATGCAGGCCGCCGCCTAAGAGGCTTTTTTGCGTTTCCGTTTAGGCAAGATCCTGGAGTGCGAGACGCTTAATGCCCTCACGCCCCTTCTCGCGGCCTTTATCTGCATGTTTTCAAGTCCGACTGTGGCAACTCGTTGAGAAACTGGAGTGGGCAGCCTGAAGCGAAGGCCACGCGGATCCCTGTCAACAATCCAGAGGTCTGCAAAGGTCAAGATCTCACCACGGCGCGCCAGAGAAAGGTTCCCGTCTTTCTGGTCAAGGAGCGACTCCGTGATCTGTTTTGCGTAATCATCACGGCCAAATTCCTCCCGTAATCGGGCAAGGAATGTTTTCAATCGCCACATAAACAACGCAGCTTTGTGCTTTTTTCCAGCCGCGAATCCTACACCGATGATGTCTGGCAAAAATTCATAAAGCGAGAACGCGCATTGCCTAATCGGAGAGCCGCTTTGCTTTACGGATCGGTACCACTCGAAGTACTTGTGAGTATACGGTTCGCGGGATAGACCTCCAGAGATCGGTCGCCGATTTGCAGGCCCTAACAACCACTCAAATGAGATGCCCGTCGCGTCACCGAGGATTCGCGCCGTTTCTTCGGTGAGCGGAACGATACCCGCCGAGACTTTTTTCACCCAAGACGGACTGCGTCCGGCGAGCTTCGCGAATCGAACTTCCCCGCCATGGATTCGTCCGAGGATGCCTCGTAGCACCGCCACCGTGGTTTTGCGCTGAGATAGTGCCATGCCTGAACCATTATTGTGAACCATGGGTTTGTCAAAGCGACTTACGTGAACTATTATAATGAACCATTATGGATGATCAGTTAGATTTCTTAACGACCAAAGAACTAGCGGCGAAACTACGAAAACCTGTTTCGACCGTGCAGCGGCTCGCTCGAATGCGGATAATCCCGAGCATAAAAGCCGGATGGAGGACGCGGCTCTACGATCCTGACGCCGTGCGGCAGGCGCTTCAGCGACTCACGCAATGAGCGACATTGCCGAAGCAAATCGGAAGTTGCCGTTGCCGCAGTTTGTGCGCGACTTACTCTCAGCACCGCCACGTCGCGGCGAGGGCTTGAACTTATGGCTCTACAAAGTCGCACGAGTCATGCACCCGTATCGCACACCGGGGGAGATCATCGAAACACTCGCGGCGGCAACCGTTGGCGATCCTATGAAGCCGGGCGAAATCGAGCGTGCGGTGGAGCGCAGCGCGGCGACGGCATGGAAGCCGGGCGAGAGACCGCGATCGCGAGCGCGACTAACAAGCTGGCCGAAGGTGAACACAGAGCAGCGGGAAGCTGTTATCGGATCGGGTTACGGCCTGGTGGATCTCTGGGAAATGTCGCCGCGTCGCTTTGAGGATAACGAGTCGCGTGCAGAGGAAATCATCGACCGGCTGTTCCCTGGCGATCCGCTTTTGTGCGTTGGCCGGAGGAACTCGGAGTTTGCCACGAGACATCGAGAGACTTGGCGCGGCAAACTGGCTAAGCTGCAATTGATCGTGCCGTCGCCGATGTCGGCGCAATTTGGCCGGACGCAGGACGGCAGAGTTAGTGAGCACACGCTGGAAAATACCGGCCCGCGCCGCTTTCTCGTGATCGAGTTCGATACTGGAACAGTGGATGATCACGCGGCCCTACTCTTACACCTGGCAGAACGCGATCCGCTTGTGCTCGCCGTTCATAGCGGCGGAAAGAGTCTGCATGGGTGGTTCTACTTCACCGGGAAAACGGAAGAGCGCCTGCGGCGATTCATGCGCTATGCGGTATCGTTAGGCGCGGATCCCGCGACCTGGACGCGCTCACAGTTTGTGCGGATGCCGGACGGTCTGCGAGACAATGGCAAACGGCAGACGATCTATCTCTTCAACCCGAAGGTGGTGAAATGAGGGCGCTGGCGACAGAGCCGACCGAGAGCACTTATCCGACCGATGAGCGTAACGAGGGGGAGACGGTATCCGCTGACGACTGGACGGACGGCACCGACGAACCCGAACCACCAAGTGCTCTCGATAAGCGCGTTGACGCGAAACGTCCGAAAAAACCCGATGCTATGGTGCAAGGGTCAGAGGTGGGCTTAATTGATGTGGAATTGTGGCCGGACGCAGTAAACGGCGACATCGTGCTGAATGAGGTTTCCGAGGCGTTTGTGCGTTACCTTGTCCTACCCGCCGGAGCCGCAGATGCACTCACGCTGTGGTGCGCGCATAGTCACGCCTTTCGAGCCTTCATCTGCTCCCC
>JBDUDM010000004.1:0-41728 GCA_040002925.1 Spartobacteria bacterium | reverse complement strand
CGCGCGTCGGCTGATCGCGATTAAAATCGCCGACCAGGCAAATGCCTAACGAAATGTTGTTCAGGTAATCGCTGTGGACGTGGCCGCCGTTGATCTGGCGCCGCCAGCGATCGCCTACTTCGACTTGGCCGTTGCCGGTCGAAGTGCCGTTGCCGATGACGAAATGATAAGCGAGCCCGTTCTGCATGTGCCGGACATGCTTGTGATAATAATCGAACACCTTCGCGTTGCCCTGCCGCGTCCCGCTGTTGTGCACCACGATCATTTGCCAACGCGGATTGCGGCGATCGGCCGGGGCGCGATCGATTTCCGCGCGAACGTTGCGCGTGAGGTAACGATAACCGGCGCCACTGCTACTGGTGCGCCGTCCGCCCCCTCCGCCAAACACTCGCTCCCAAAAACCGCGCGGCTTTTCGTAGCCGGATTTTTCGATCGTCAATTGCTCGGGTTCTTCCACGAGCGGCGCAGATAGAGATGTCGATCTTGGCTCGGGCAACGCTGTCGGCGTAGGCGCAGCGACGGCAGCAGACGCGGCCGGTTTTGCCGATGGAGTTTCGGACGGCTTCGGTGACGAGCGTTTGCTCGCGGGCGTTTCGTCTTCTTCCGGCGTCGGCTTTTTCTTCGCCTTCGACTTTGCGCTCGGCGTTTCTTTTTTCTTGGAGCCGGTTTTCTTCTTTCCCGATTTTGCTTTCGGCGTGGGCGATTTCTCCGGCTTCTTGGTTTCTTCGTCGGATGCGTCGGGAGTCTCACTTGGTTTCGCCTTGGCCGACGCACTTTTCTTTTTCTTCGGAGTCGGGCTAGGTGATTCGTCGCTGTCCGGGTCCGGCGTTTCCGAAGGTTTTGCTTTTGCCTTGGCTTTCTTCGGGGTTGGAGATGGGGACGGCGAAGTTTTCTTTTTCGCGCTCTTCTTTTTCGGCGTGGGCGATTCTTCCGACGAAGGCGAGGTCGCCGCACTCGCTTTGCGAATTTCGGCCGGCTTTTCTTTTACCTCATCGCTTTGCTGCCCGTGCAACAGAGTGGCGGCAATCCCGCTGATGGCGAACGCGGTGGAGAACAGGATGCGGAGACGCACAACTGCAGCCGACCGTAACAGACTCGGTGACGTGTTCAAGCCGCCTGCGCCGCCGGACTCGCCGTTTCGGCCGCAGGTTTCGGGTGACGTTCACGCCGCACGATCGCGTTCAATTTTCCGCCGAGCAGAATCAGAAGACAGGTCAGATACATCCACGTCAGCAAAACGATGAGCGATGCAAGCGCGAGGTAGGTCGGATTGTATCGATCATAACGCGCGACATAAATCTGGAAAAACTTCGTCACGATGATCCAGCCCACCGAAAAGAAAATGGCACCGGGCAGCGCCTGCCGAATGGTCAAATAATTTTGCGGCGTGAGAAGATATAACGTCAGCGCGAGCAAGGTAAGCGCGACCGCGGTGAAAGGCAGACTCAACGCGCCGACCCATTCCTGCAGCGGGAAGCTTAATTGAAAATTTACCTCGGCGATGCCGGCCAGCGTTTCGCCGAAGATAACGGCGTTGAAACAAAGCAGGATGGTGAGGCCGAACCAGAAGAGCATGAAAAACGAGATGATATACTTCGACCACCAATTGCGTTCTTCGCGCACCCCATCGGTTTCACTCAGCGCTCGCGAGATTGTAGCGATGAACACGGTGCCAAAATAAATGCCAAGGATGATACCCGCGTTCGCCAGCATTCCGCTCGAACCAGTTACCACCACGCTCGCCACCGCCGAATCGAGAATGTCCTGCACTTTCGGGTCCGGCGGCAGAAAGCTTTTCAAGATCGAGAACATCTGATGCAGCCGGGCCGGATCGGTCCCAAAGAGCCCAAGCAAATGCCAAAGAAAGAGGAGCACCGGCGCGAGCGCGAAGAGAAGTTGGTAAGCCATCTGCGCCGACAGACCCATCGTGGTATCGGTGGCTGTCTCCCAGACCAGCCGTCGCAAGATCCTCCACCCGAAACGCAGCGCTTTCATTTGCTCCGCAACTTTACTTTGGCGCGGTCAAATATCCATTAACTTCATTCAGTACCACCCTCGCTCGGCCTAACGAACATTAAAAAGATCCTCATTTTGACCGCCAGCTTTGGCGAAGGCCATAACGCGGCCGCCCGCGGAATCCGGGATGGACTTGTCCGCGTTTCCGCCGATACCGAAGTCGAAGTGCACGACCTTTTCGCCGAGGTTTACGGCGCGCTCAATAAGATCGTGGGCAAAGCCTACATCGGGTTGATCAATCGCTGGCCTCGCTCGTGGGGCAGCGTTTATCGCTGGCTCGATCGCCAACAAAATTTCGACCGCGGCTTCCTTTGGCTCCATCCGGTCAAGAATCGGCTCGCGCGTTTGCTCGTCCGTTTCGATCCCGACGTAATCGTCTCCGTCTTTCCCGCTTACCCTTACTTGCTCAAGGCGATCCTGGGTTCGCAACCGCGCTACCAGAATGTCGTGGTTGTGACCGATTCCATCACAGTCAACGCCATCTGGTATCGCGCTCGCGCCGATTACATCCTCGTGCCTAACGAACAAAGCGCCGCGGTCGTGCGCGCGACGGGAGTAGACCCCGAGTTGATCCGGACCATCGGTTTCCCAGTCAACCCCGTCTTCGCCGACTTGCCGCAAGATCGACAATCACCTGCCGCGGGCAATCGCCGCGTTCTTTACATGATTCACGCCGGCACCCTTAGCGCTCCCGAAACAGTCAGGCGCCTGCTCGCGCTCGACATTCATCTCACCGTCACCGTCGGTCGCGACGAAAAACTAAGGCAGACCATCGCCGCGATCCCGCGGTCGCAGGACAAGATCGACATCGTCGGCTGGACGAGCGAACTCCCGCGCCTCCTCAGCGCCAATCACCTGCTCATCGGCAAAGCCGGCGGCGCGATGGTTCAGGAAACAATCGCCGCGCGTTGTCCGATGATCATCAATCACATTGTCTCCGGGCAGGAAGAGGGAAACGCGCAGCTCATCCTGGAAACAAATTCCGGCGGCGTCGCCAAATCGCCGGAGGAAGTTGCGCGCGCGGTTGAGAACGCATTCGCCGACGATGCGAAGCAATGGCGCGAATGGACGAAAAATATCAGCGCGTTAAGCAAACCACGCGCTTCGCTCGACATCGCTAAGTTCTTATTGTCGATCTAACGAGAAAATTTCGACACCGCCGGAAAACGTCCGCAAAACTTCCAATGCCGGCGAGATCACGACCAGGTCCGCGTCGCCGCCCATTTTAAACTGGCCCTTCGCGCTCAACCCGATTGCATGGGCGGGCGTGTCGGTCGCCATCGCGATCGCTTCAGGCAAAGGAACATTGACCTTCGTCACCATGGTGCGGACGAGATCGATCATGCGCGCGGCGCTCCCCGCCAACGCGGAGCGATCCGCCAGCAAACAGACGCCGTTTTCCACGAGACATTTGTTTCCCGAAAGCGAAAACTCTGATCCATCGGGCAACCCGGCGCCGGCCGTCGCATCGGTCACGAGACAAGTCCCGCGCGCGCCTTTCGCTCGATACAACATTTTCATGAGCGTCGGCGAAACGTGATGGCCATCGGCAATCAGCTCACAAACGATTTCGCGTTCGCTTAAGGCAAACTCGAGCAGACCCGCGACACGGTCGCGCCCACGTCGGCGCGTTGCGGACATGCAATTAAACGTGTGCGTCACGCTGCGCATTCCGTGCTCGAATGCTGTGCGCGCCTCGTCTTCCCACGCGTCGCTATGACCGCCACTCGGATCGATATCGCGCTTGCCCAATTCATCGATGAGCGCGATGGCGCCGGGCAATTCGGGAGCAAGCGTCATTCGTTTGATCACGTCGCCGTGTTCAAGCAACGACGCGTAAGCTTTCGGTGTCGGCCGTCGAATTAAAGTCGCGCGTTGTGCGCCCGGTTTCGCTTTCGAGATGAAAGGGCCTTCAACATGAACGCCGGCGATTCGCTTAATGGAAGATCGACAATCGCGAACCGCGTCTAGCACGCGGACAATCGCTTTGATCGGCGCGGTCGCCGTGGTCAGGAGCAGCGAAGTGGTTCCGCCGCTGGCGTGGTAATCGCAAATCGCGCGAAACGCATCGGCCGAAGCCTCCATGGTGTCGCGCCCGACCGCGCCATGGATATGGAGATCGATAAAACCGGGCGCGAGATAATTGCCGGCAAGATCGACATCTTCCTTTTCGCTCCAACCACTTTGCGGGCGCAACTCAGCGATTTTTCCTCCGCGCACGACCACTTCCAGGCCGTCACGGATTCCATCCGGAAAAATGCAACGTGCGTTTCGGAAGATCATCCCGGGAACACGATTGCGTTTGCGGACGCGAAAGTCCATTTTCAGAACTGCGATGGAATTCGATTACGATGTCATCATCATCGGCGGCGCGTTTTCGGGCGCGGCCACCGCCATGATGATCAAGCGCCAGCAACCGAGCGCGCGTGTGCTCATCATCGAGAAGACGGCGGAGTTCGATCGCAAAGTCGGTGAGTCCACCACCGAGGTGAGCAGTTGTTACATGACGCGCATTCTTGGGCTCGCCAATTATCTCGGCCATGAACAACTCTCCAAGCAGGGATTGCGGATGTGGTTTTCGAATTCGGCGGAGCAGCAGTTCGATGATTGCGTTGAAGTCGGTTCGCTTTATTCGGCGCGCGTGCCGGGATTTCAGGTCGACCGCGCCAAGCTTGATTCACATTTGCTGGAGCAAGCGGTGGCCGCGGGCTGCGATCTGTGGCGCCCGGCGAAAGTGACGAAGTGCGATCTCGATGGTGCGAACGGACAGACCGTGAATGCGATTGTCGATCTTACAAAAGAGCGCAGCGTCCGCGCGCGATGGGTAGTGGATGCGAGTGGACGCGCCGCGATGCTCGCGCGCAAGCTCGGACACTTCCGCCCGAATCTCGAGCATCCTATTAACGCGGTGTGGGCGCGATTCACCGGCGTGAAAGATTGGGACAGCTACGAGTGGCGCGAAAAATTTCCGGATTACGCGCAGGCCTGTCGCACGGCGCGCGGTTGGGCGACGAACCATTTGATGGGACACGGCTGGTGGGTCTGGATCATTCCGCTGCGCGGCGGCGATGTCAGTGCGGGAATCGTTTACGACAGTCGCATTTTCAAACTGCCGGAAGGGCCGAGCATCGCCGAGCGTTTGCACTCGCACATGATTGGTCATCCGGTCGGCCGCGAAATTTTTGGCGCGGCTCGCGCAATCGAGGGCGACGTCCACGCCTTTTCCTCTTTGCCATATTCGAGCGAGAAAGTTTGCGACGATGGCTGGGCGTGCGTGGGAGATGCCGCCGGTTTCATCGATCCACTTTACAGCCCGGGTTTGGATTTTTGTTCCTTCACCGGGCATTACGTGGCCGACCTGATCGCGCGAAATCTTGCGGGAGGAGACGCGTCGGAACGCATTCGCCATTACAACGCGCAATATCCGCTGATGTATCGCTATTGGTTCGAGTCGCTTTACAAGGACAAGTATTTTTACATGGGCGACGCCGATTTGATGTCGGCCGCTTTGCTGCTCGATGTCGCTTCCTATTATGTCGGCCTCGTTATTTCGGCCTACAAAAATCCCGAGGAAGCATTCCTGATCCTGCCGTTTCACGGGCGGCCAGGACGAATCGCTGCGGCCACGATGTCTTTTTATAATCGCCGTCTCGTCACGCTGGCGAAACGCCGTTTGCGTTACGGTTGCTTCGGGCAGAACAACGCCGGCTGGCGCGAACTTTACGATGGTTTCGTCCCAGACCGACGAGTACTCAAGATGTTGCGAAAGGGATTGTTCCGCTGGTGGAAAGCGGAGCTGACTAATCTGCGCCTCATCTTTTCCGCGTCGCCCCGCGTCATCCCGACGAGCGCCTCAACCACGGCGCCGGTCGAGGCGTGAACGCTCCCACGCCGCCGGCTAAGATCGACAATCGCCGGTGGTGGCAAGGGTTCGCCGTGCAGGGAATCGTCTGGCGGAGATTTATAGATTGGGTCGTACTGCATCTGCCGGCGTGGCTCCAGGGACCGTTGATTTGGATCGCGACGTGCATTTTTTTCTTCATCGCTGGGCCGGCGCGGCGGGCGACCGTTCGCCATCTGCGCGTGATTTTGCCCGGCTCCTGGACGCTGGGAAAGTATCTCCGCACGTTTCGCGTTTTCGCTAATTTCGGCTGGTCGTTAGGCGATGTCGCTCTTCACCGACTGGTGCACGCGCGGTTTCGCTACGAACTCGACGGCGCGCATTTCTTCCAGCAACTCGCCGATGGAGGCGGCGCCATTGTGCTCACTGCGCACATGGGAAATTACGATCTCGGCGCTGCGCTCTTCGCGGAAAATTCGAGCGGTTGATCCGAATGGTGCGCGCACCCGAGCCGGACGCGCTCGCGGCCCAACATGTCGATCTTTCATGGCAACGTTCCAACGCCGGCGCGGTGAAGGTGGCTTACAGCACCGCCGGCGCCGCGATCGCCTTCGATTTGCTCAACGCGCTTCGCAGTGGCGAGATCATTTCCATTCAAGGCGATCGCGTCATGGGCGACGTAGCGCGATCGCCCGTCACGCTTTTCGGCCGAAGCGTGCTGCTGCCGACGGGACCATTTGTTTTGTCGCTCGTTTCGGAAAGGCCGATCTTTCCGCTGTTCATTGTGCGAGCGGGTTATCGGAAATATCGCATCGTTGCGCGCGAACCGATCAGTTTCTCGCGCACGGGCGCATCGCGCGACGAGCAGATTGCCGACGCGATGCAACGCTGGGCGATTGTTCTCGAGCAAATGGTGCAGGAGAACTGGCGCCAGTGGTTCGCGTTCACGCCGATCTTTTGAACCGGCGGCGTTACAGCGGATTAAGCAACGCGAGATACCACTTCAAAAACGCTTCGCCGAGAAACATCCAGGTGAGCGCGCCGAAGGCGAGATAAGGGCCGAACGGAAGTTTCGCCGACCACACGCGTTTACCGATAAGCATGGTGACAAGTCCGACTAACGAACCAACGAGTGATCCCGCGAAGATGCTGAACAGCACCGCTCGCCATCCCAGAAACGCGCCGATCGCGGCGAGGAATTTTAGATCGCCCCGACCCATCGCTTCACGCGGAATTTGCAGTTCGCGCACTGTGCCTGAGATTTCGTTCACCTCATCGAGTTGGATGGTCTCGCCCTCGACCTTCACGCGATTGTAGTGAAACTCGAGTGTGACCTTGTTGTAAATGCGGTTGTCGATCTTAGCGCTATCGCACTCGAGCAGCAGCCGATCGTTCTCGCGCGCAAAATGGTCGCTCCATAAACTTTTCTCCGCGCCGACAACGAATTCCGCGTCTTCGCCATCGCGTTTCCAAGTGAACGGCGTCGGGGCATCGAGACGAATTCGTTTTTTCCCGAAGGCGAGCTTTCCCGCTTCCAGCACGAACAACAACACGAGATAACCGAGACCCGCGGCGAGAACCGAGCGCACCAACGCCGCCAGTCGCGTATCAACGTTCATTAACTCCGGCACGACCACGCTCGCGATAATCCCGGCAATCGTTCCGCCGATGGTGATCTGATCCGGAATGATGAAGTGTTCGAAATCGATGAACGTCGCCGCGATAACGAGCGAAACGAAAACCCAATATGCGATCGCGACCGGCCACGGGAAAAATCGCCACACCGCCAGGAACAGAAGCGCCGTGATCAGTTCGACCCCGAAATAACGGAACGCGATTCGCGCGCCACAGCTCGCGCAACGTCCGCGCAAGAATAGCCAGCTAAGCAGTGGGATATTTTGCTGCCACGGGATTTGTTTTTTGCAGCTCGGACAAAATGAACGACGCGGCTCGTTCACGGAAAGATCGAGAGGCAGCCGATAAATGCAGACGTTCAGGAATGAGCCGACGACCGCGCCGAGAATAAAAGCGAAGACGCTAAACAGGATTTCGTAACTCACGTCGGTCACGAAGCCGCAGGAGTAGATGTCGATCTTCGCTCCATCAACCAGGAGATCCAGATGCAGCTTTCGTAAAGCAAACACATCGGCAGTCCGAGCGCGACCAGGGTTAAGACATCGGGGGTCGGCGTGATGATGGTGGCGAAAACAAAAATTAAAACCACTGCGTAGGGTCGCGTTCGGGCCATGAAGCGATACGTGACCAGTCCGAATTTGACGAGGGCAAGGACGACGACGGGCAATTCAAACGCCAGACCGAACCCGAGGGTAAAGCGCGTCACGAACGAATAGTATTGCTGCACCGTCCACGCCGGCGTCCAACCGAGCGATTGGGTGTCGTGGAAGAAAAACAGAATCGTTTTCGGCAGCATCCAGTAATAGCAGGCGACCACGCCGAAAAGGAACAGCGCGAAACTGACGAAGATCGCCGGCAAGACGAACCGTTTTTCCACTACGGTCAGTGCCGGCAAAACAAATTCCGCGAGAAAATAAAGGAGCAAGGGAAAGGAAAGAACAATGCCGGCGTAGAACGCGAGATGAAATGAAATGGTAAACGAATCGGTGATGCCGAGCGCGCGCAGCTCGCCGACTTGGGAGCCCACTACCCGCATCGGCGCCTGCATAATACGCACGAGCGTGGTGCGAAAAGCGAAG
Organism: Spartobacteria bacterium; assembly: GCA_040002925.1. GTDB lineage: Bacteria > Verrucomicrobiota > Verrucomicrobiia > Chthoniobacterales > UBA10450 > JAJPGZ01. The sequence goes on along the minus strand of JBDUDM010000004.1, from coordinate 33,157 downwards.
CAGAGAATCATCGAGACGACGAGCGTGATGGCGATTTTTACGATCGTCCAACGCAGATCCTCCAGATGTTCGAGGAACGGTTTGGAAGTCGAGCTCTCCGGCAGTTCGCGGAAGCTGAAAATGTCGCGCAGGGCCATTAGATCGACATCTACTTCTCCGGGTGAAGCGACAATAATCCGCGCGCGGCCATGCGCGCGCAGATGCTTAACGTGTTGGCGTCGCGAATTTCATTCGCCGCGATCATGTCCCGCAATTCCGCCGTGGTGAAAGCGCGACAATCAGTAATCGCATTCTCCTTTTCGCGTGTGCTCTCATTCAGCTCGACCGGATGGGCGAGAAAAAAATACGCCCGCTCATCGGTAAGACCGGGCGAAGAAAAGAAATGGCCGAGCGACGTTATTTCAGCGTTTGCCGTTGGGGCATACCCTGTTTCTTCGCGCAATTCCCGAACGGCCGTAGCCGCGATTTGTTTGTCGTTAGGCTCACTCTCATCAATCTGACCCGCGGGCATCTCCCAAATGAATTCACGAATCGGAATGCGTTCCTGGCGAACGAGCACGAATTTTCCATCGACTGTCATCGGGGCGATGACAACGGCGGGCTTTCGCCGAACGGTTGTCCACGTTTTCGGTTCGACTTGCGCCGGCGTTTGCACCAACTCGGTCACAACGGTGAGGTGTTCATCGGCGAAAGCAGTGATTGTCGATCTTGTCCGCCAGCCGTTTTCGGAAACGAGATTCACGGCGGGAAGACTAAGTTAGCGTAGCTCTGTGCGCCAGCGCTCGAGCTGCGCTTTCACATTCTCCGGCGAAGGCGCGCCAATGGCGGTGCGTTTTGCCAAAGAGCTTCGAGCATCAAGCTGTGGAACGATTTCCTGAAGTTGAGCGTCCGGTAATTGATCGAGCGGCACATTCAACTCCGCTGCGCGGGTGACAAGACGACCGACCAGTTCATGCGCCTGGCGAAAAGGCATTCCCTTTTTGACGAAATGTTCGGCCACGTCAGTCGCGAGCAAGGCCGGATCGCGCGCGGCCGTTTCCATCCGCTCGCGATTGATTTTTATTTCGGGAACCATCGCGATCCAAACGTCGAGCGCGCCGGTGACGGTATCGACGGAATCGAAGAGCGCTTCTTTGTCTTCCTGCAGGTCGCGGTTGTAGGACGACGGCAATCCTTTCAACGTGGTCAAGATCGACAATAAGTTTCCGTAGAGCCGGCCGGTTTTTCCGCGGGTGAGCTCGGCCATGTCCGGATTTTTTTTCTGCGGCATCAAGCTCGAGCCGGTGGAAAACGCGTCGCTGAATTCGATGAAACCGAATTCGGTGGTGCTCCAAAGAATGAAGTCTTCGCTCAAGCGCGAGAGATGCAGGCCGATCATGGCGAGGCAAAAAAGAAATTCGCAGACAAAATCGCGATCGCTCACCGCATCGATGCTGTTCTCGCTCACGCGGGCGAACCCGAGCTCGCGCGCAAGTAATTGTCGATCTAACACGATGGTCGATCCAGCGAGCGCGCCGGAACCGAGCGGAAGAACATCGACGCGTTGCAAACAATCGTGCAGCCGTGTCACGTCGCGATGGAACGCTTCGATGCAGCCTAACAAATAGTGGGCAAAGTAAATTGGTTGGGCGCGTTGCAGGTGGGTGTAGCCCGGCATGACAAGATCGACATGTTCTTCGGCGACGCGGAGCAAAGCGGATTGAAATTGTTTTATCCGCGCACCGGTTTCGCCGATCTGCGCTTTGACATAGAGGCGAAGATCGACAGCGACTTGATCGTTCCGACTACGCGCGGTGTGCAGCTTCCCGCCGGCGTCGCCGATTTTCTCGGTCAACGCCGACTCGATGTTCATGTGCAGATCTTCCAGCGTCGTATCCCATTTAAAATTACCAGCCACGATTTCGCTTTCGATTTCGCGAAGTCCCTTGTCGATCTTATCGCGCTCATCGCGCGAAATAATTCCAGCGGCGGCGAGAGCGGCGGCGTGTGCGCGCGAACCGGCGATATCGTAACGAAACAGGCGGTGATCGTACGAAACCGATTCGCTAAAGAGCTGGGCTACCTCGGAGGCGCGCGCGTTGAATCGCCCTTCACGCATCAGGCGGACCTGGTTAGACTAACGGAGACATGCTGCGCGTCCGGCACGACGAATTTCCTAATCTCGAGGTGGACGCGTTGGATGGGAAAGCTTCGCAGCAAACGCGCGGCGAGTTCGGCCGCGAAAGTTTCGATCAAGGCAAACGATTGCTCGCGCATCAGCTCGCGCGCCGTCGCGCAGACGGCCGAGTAATTCACAGCGCGGGCGATGTCATCCTGCACTGCTTCGAACGCGTCTTTCGGCCAGACGGTTATGTCGAGCAAAAGTCGTTGCGGACTGGCCCGTTCGTTTTCGGTGACGCCAACGCACGCGAAAACTTCGAGCTGCTCGATGTGAACATGATCTGGTTCGTCCGAATCCACCCAGGCAAGTTTGCAGCGCTCAGCCTTCGGGCAAGGGTTGTTTCGCGGAGGCCGACTATTTCGGCGCGAGCTCGGCGAGAATCTTATCGAAGCGCGGGTCACCGCGGAGAGGATCCCAGAGCGGATCGAGGCGGAGCTGGCCGTAGGTAAAATTGCCGGGAATTTTCGCAGCGGTATTTAATTGCTCGAAAGCAGCGTCATTCTTGCCGCTCCAGGCGTAGATGACGGCAAGATATTGTATCAGAACAGCGCTGTCGACGGCGTCCTTCGCCGGCGGAAGTAATTCCAGTGCGCGTCTTCCCTCGCGGATCGCGTCTTTCTTGCGCCCGAGCGCGGCGTCGACCATGCCCAGAACACAAAGCGCAGGTCCGCTGGCAGGTTCGTCATGGACCGTTTTTTCCATCTGAGAGCGGGCGCTGATGAACGCCGCCTCCGCAACAGCATTCTCGCCGCGCAAGCGAGCGACCAATCCTTCGCACCAGCTTCGCGGAAACGCGATGCCTTCCTTGCCATAGGAAAATGATCCGTCGCGGGGCAACTCTTGCAGGGTCTGGCTGGCGGCGTTTGCATCACGCTCGCACAGGGCCAGCGATAAACTGGTTTCCGCGATGTCGGATATGGCCCTCGGATTAGCCGCGCGGAAAGCCTGGATGGCAGCTCGGAGTGGTTTCGGATCGGCGCGTGAATCCAATTCGACCTCGGCCCGTTGCAGACGAAGATTTGGATCGGTAGGCGCAAGTTTGATCGCGCGATCAAGCACCGCGGCGGTATCGGCATAGCGGCGGAGGTTTTTGTAGGTGAGAGAAATTTGCTGAAGGATAAAAAAGTTTCGCGGATCTAACTCGCTCGCACGTTCCATCCCGCGAATCGATTCTTCCCATCGTCCCTGCCGACGATCGATATAGCCGATTAACAAGTAGGGCACCGGATCATTCGGAAGGGTGCGGCGGGCGAGCTCGAGTTCCTGGCGCGCCTTATCGAAATCGAGGTAAGCCCAGTAAAGATGTTTCGCTATCGCAAGGTGTGCTTCGCCGGAATCGGGGAGAAGACGACGAACTTCCTCGATGGAGCCTTGGGCCGCTGCCAGCCGGGCCGGGCTTCGATCGAAACCAAACCAGTAGATCTGGTCGTGGGCGTGAGCCAATTGATAATGCGCGAGCCCGAAGGTGGGGTCCCGCTTCACCGCCTCCTCCAGTAGACGGACGGCCTCGAAAAGACTGTTCCGCTGGTCGCTAAAGACGGCACGCTCGATCAGGTTCTTTGCGCGCACGTAAAGATCATAGGCCGCCAGATCCGCGGTTGGTTTTTTCTCAATGGCCGCTTTTTCGTTAGCGGAGAGATGCGATTTGAGCTGTCCCACGATTTGCTCGGCGACTTCGTTCTCGATCGCGAACACATCCTCAACGTCGCGCTCGTAAGTTTCGCCCCAGACGTGGGTATCGGTTCGCGCGTCGATTAGCTGAGCGCTAACCCGGATGCGGTTCCTCGCGCGGCGCACCGTCCCCTCCAGGACGTGGGAAACGCCGAGGAGGTTTGCGATATCGCGGAGATTTCGCTGCGCCGTATTGCGAAATTGCATGACCGACGTGCGACTGATGACTTTCAGGTCGGCGACCTTCGCGAGATCCGTCAGGATCTCATCCTGAATACCATCGGCTAAATAAACGTTCTGCTTGTCGTCGCTTAGATTATCGAAAGGGAGCACGGCAATGCTTTTATCGATAATCGCACGCGTAACCACCGGCGCCGTTTTCAGAGGAATCGGGCGACGCAAAAAAAGCGCGACCGTAAAGGCCACCGCCAGTCCGGATAAAATAAGGGCAACGGCTGGTGCCCATCTCGGCCAGCGGGCAGCGATCACCGGGCGGACACTTGCCGTCGGCTGTTTCCAGCGCGAGCGACGTTGCAGTCTTTGCGGCAGGCTTGGATTGCCCACTCCGTCCTTACACAAATTCACGATATGAAGCCGCAGGCCGTGCTTCACTTCGTACTCGCCCAGATCCTGCAAATGCGGTTGCCATTGACCTGATTGGGCCACGTCATCAGCCAGATGTTTGGAAAGGAGAATGTGGCCGGCATCGCCGCAATCCAAGACCCGCTGCGCCACGTTGATGCCGGCGCCCGCTACGTTCGAGCGGTCGTTCACATCAGTGACGTGATTAACCGGACCGCTGTGCAAGCCCATGCGCACCGGGATGTGCGCGAAGTTCTTTAGGGTCTCGCCGATCTGAAGCGCGCATCGCACCGGCTGCTCTGGGCTGCGAAAGAAAAGGAGGGCCATCCCATCGCCCGTCGGCAAGCGAATTAATTTTTCCTTCGCTTCCGCCGCTTGAAAACATTCCGAGCTCCGAACGATGCGATTGAGTTCGTGCAACAGTTCGACTTGTTCGTTAACGAGTAATTTCGAATAACCAACCACGTCGATGAGCAAGACATGCGCAATCTCGAGCTGAATATCCGGCTTTAGCTCCGCAGACATGTCTAACTTGGGTTTTGCGCTTTCTTCCCCAAGCGGAAATGCTGGCAAGCCTTGGCCGTCAGGTCGAGTTCAAAGCTAAGTCTTCCGCAAGATCGACATCTTCTTCGCCGCGTCGAGACCACGCATGTCCCGGTCCGAAGGCCGCGACATTTAGAACAATCATGACAAGCGCGAACAGATACATGCCCATGGCCAGGCCGATACCAATGTGCATCGCCAGAATCGCGGCCAACCACGGGAGCCGGGTTGAATTGTGCCAAATGAAAAACGCGTAACCGGTTTCAAGAACGCAAATGGCGATGCCGGCCGCAGGGAAAATGAATTTCCATCGCACCAGCACTTCCGGATCGATCACGTTAAACGGAGGGCGAATGAGAGCGCGCCAGAAATTGGTTCCGTCCCACCAACCAGCGCCGAGCGATTTGGTCAGGCCGCCAAAAAAATAGATTAGGCAAAGATGTATCTGCAGCACGCGTCGGAAAAAACCGAGTAGATGTCGATCTTCCCGGAGCCGTTCTCGCCAGCGGGCGTCTAACGAGTATCGGTCGGGAAGGGGCGACAACATGAGGTAGAAAAGTCCGATCGTCATAAAATTATCAACGCCGTAAGAAACGAGACCGCCGCTTTTCGCCACGCAAAGGTGAAGAAGCCAGCCCGTGATCGCACATGTCCTGCCGAAGAGTCCGATTAATAGGCCGCAGCCGGCCACCAATAGAATATACCAAATGAAAGCAAGGACAGTCCCTTCGGCCACACCGAGCGCCCCCCCCAGAGCTACGAGCCAGTTAAGGCGAGGAATCCATTGACTCTGCGTGTTAAGAAGTCCTTCCGCTAAGGGGCCGCTTGCGATTGCTGCGGCCCTGCTGCCGAAGAGATGAAGCCAATCGCTTTTCAACGAAAGGGCATACAACAACAATTGCGCACCCAGACCGATTCGGAGGAAGCCAATCCAATCAGCGGTTTCCGCCGGAAAAAGGAAAGCTGCGAATCGCTCTTTCACTCCGCGCACTCTAACTCAGCACGATCAAGGCGGGTCAACGCGGCGACTAAAATCGTAAACGTAAAGAAAATCGTACGTTCCCCTCTCGCCTGCCTCGAATTCAGCGACGGTCGGCAATTTGAGCGACTCAAAGATTGCGCGCATGGTCGTTACCTCGGGATGCGCGTTCCACACGGAAGCAGCGAGCATTTTCACTAGATACTCTCGCAATCCGCCATGTCGAGTCCGCCCAATCTCGTCCAGTAAGCTCGCTAACCGTAAGTTAGCCGCAGCGCTCGTCACTAGTGGAAGCGCATATTCGGTCTGGCCGTCCGGATAATGTAACTCGAAAACCAATCGGTAACTGGCTGGCACGTTGGGAGCGAAATAGCCATAGGCTCTTTCGATTCCTGCGGCGTGCAAGTAGGTTAGAAACGACGAACGGACGGCATTGGACGGGGCAATGCTCAGAAGCCTTGTCTCGATTCTTTCCGAATAACTTCTGAGCGGCGACGGCAAGAGCGTTAGCCCGCGCGCGACCAGCCAAACGCTTTCCCGGCAGGAAACCGTGACGATGACGAGAAAATGCGCGACAAAACAGGCAAGATAAATTCGCCTTCGTTTAGGCTTTAGCCAACTCGCCACCGCTCCTTCTTCTATTGCGGGGCGAGCAAGTTCAGAACGGCGGTAATATCAGCGAGGTTATTCGAGGCAACTTGCTGCGTTACGTGAGGCGCGATAAGGGTCAACTCTTCCTCCGCCTTTTTCGCCGTTGCGGAAACGATCACTTGGTCAGTCTTGATGTCGATCTTGGATGAAGCGGCGTGGTGGGGCTTAAGCATCTCATCCGTTGCGCCGCCGGTTTTGTATCTAAAATGTAACTGAGTCCCATTTGCGTATGCACCAAGATCGAGCTGATCCTGTAGCGCTTTCTTTGCTTTGGCATCATCCCCATCTTTGGCCAGATGGCGGTTGCGTATCTTCAAAACGAACTTGGCGTTCGCTTCGACCGGAAACGGCGGCTGGTCCGGATCGGGATCGGCAAATGAACGTAAGACCAGCACCCCGAGGATCCCGACGATGGCCAGGGCCGCGACGGGTTTATTGAATAGCATCTTCATATCGACCGGTTTGGGCCGGCTCCCTCCAAGTGTCAAGACCAAACTGTTTCTCCCTAACTAATCGGGGGCCGCCCCCGGTGGCGAAACTCCGGTGTCGTCCGCGATTAAAACCGGAACTTGAGGTATCCCGTCACCGGCACCGTCCAGCGATCGCCCGAATTGTTGTTCGATTCGTTAGCGAAACGGAACGATCGCACCGTGGCAAATCCGTTGGCGATACTAAAGCCGTCCCGATTTAGATCGCTGTCGTCGTCGTCGAGCCTCGAGGCATAACGGACTCCGCCATTCACTCCCAGAGTCCAGTGACAAGTCACGTTGAATTCCAGACCCACCACTGCCGCAGCCGTGGCAACCCAGTTTTCCTCGAGAAAGCTTCCTTTAAAGACTTGGACATCATCGCCGCCACCCACATCAGTCAAATCGGCGAAGGTCGTTATGCCAATGCCATCCACGTGACTGGCGCCGCCTGATACTGCGAGGTATGGGCGCCAGTGCGCCTGACGCGACAGGAAATAATAACGGAACCCGAGTTCGCCGCCCCATGAATCATAATCTTCGAACTCGCTTTCAATCGGAAACACCCCAGTGAACACGCCCGGGAAATCGACGCTGATGCTGCTGCCAGTCGTGCGATTGGCCGCATCAGCATGCGCATAGCGAAAGGAACCGAAAAGTTCCAGGTGCTGGGTTAGCGCATACCCGATTTCGCCCTGGATGTGGTAACCATCGTCGTAAACGTCGTCGAAATTATGAGACTTGATGTCGGCCGAACCGACCGGAAAGGGAAATCCGAAAAACTGCACGTTAAAATCACGCCGCACCGCGTCGTTGATGTGCGTATCGCCGATGTTGAAATCGCCGCCGCCGCCTATGCTGATGTACCATCTGGGGTCGCATACCGGTGGCGGCTGCACCATTTCGACATTCTTGCTCTCCTTCGAGCGGTCAGGCAATTGCTCGGGTCCGGCCATCAGCGCAGGAACAAATCCCACGGCAGCGAGCACGACGATAAAGTATTTGGTCAAGGCGCTTGGCGTCATCAAGCGCGACCTTAGGAAGAATTGACGAGATGCGTCAACCCTAAAAGGTGGCAATCCAGAGACTCTTCGGGCTAACCAACCCGAAACCGAACATCCCGCACCGTCCGGGCGCCGAAGCGCTGCTTCAGCTTGCGCAAGATGTCGATCTTAGAAACCTGCTCGAGCTCATAATGGAGCGCGGGCTGCAGCACGCGCACGTAAAGAACGCCCTCGCGCAGCGCCATCGGAGCGGAATGTGCTCCGATAAAATCTCCCACGATGTTCGTCCATGCTTCGAGGACTTCCTCTTCGTGCAGCCGCTCCTTGAGCCCGAGCTTCTGCATGATCTTTGGCAACAACTCCGCCGTCGCGTGCACTTGCTCCGGACGCTTCCTTCTTTCGGGCAGACCGCGCCATTCGGCGATCACCGCGGCGCGCAACGATTCCTTCATGCTAAATCAATCCCGTCGCTGCGGGACAAGATCGACAATCACTCAATATTTCCGCCGCATATTGCTCGGCAAAATATTCAACTCCGTCCGATACTTCGCCACCGTGCGACGCGCGATCGGGATACCGCGTTGGCTGAGAATCTCCACGATCTCCTTGTCGCTCAGCGGCGCGTTGCCATCCTCTTCTTTCACCAAATCGAGGATCGCTTCCTTCACGCTCGTGTTACTCATCGATTCGCCGCTCGCGGTCTGATAGCCGGGCGTAAAAAAGTATTTCATCTCGAACACGCCCTGCGCCGTCGCCATGTATTTGCCCGAAATCGCGCGACTCACCGTCGTCTCGTGGACCCCGACCGCGTCCGCGATTTGCACCATTGTCATCGGTTTCAAATGCGAGGAGCCGTGCTCGAAAAATTCGCGCTGCCGCGAGACGATCTGGTGGGCGATGTTCGAGATGGTCTGTTGACGCTGGTGGATCGACTTAATCAGAAATTTCCCGCTGCGGATTTTGTCGCGGATATAATCCTTCACTTCGCTGCCGTTTCCATCCTGCGACATGATGTCTTTGTAAGTGTTGCTGATGCGCAAATGCGGAATCTGTTCGCCGTTCAGGATGACCTGATACTCGCCGTTGATTTTCTCGACCGTGACATCCGGTAAAACGTAATTTTGCGGCGCGGTGGCGAAGATCGCTCCCGGCCGCGGATCGAGTTGCGCGATACTGTTCGCGCACTTTTGTACCTGCTCCACGCTAATCCCCATTCGCCGCGCGACCTCCGGAAAGCGTCGCTTCCCCAGATCCTGCATGTGCTCGGAAATAATTTTGTATTCGAGGCTGCTTTGCTTCCCCTCGCGTTTCAGCTGAATGAGCAAACACTCGCGCAAATCCTGCGCGCCCACGCCCGGCGGATAAAAGCTCTGGATGAGCGTGAGCATGTTCTCGAAATCTTCCTGCGGGATGCCGGTATTGAGCGCCATCTCTTCCGGATTCGTTTGCAGAAATCCGTTATCGTCGACGTTACCAATAATCAGCTCCGCCGTTTTGCGATCGTCCCCATTCAGCGACGTCTGATCCAACTGCCCCATCAAATGCTGCTGCAGCGTTTCCTGGGTCGCGATCGAATCGAAAAAGAATTGGCGCTTGTCTTCCGCTTCCTGCGAGCGGCCGCTGTAGCTGCTCGATTGCGCCATGTAATCGCGCCATTCCTCATCCAGCTTCGCCAGCTGATCGAACTCCGCCTTGAACTCGTCGTCACTCGACTTCGATTTCGGCTCCGTCTTTTCCTCTGGGGACGCTTCGTTCGATAATTCCTCCAACACCGGATTCGTTTCCATCTCCTGCTGAACGAGATTGCGTAGCTCAAGCAACGGCACCTGTAGAATGAGCAGGCTCTGTTGCAGCTGCGGGGCAAGGACCTGCTGGAGCGAAAGATTTTGCGACTGATACATTCCCGGCCCGGCCATGAGTCGGAGTTTACCGAGGCCACGGACGAGAGGCAAGCAGTTTACAGGCCGCACTCGCGCACTGAAACTGGCAAGATCGACATCTTCTCCGGGAACATGACTTGCTTGCTCAGGAGATCGTCGCAATGAACCGAGCCCTTCTCGCCACTTTAGCCATCACCTTTTTCGCGGCCGTTCCGCTGCCAGCGCAAGCGCCCGAGAAAAAAGACGAAGTCGAACTCGCCGCGGCGTTGAAAGACCTCGCGACGCAACAAGCGGAGATCGCGGATAACCAAACCAAGATCGACAGTAAGATGGTCGAGCTCGCTGAGACCATTCGCGTCGCCCGCATCTTCGCCGGAAAGGCCGGGAAATGAAGATCGCGTTCTCCGTTTTTACTATCGGTCTTGGCTTAATCCTCACCGCGACCGCGCAACGTCAGGACATGGTCGTTGTTCAAGCCGCTTCCCAAACTACGACGACCGTCGCACCGCCAGCCGCCGCCGAGTCCGCCTCCACCGCGAACGCGGTGAAAGCTATTCTGCAAATGCGGGCGGCCAACGAAGAAGTGCTGAAAAAGCAGCGCGCCACGCTCGAGCAACTCGATGAGCTGCAAAGAGCCGCCGCGCAATTAAAAATCTTTAGCCACCGCAGCGGCGGCTAAGATCGACATCTCCATCACGGCGTTTTCCGTGAATCAATGTCGGCCGGTTTGATCAAGCCCTGCCGACGCAATAAAAAGTATTCGTTGTAGGGATGATCGTCCGTCATGCGAATTTTTGGATCTATGTTGAGCGAGATTTCGCGCGAAAAGACGGGCCGAAGATTTTCTTCTAAGTTTGGATTGGAACTCCATTCCAACAGGTCGTCGGCAACTCGGCTCCGCATGACAGCGGCCATCTGTTCGGCCGAAAGCAAAGCGATCGGTTCCATCGAAGCGGATATGTGTATGCCGAAACCTCCATCGGAACGAAAGCAGCGGAGATAAGGAAAAGCGTTTTGGAGCGCGCCGAAAACAGCTTGAGTCGTTACTTCGTCCCCGCCCGGCAACCATGCCTGCAGGATTCCATTGGGTTGCAGGCGCTGTTTCGCGAGCGCGTAAAATTCCTCCGAGTAAAGCAAGCTCGAGCCGGCCGCTTCGACTGGTGGCGGTGGATCGATCACGATCACGTCAAATTTTTGGCGAGTCCGTTTCAGATAACGGCGGCCGTCGTCGATAATGATCCGGCCTTTCGGATTCGCGCGAACGGCGGCCGCGTCCGCATGATAAAACCCGAACGCGTCTCGTACGCTCGGCACTAATTCCACCGCAGTTGTTTCCACGTCCCAGCTCAGAGCGGAACGAAAAGTTGTGCCCATTCCAAAACAAATGATGAGCACGGATTGCGGTTTGCCGGTGTGCAAGGCCAGTGGCAAATGCGCCATGAATTTCGTCGATGGAACTAAAGCAGTCATACCGACGCCATTGACCATCAGTTGCCTATTGAAACCTTCGCCGGTCGAGATAACGGAGGCAGCGTAATCGCGCCTGATTTCCGTGTTGGGATAAACAGCAGAGAGCACCTTGGCGAAGTCGGCCGCGCCAAAGACCGACCAAATCAGCGCTGCTCCGCTAGCTAATGTTGTCGCCCATCGACAAGCTGTCGGCAGTGATTTCATCGTGAACAGACATAACACGAGTAGCGGAATGGCCAGCACGATCAATCCGTAGCGTTCGCCCACCCAAGGCAGTAAAAGATACGACGCAAAGAGCGGCCCGAGGATGCAGCCGAGCACATTAACCGCGTAAGCTTTACCCGCTGCGGCTGGATTACCGCGCGCTCCTTCGTCGATCAGACTGGGAGTGAGATACCCCAGGACCGCGCACAAAGGACAAATACTTATGAGAAGTGTAATCGCGGCCAGATAGGGCGCAGAAGCTTCCAGGCTGCGAAGCAGCCGAAAATCATTCAGCATGATGGGAAGAAACGCCGCGACCGAGAGAATCGAAATCAGTTGCGCGGTCGAGCGAACCGCATTCGCCCGCAGATCGCGCCGATACAGTAACGAACCCGCGAACGTTGCGCCGAGATAAGCGAACACAACCATCGCGAAGGAGTAAACCTGTGTCCGGAGAACAGGAGTGAACGCACGCGCCCACACCACCTCCATCGCGAGCGAGATGAAGCCCGTCGAAAATAAGATCGACATCACCAATCGCCCGCGCGGCGAAGTTTGGGGCGATTCCGCGCCCGTTATCGCTTCGGATAAAATAGGTCGCACCGCTCTCGCGTTACTCGATGCAAGAACTCCGCTGACTCCGGTGATGCAAAAATTCCCGAGCGCCGCGATCCAAAGGGTGTGTTGAAAACCGAAAAGCTCGACCAGCGCAATCGCGGTCAGAAAAGCACCGGTCATCGCGCCGAGAACATTCGCCACATAAAGAAAACTGAAGCTCTCCGTGTTCCCTGCATCCTTCTCGCGCACGAAAGCCATCATGAAAGGAAAGGTCGCGCCCATGCAGATGCACCACGGCAAAATCGAAAACGCGAGCACGACTGCGGACAACGACAGATAAGAAATCGAATCCATCTGACCGGCCGACAACAAAAGTTGTTCGCCCGCCCTAAACAATTTCGGAACGGCGAACGCGCTGAAACCGATCATCAATTCGGCCCCGGCGTAAAACCACATCGCGGACAAACCCGTCCTCTTCATCCACGTCCCGATCCAGCGTCCGCCCGCCCACGAACCGATGGAAAGGCCAAGCATGAACATCGAAAGGACGACCGAGACCACCGGCGAAATAATTCCGAAAGACGCAAAAGCCATTCGCGTCCACACCACCTGATAGACCAGGCTCGAGAAGCCGGACAAAAAGAAAAGGCAGAACAAGAGCCTGCGCGTGGAAGAATTCATTTCCGCAAAGCGATCGCCCCACGGCAAGATCGACAATCGATAAGATCGACGACCCGACCCTTCATTCCATCGGGCTCCGCGCTACTTCTTACTCTTCGGCTCCACCTTGCGATAAAGCGTCGCCATGCTGATACCCAGCATCGTCGCTGCCTTTTCGCGCGAGCCGCTGCAATGCTGCATCGTCGCTTCGATATAACCGCGCTCCTGTTGCTGGATGAATTCATCCAGCGTCGAGCCGACCGGCATCGCCGCGATGGCATCGTCATTCTTCTCGCCTTTCGCATGACTAACGATGTGCGGCGGCAAATCGCTCGATAAAATCAAATCCTCTTCGCAAAGCGCGCAGGCCCGCTCAATCGCATTCTCCAGCTCGCGCACATTTCCGGGGTAGTCGTAGTGACAAAGAATATCGACCGCGTCGGGATTAATCTTCTTCGGCTCGCCGCCCGTCGCACTCGCCTGCTTCTGCAGGAAATGATTCACCAGCAGCGGCACATCTTCCAGTCGCTCACGCAGCGCTGGCAATTCGATCGGAATCACCGCAAGCCGATAATAGAGATCCTCGCGAAACGTTCCATCCTTCAACTTCGGAATGAGCGCTTCATTCGTGGCACCGACCACGCGCACATTTACGGGTGAACTCTTGTTGTCACCAACTCGGCGCACCTCGCGCTCCTGTAACACGCGCAGCAATTTCGTCTGCAACGCCGGCGCCATCGAATTCACTTCATCGAGAAAGATCGTTCCCAGATTCGCTTCCTCGAAAAGTCCGCGCTTGTCCGAGACCGCGCCCGTGAACGCGCCCTTCTTGTGCCCGAATAATTCCGACTCCAGCAAATTCTCCGGCAACGCGCTGCAATTAATCGCGACGAACGGATGATGCTGGCGATTGCTGTTAAAATGCAGACCGCGCGCGACCAATTCCTTCCCCGTCCCGCTTTCCCCCACGATCAACACCGTGCTGTCAGTGTCGGCGACCTTATTAATTAAATTGTAAACGTTCTGCATCTTTCGGCTCGTGCCGATGATGTTCTCAAATCGGTAGCGGTTCTTCAGCTCCTTGCGCAGATACGTGTTCTCGCGCACCGCGGCTTGGTGATCGAGCGCGCGCTGCAACGTCAATTGCAGCTCGTCGATCTTGAACGGCTTCGGCACATATCCGTACGCCCCCATCTTCATCGCTTCGATCGCCGTATCGACCGACGCGTAGGCCGTAATCAAAATCACATGCGTCTGCCGATGATGTTCGCGCACATGCCGGAGCACATCGAACCCGCTCATCGTCTCCATTTTGATGTCAGTGATCACCACCTGCGGCTGGATGGCGTCGAGCTGCTCCACCGCTTTCGTCGCCGAGTTGAACGGGAAAACCTGATGCCCCTTCTCGCGACACAGCGTCGCGATCACTTCCACCATTGCGGGTTCGTCGTCGATAATAATGATCTTTGCCATAAAATCTCAGCGCGGAGAATATTGCAGGTTTGAGAAAAAGAAAGCGCTTTTGAGAATCTTCCTAACGATCAGTCTCCCGTGACTTTCCCGTTAATCATCATCCACGGCGTCCCGTCGAAGCCGATAATCTCCTCGAAAACATCCCCGCCGCTGAATGGAATTGCCACAAGATCGACATGTGCATCTCGGCGAATTTTCCCCCGCTTATTTTCCTGCCGGAGCGCTCGCGCCGCCTTCACCGTCGTCATAGCCAAAATCTCTTCCGCGGAAACGCCGGCGAACTTCCCCTGAAACGCGCGCATCTCCGCGAACAAACTGAGATCGTCGTTGCTCGCCAAACTATCCGTCCCGAGACAAACGTTCACGCGCATGCCGCGCAATCTTTGAAACTGAAACGGCGAATGATCGAAGTAATCGTGACTGCGCGGGCAATGAACCACCGAGAACTTCATTGTCGATCTTGCGAGCAAATCGAAATCGCTCTCCGCGACTTCATTCAGATGCACCAGCATCCACTCGCCCTTCTGGACAATATTGAAAAAATGCTGAATCGGCGTCCGCCTTCCGCAATCGCTCATATCCCGCCCGATCTCTTTCATGAAATCGTAGAGCGGCCCGTCGGCATCGCGAAACATCGACATCTCTTCGCGGGATTCGGCGAGATGCGTCGTGAGCAGCGCCGCCACTTCTTCGCAGCGTCGATATAAATCCGCCGACGCCGTGAATGGCGCATGCGGCGCCAGGCCGCTCGCCGCAAGATCGACATCTACCTTTGCCCGCACATCGATCAGTTCCGGAAACCAATAAGTCCGAATCGGCGGTTGAATCCGGGCGATCAATTCCAAAAATGCCGTCAGATTCGCGATCGTCGTCGTCCCAAATCTTTTCGCTTCTGCAAAACCTTCATTGATCGACGCGACATAATCTTCCGGCGAAAGCCGCGCCTTCTCCGCATTGATCGCGCGAATCCAATCGGTGAACGATTTCTGCCGCGGAATTTTCCCGCGCAGACACGTGTAGTCGAGATGACAATGCGCGTTGATTAATCCCGGCAGCAGAACGCGCTCGCCAAGATCGACAATTTCATCTGAGTTGCGCGCGCGAACGTCATCAAATTTTCCCACGTCGATAATCTGATCCCCCGAAAACGCGACCGCGCCGTTCTCAATCGGCGGCCCATCCATCGTCACCACGACGCGCGCGCGAAGAATCATTCGGCTTTGACCACTTTCCGGCATTCGTTCACGAGAAGATTGCACGCCTCCTGGCAAAGCAGCGGCAATGCAGCCGAGCGCGGATCAAACTTCTCCGGCGGTAACTTTGTCGATGGAATCGTTCCGCGCGCATCGCGCTTCCACAAAATCGTGCGCAAACATCCGCCGGCGGTCCGGCAAAAACTTCCGACGAGATCGTCGATCTGCTCGTCTGAAATTTTCGCAGCGACGCGGTACATCCCCGATTGTCGATCTAACGTTTCGCGCAGCGGTGTCGTGATCAGCTCGTTTCGTTTCCAACGAAGTAAACCGGCGAGTCTGCCCGGATAAAAATAATCGAGAGCGCGCGCGGTGTCGGAAAGATCGACAAGTTCCATTCGCCAGCCGTGACGCAGATTCGGCGCGGTCTTGAGCGGGCGATAATTTCCAGCGTCGTCAAATTTCGCGATCGCGATTGCCGCTTCGGCGTTCGCGAAAATTTCCAGCCCACTCAATTTCGAATCATCGCGATGGGTGAAAACCAACCGATCCTGCTCGCGCGAGATAGCGATCTGCCCGATGCCCGAAGCGCCGCTCTCTAACGCGGCCGCGAGAGCTTGCTCGATCGCAGCCGACATTCGAGCGGATTACGACAAGTAGTGCGCGATGAGCCCGGCCGCGCGCTCAAGGAATTGTCGATCTTCGCTGCCGAAGGCATTGAGCTTGTCACTTTCGGCGTCGAGCATGCCGACCACATCCTTAGCTTCATTGATGAGCGGCACAATGATTTCCGAACGCGTGGTGTGGAAGGTCGGCAGATATCTCGAATCTTTATGCACATCGCCCACGATGACCGGCTTGCGCGATTCCAGCGCCGCGCTGCAAAGCCCCTGCGTGATCGGAAATCGCTGATATGTCACCGGTTCGTCTCCGGTCGCCGCGACCGAGACGAATTCCTTCTTCGTCACCTTATAGATACCGATCCAGCGATAATCCAGCACTGCCCGGATGCGCTCGGCCACTTCTTTCATTCCGCGTTTGTCGCAGCCATTCGCGAGAACGAAACAGCCGATCTCCTGAAGCTGTTTTAGCGTGGCCGGATTCATGGCGGAGGGCAATCTGGTGCAAAACGCCGTCAGAGCGAGCGGCAATTAGTTTAGGTCATTAACCTTCGCCGCTTGCGCGAGGATGATATCGGCAAAGCGCGGCTCTGTCCCGATGGACGGCGCGTAGTACAACGAGCGATTGTCGATCTTGTACGGGTTGTGCCGAAAAATTTCACCCGCAACCGGTAGCGGTGAAGATGTCGATCTTTCATTCGCGATGCCGAGCAACACCGGAATGTCTTCGTAACTATGCAAGCCGTCGGAAATGAAAAACGGAACGACCACGACATTTGGCGACTTCGTTAATTTGCGCCAATCCGCCACCAGCGGCGCTTCCTCCATGTAAACATTCAGGACGTCCGCATATTTCCCGAGCGCGCGGATCTTTTCCACCTCGCGCTTCGCCGCAGCCGCGCTGTTATCGTTAAGGTCGGTCCCGTGCGCGACGATCAGCAAACTCGTCTGCGCAAGATCGACATCGGGCGCGATTTCATCGGCGCGCTGTAAAATCAAATCCGTCATGAGCGGATGGCTGCCGACCGGATCGCAATATTTCCAGACCTGGCCGTTCGCCCTCTTCGTTAGGCGGCCGTTCAATTCCAGCTCGCGCGGAATCACCGTCTGGGTGAAATAACCTTCGCTGATAAAATTCGGCACCACGTAAACCTGTTCGGCGTCGGGAAAGATCGACAACGTATCGCGCAAGCTGGGCTCCTCTTTCCAAAACGCGCAGGCCACGTCACGGAAAACATTTCGCCGCCGAATCTCCGCCGCATGCGCCAGGGTCGGCGCGCTCGAATCCGGATTCACAGTCGAGCCGTGACCGACGATGAGAAGCGCAGCGTTTGATTGCACAGAAGAAAACGTTCAACGCTCAACGTCCAACGCTCAACGCTTAAATGCAGCGCGTCTCTGAATTGAACGTTGAAAGTTGAGCGTTGAACGTTGAACGTTTGCTTCTAATTCGATGAAGTTCCGCACCTACCAAAACACCGACCTCAAAGTCAGCGAAGTCGGCTTCGGTCTCTGGACAGTCTCGACCGGTTGGTGGGGAAATTTTACTGAGGGCGAAGCGATCGCGCTCATGCACAAAGCGCTCGATCTCGGCGTCACCTTGTTCGACGCCGCCGACACTTACGGCAACGGATTGAGTGAGGAATTAATCGCGAAGGCATTTCCGGATCAGCGTGATGAAATCGTGATCGCCACAAAAATTGGCTACGATTTCGTCACCCACGGCGAAGCGCGCGGGCGCGGGCAACGCGAGATTCCGCAGGATTTTTCGCCGGAAGCGATCACCCGCGCGACGGATGCGGCGTTGCAACGACTCAAGACCGACCATGTCGATCTTATGCAGCTTCACAATATTCGCATGGAGCAGATCTACGACGACGCGCTTTGGACAGCGCTCGAGAAATTAAAGAGCGCAGGCAAGATTCGTTACTACGGCATCGCGCTCGGGCCGGCGGTCGGCTGGCTTTACGAAGGCATAAATTGTATTCGCGAACGCGACATCACCAGCGTGCAGCACATTTACAACATGCTCGAGCAACATCCGGGACGCGCGATCCAGCAGGCGGCTACGGATGCACGCAAGGACACGATGTTTTTGATTCGGGTGACGCATTCATCCGGCATGCTCGAAGGTCAATACACGGTCGACACGGTTTTTCCGCCTAACGATCATCGGAATCATCGTCCGCGGAGCTGGCTGCTGAACGGAATTAGAAAGATCGACCAATTGCGTTTCCTCGAAAACTCGGATCGGACACTTGGCCAGGCGGCGTTGCAATGGCTGCTGGCGGACGATCGCGTGGCTTCGACTTTGCCTAACATTTACAACGAAGAACAGCTCATTGAGTTCGCGAAAGCGCCGCAAACTCCCGCGCTAGGTGCGGACGAACGCGCTAAGATCGACAAACTCTATTCGGAGAATTTCGGCCTCGAACCGGAAGAACCGAAATTCAAAGGGACCATGGAGCAGACAGCGGAAACGGCCGCGGCCTGAAGTCTAATCCGACTCGTCATCTTCTGTGACCGGCTGCGCCTTGCGCACATTTAGCGGCCCCGGCGGCTCAATCGCGCGACGGCCCTTGCTGTCGTTCGCGAGTTGCCCCTGCGCTTTGTAAACCTGCTTGAAAATATCCGCGATCATCGGCCCGGAGGTCGTGCCGCCGTGGACTTTGCTGCCGACTTCGCCTTCATAAACCGCGGCGAAAGCGAAACGCGGCTGATCCGCCGGCAAAAATCCCGCGAACCACGCCGCCGTCCGCTCCTTGTTTTTCGGGCCCCATTGCGCCGTTCCGGTTTTGCCCGCGACTTCGACGGCGTCCAACGCGGCCGAGTGCGCCGTGCCGCTGGCGCCGTTCACGACCTCGATCATCCCCGTGCGCAATTGTTGCATCGTGTCGGCCGAAATATCTAACGTGCGTTTTTCGCGCACCTGATACGCACTGACGATTTCGTTATCGAGCGACTGCACCTGCTGCACGAGTCGCGTTTGGTAAACGATTCCGCCATTCGCGATCACGCCCATCGCCTGCGCCATTTGCAACGGCGTCACCAGCACATCGCCCTGTCCGATCGACAAGTTCGCGATGTCGCCATTGAGCAATTTTCGGCCATGCGTCGCTTTCATGTATTGATCGTTCGGAATGCGGCCTTCCACTTCGCCGCGCAACGGAATCCCGCACTTCGCGCCGAATCCAAGTTTCAGCGACCAATCAATAATCGGTTCCGCGCCGGTCCTGATACCAACTTGATAAAACCAGGTGTCGCACGATTCCGTAAGGGCCTGGACGAAGTTCAAAGCACCGCGATCGCTTTTTTTCCAATTGTGAAAGGTAGTGTTGCCGATATCGATCGAGGGCACGCATTGATAGAGATCGTTTGAGCGCACGGCGCCGCTCTCGAGCGCGGCCATCCCGACCGCGACCTTGAATGTCGATCCGGGCGGATACGACGAGCGGAACGCGCGTGGCAAAAGCGGAATGTCGGGATCGTCCTGCAACGCTTTGAATTTCTCGGCCGAGATCGACGGAATGAAAGCGTTCGGGTTGTAGGTCGGCCACGACGCCAGCGCGAGCACGTCGCCGTTGTTAGGATCGACAATCACAATCGCGCCGCGTTTCGCTTTCGATTCCAGCGCTTTCTCCGCCAGCTCCTGCAAACGCAAATCGAGCGTCGTCACGACCGTGTCACCAGAAACGGGCGGCGTCACTAACTTCTCCGAGGTCTTCCGCCCATCTTTGTCGAATGTGAGTTTGTATTCGCCGTGTTTGCCCTTGAGCATCTCGTTGAAGGTCTGCTCGAGGCCTTCGCGTCCTTCCGTCTCCGGCCAGAGCGTTTCGTGATTATCGACGATGCCGTCAGGATTCCGGCCGGTCCTTCCCGTATAGCCCACGACCTGTCCGCCCACTTTTCCATTTGGATAAGTGCGAACATAAATCGGCCGCACCACCATCGGCGGCTTGATTCCATCCTTCGCTTCGTCGTAATCCGACTGCGGCAAATTCTGCGCGATCTCCAACGGCATGATCCCGCGATTGCGGTAATGCCGGATAATTGCTTCGTCCGAGATTTTAATCGTTCGCCCGAGTAACTTCTCCGCCTGCCCGATCTGCTCTCTGACAAACGAAACCGCCTTCGCGTCGGAAAAATCAAGCGGCGTCGAAAAACTGACCCCGAGATTGTAACTCAAACGATTTTGCGCGAGCGGCACGCCGTAGCGATCCACGATTTGCCCGCGCGGCGCCGGGATATCGAGCGTGTAAGTCCGCGCCAGCTTCTGCGTTTCGAACGTCGGAACGATGGCTTCTTCGTCCGTTCCGGCCGACGAAGGACTCGGACTCGCGCTCGGGGCGGGCGGCGTTTGGCCGAAAGCCGTCCCCACCGCGAAAACAAAAATGAGAGCCAGACGCTTCATCGCAAGATCGACATCTTCGTTCGCAAGATCGCAGCGTCAATGCCGCTGCAAGAATCGATGCACATCCTCGGCCAGCTTCGAGCCGATGCCTTCGGTCTGCGCGATCTCTTCCACGCTCGCTTTTCGCAAGCGATTGACCGATCCAAATTTTCGCAGCAGCAAATTTTTCCGGTTCTGACTCACGCCGGGACAATCATCGAGAATGCTCTCGCCGATTCGCTTCTTCATCAGCAACTGATGATACGTGTTCGCAAACCGATGCGCTTCATCGCGAATCCGCTGCAGCAATCGCAGCGCGCCCGAATCGAGAGAAAGTTGCAGAGGCAACGCGCGACCGGGCCGATAGATTTCTTCGTGTTCTTTCGCCAGCCCGATAATCGGCAGCTCATGCAGCCCCAGCCGCTGCAACTCGCGACAGGCCGAGGAGAGCTGTCCCTTCCCTCCATCGACAATGATCAGATCGGGCAGATTAATGTGGCGCGAGCCTCCGGCTTGCGAGTCTCGATCAACCGCAAGCGGGACGCTTGCGCCACTTTCAATCCGCCGCATTGCTTCGAGCGCGTCCTCCTGCGAAAATTCCGCCGCGTCCGGATTCGTTTCCCGCGCTTCCAGCAAAACGCGCGAATACCTTCGCCTAACGACCTCCGCCATGCTGGCAAAGTCATCCTGCCCTTGCACCGTCCGCACGCGATAGCGCCGATAATTATCCTTGTCCGGCACGCCTTCGCGAAAACAAACCATCGATGCCACCACGTGCGTCGTGGAAATGTTCGAGATGTCGAAGCACTCCATCACGCGCGGCAGCCGCGTCAGTTGCAACGCGTCGGCCAGCGCCTGCACATCCGCGACGGGATCGATCGTGCTCGGCAAACTTCCGCGCGTGAATCTCCTTGTCGATCTTGTCGTATTGCGAACGTCGTCCACCATGTTGCGCAACTCCGCCGCCTTCTCGAAATCCATCTTGTCCGCGGCCTTGCGCATTTCGTCTTCGAGCGCGCTGATTAATTCCCGCGAATGCCCTTCGAGAAACTCGCACGCCTGCGCCGCGCGCTCACGATATTGCTCAGCTGTGATTTCGCTCAATCGCATCGGCACCTGGTAGGTCGATGATTTTAATTCCCGAGGAGTCGGCGAGCCGCGACCAAACGTGAGCACGCCAAATTTCTTGCGCATGAAATTCAGAGTCTGCCGCAGCGCGCCCGCCTGCGCATACGGCCCGAAGTAGCGCGCATTGTCATCCTTCTTGAACCGCGCCAGCCGAAACCGCGGCCAATCTTCCGCCATGTCGATCTTGACCAGCAGAAATCGTTTATCGTCGCGAAACGAAATGTTGTAACGCGGCCGATATTCCTTGATCAACTTGCCTTCGAGCAAGAGCGACTCGGCTTCGCTGCGAACGACGTGCGTCTCAAAATCCCAAACCGCATCGAGCAGCGCGCGCGTTTTCAAATCGGCCACCGCGATCTTCGACGGCATGAAATACGAACTGACCCGCTTGCGGAGATCACGCGCTTTGCCGACATAAATCACGCGATTGAACCGATCGCGCATTAAATACACGCCGGGCTTGTGCGGCACTTCGTGCACCTTCTTGCTCAAATCCGGTTTTTCTTTTGTGACCAGCGCCATCTCCTACAAGATCGACAATCATGTTTGATGTTGCAATCGTCGGCGCGGGTCCGGCCGGATCGACCTGCGCTGCGTTCTGCGCGGCGGCTGGATTGCGCACGATTGTCATCGAACGCGAGAAATTTCCGCGCGAGAAAGTCTGCGGCGATTGTTTGAATCCGGCGTGCTGGCCGGTCTTGCGCCGGCTTGAGGTCGCCGATCGCGTGCGCGCTTCCGCGCATGGCCAGCTCGATGCCGTCGAGTTTATCGCGATCAACGGCGCGCGAGTACATGTCGATCTTCCGGCGAGAGAGAACGCCGAAATCGCAATCAAACGCAGTCTCTTCGACGAACTGCTTCTGTCCCGTGCGCTCGAACTCGGCGCCGAAGTTCGCGAATCGACCATTGTCAGCGCAATTGAGAAGACGCGCTGGGGCGATTGGAAGATCGACATCGTCCATGACGCTGTGCGCGCCAAAGTTCTCGTCGCCGCCGACGGACGCAACTCCACCGTCGCGCGCTTGCGCAATTTGCTTCCGCGGTCTGCGCGCGAACGCGTCGCGCTGCAATCGCACATTCCGTTGCCTAACGGCTTCGGGAATCGCGTCGTCCTGCAATTCCTCCGTGAAGGTTATTCGGGCCAAGCGCCGGTAAATGAGCGCGAGTTGAATCTTTGTCTCGTCGCGAAACCGACCGACATCGATGCGCTGAAAGCTTGGGCGCTCAAAGAATTCCATATTCCCTCCGACCATCCGTGGCGGACGATCACGCCGCTCACCCGCGCGCCTTTACCGCCGGCGCACGACAATCTTTTCCTAATCGGCGACGTCGCGCGCGTGGTTGAGCCGTTTACCGGCGAAGGAATTTATTATGCGCTACGCTCGGGCGAACTCGCGGCAGACGCGATCGCAAAACTTCTGCGGCTGGAAGATCGACAATCAACTTTGCGCGAATTCAGTCGCGCACATGCCGCGATGTATCGCGGACGTTTGTGGATCAACCAACTCGCCCGCGCCGCCGTCTTATCGCCACGCGTAGCGTCAAAGTTCGTCCAGGCGGAAAAGATTCAGCCATCAATCTTGCGTTTACTCACGCGTAAAATCACATCGGCGTAGCAACGCCCTCTGCCAACCCACCTGCCGGCAGTGACGCCATCAACTTGACCGGTTTAACCGGTCAAGTTTAGGTGGATAATTGACGGGCGGCTTTGACCGTGTTCGACATCAACATCGCGATGGTCATCGGCCCGACGCCGCCAGGAACGGGCGTGATCGCGGCGACCTTTTTCGAGACTGCGTCAAAATCGACATCGCCGACGAGCCGATAACCGCGCTCCGCTTTCGCGTCTTCCACGCGATTAATGCCGACGTCTATCACCACCGCGCCATCGCGAACGTGTTCGGCTTTTACAAATCCGGCGCGACCGATCGCTGCGATGACAATGTCGGCCGAGCGCGTGATCGCTTCCAAGTTACGGCTGCGCGAATGCACGACCGTTACAGTCGCATCGCCGCCTTTTCCTTTTTGCATTAGCAAAAGCGCGATCGGTTTTCCGACAATCATGCTGCGGCCGAGAACAACGGCGTGCGCGCCGGAGATGTCGATCTTGCTCTCGATGAGCAGACGTTGAATGCCGAGCGGCGTGCATGGAACGAAACCAGTCGGATCGCCCAGCGCGAGTTTCGCGACGTTCTCGGGATGAAAACCATCGACGTCTTTGCGCGGATCAAGCGCGCGCACGATTGCCACCTCATCGATTTGTTGCGGCGGCGGCGATTGCACGAGAATGCCGTGAATCGATTCATCGCGGTTCAACTCGGCGACGCGCGCGAGCAATTCCTCCTGCGAGGTCGTGGCGGGCAATTCCAGTTTCGCGGAATGCAATCCGAGCTCGCGGCTCATCTTGTCCTTCGATCGAACGTAGGCGCGCGACGCAGGATCTTCGCCGACCAGAACAACGGCAAGCCCCGGCGTAACGCCGCGCGACTTTAGCTCCGCAATTTCGCGACGAAGATCGACATATACTTTTTCGGCGATGGCGCGGCCGTCGATCAGGTTGCTCACGCGCGAAAACTAAATGACTCAGCGCATTTCAACCAGCGCCATCATCGCATTCTGCAAACGCAATCGCTCCGCTTCGAATTCCTCGTCGGTCGAGGTCGCGGCGACGTGATGGCGTTGGCCGACGACGACCCGAATGGTGGAAAACGGCCGCGGGATAATGAAGCGGTCCCAACTCTTCACCCGCCAGCAAGCCGAGTATTCCATGCTCAGCGGCAGAATGTCCGCGCCGGTTTTTTGCGCGAGGAAAACCGTGCCGGGTCCGATCTCGTAAGCGGGTCCGCGCGGCCCATCGGGCGTGATGACGACGTCGCCGCCGCGCGCGAGCACATCGCTCAACTGGAAAATGGCGGTGGCGCCAAGACGAGAGCTTGAGCCCCTAACGACATCGAAACCGAAGCGTTTGATCGCATCGGTCAAGAGATCGCCGTCGCGACTCGCGCTGATGAGCGCGGCGCCGTGGCGATTTGGAAAAAATCGGCGCAGGATGAACGGAAACATTAACAACCGATTATGCCAAAGCGCGCCGATAAAGTTTTCGGTGATCGGCGCGCCCATCACTCCGACGCGATCGTCGACGACGTAGCGAATCGTCCGGGCCCAAATCTGGAGGAGATAAAAACCAAACGCGATGAGCCAACGCGCCGGCCGGCCTTGGATTTTCAATTTGGTTCCGGCGTTTCCGAATCCTTCCAGCGATACGCGCGGGCACTCGGCAAGCCGAGTTGATCGAGGACGCGCCAAACCACGGTGTCGACAAGATCGACAATCGATTTCGGCCGGCTGTAGAACGACGGGATCGCCGGCAACACAATCGCGCCGGCCTCGAGCAGCGTGACGATGTTGCGCGCGTGCACGAGACTCCACGGCGTCTCGCGCGGAACGATGATGAGTTTGCGCCGCTCTTTTAGGAAAACGTCGGCCGCGCGCAGCAACGCGTTCTCCCCGGATCCCGATGCGATGCGGCCGACCGTCGACATCGAGCAGGGAATAATGACCATGGCGTCGAATCGCGCCGATCCACTCGCATATGGAACGTTGAGATCGTTCTCACCGTGCTGCGCGATCCCAGCAGGAATTTTCAGCTCATCGACCTCCTGCGCGGCAACCTGTTTAGCATGGCCGCTCATGACCAGATGCACTTCATTCGCGCTGGCGTCGATCTGTTCGAGCAGGCGTTGCAGGTAGATCGTGCCGCTCGCGCCGGTGGCGGCGATTACAAATTTCATTCGTGGAAGTTTGAGTTTAATCGGTAAACGGGGCAATAAGATACGCGATGATCAAGAAACTGTTACATACGCGGTATCGCGTGAACGATCTCGAGAAGACGGTCGCATTCTATCGCGATGTGCTCGGGCTGGAGGAAATTCGCCGGCACACTTCCGCTCGCGGCTCGCAGCTGGTGTTTTTTAAAGCGCCGGGCAGCGAGGAAGAAATCGAGATCTGTAAATTCGATGAGAGCGGCCCGGTGAAGGTGGGAGCGGACCTGACCCATCTCGCGTTTGAGGTAGACGATCTTGATGAATTCGCGCGCACATCGGCGGCGAAAGGTTATCCTCTTTCAGACGGCCCGCATTCCAGCAGCAGCGGACGGATTGCGTTCGTCGATGCACCGGAAGGCTACGAGATCGAATTGATCGAGCGGGCGAAATCGTAAGATCGACATCGTGACGATCCACTTGCGCGCCGCAAAGCTTTGCCGCTACTGTCCGACCCGATGAAGACTGCGCGTTTTTGCATTTTCTATTTGTGCGCGGCCTTCATCGGCTTCGGCGTTTTTGCGCAGGATGAATCGAACGCGGTGCGGCCAACCGGAGTCGAGCGGCGGTTTCCCAAAGCGAAAGCGGTCGATTCGGAAGACGAATCAACGCCCACCCCAAAACCGGCGCGCAAGAAGAGCAATCCGGTCGCAAAAGCTCCGCGCCCCGCTGCGCCCGAATTGCCGCTGGCGCGGGAACCGGGCGGCGTTCCACGCACGGGAGCGAAATCGGTCATGATGATCGATGCGCGCACCGGCCAAATCCTTTACGAAAAAAATCCGGATGAAGTTCGTGCTGCGGCCAGCACGCAGAAATTATTGACGGCCCTCATCGTCGCGGAGCATGGATTCTTAGATCGACAAGTGGTTGTCGAGCAGGTCGACACCCTCGCCGAACCGGTGAAGCTGAACATTCGACCAGGCGATAACTATCAACGCATAGATCTGCTTCGCGCCCTGCTGGTCAAAAGCCCTAACGATGTCGCGCGTTGTCTCGCCCGCGATAACGCCGGCAGTATCGAAGCCTTCGCCGCGGTCATGAATCAGCGCGCGCGCGAACTGGGCGCAAACCATTCGCATTTCGTAAATCCGAACGGCCTGCCGATTCCCGGGCAATATTCCAGCGCCCGCGATCTTTCCCTGATCGCCCGCGTCGCGTATGGGAACGAGACGATTCGTTCGATCGTCCGCCTGCCGCAACTGGTGTTTCGTTATGCCAACGGCCGCACTCGTGAGCTCGAGAACACCAACAAAGTTCTGAGACAACTTCCCTACTGCAACGGCATGAAGACCGGATACACCGAAGCGGCTGGCCATTGCCTGATCGCGAGCGGCGCCCGACCGGGCAAGGACGTCATCGTCGTCGTGCTCGGCGACAGCAAAGCCGGAGTCTGGCGGGACGCATCCGCACTGCTCTCCTGGGGCCTGACGAACGGTTAACTCCGCTCGTTAGATCGACATCTTGATTACGGCGCTTCCGTACGCGAAAACGCGCAACTTCAAGTTGCGCGCTTCGAAATTTAAGACTGCGTCGCCGTTATGGCGTGCGCGAAGACGCCCAATAACGGAGCAACGGCAATGGAACCACCGATGGGTTCCGCTCCGGCTCGTTCGGGCCTCCTGCGGGAATATCTTCAGGACCTGCCGCGGGAGGCGCGGGCTCAACGCTGGTGTTGTCAACGCTGGCGTATTTCGCGTTCAAGCGTTGCTCGAGCGATTGATGACTGGCCGTGGTCTGACTCGTGGTCGAACAGGCTGGGAGTAAAACGAGGCCGAGTAGGCAAGCTGCGGTTTCGATTCATACGTGGCTTAATTAGGAATCGGACGATGCTTATAATTACTATAAATTCGTCGCGACAGGCAAGAACTTTTTTCAGTCTAGGCGAATCGGCTCAAAATCGGCCCCAGCTTTTCCATTGTCGATCCTGGCCAGAGTTTGCGTTCCGTGGTCAGAGCCGCATCGAGCGCGGTATGCTCCGGCCAGTTTGGCTCCGTGGGAATCCGCGGAATCACATCGACCAAAATCTTCTTCGCCGTCTCAGCGTTGGCCACGAGATGGCCGAACACCGCCTGCGCCGAGACCGGCTCCTCCTCCACCTTCCAGCAATCGTAGTCCGTAATCATCGCCATCGTCGCCAGCGCGATCTCCGCTTCGCGCGCCAATTTCGCCTCCGGCAAATTCGTCATGCCGATAACGTCAAAGCCGTGCCGGCGATTTAATTCCGATTCCGCGCGAGTCGAAAACGCCGGGCCATCCATGTTCACATAGGTGCCGCCGTTGTGAGCGGTGACGCCGAGCGAACTGGCCGACTCGGCCAGGATGTTGCGCAAATTTGTGCTGATCGGTTCCGCGAACGAAACGTGGGCCGCGATTCCTTCGCCGAAAAAGGTGTGCCCGGTGCGAAACGTCGTGCGGTCATAAAATTGCGACGGCAACACCACATCGCGGGGCGCGTATTTTTCCTGTAAGCTGCCGACCGCGGTCACGCAAATAATCCAGCGCACGTTAAGTGAGCGGAGCGCCCAGATGTTTGCGCGATGATTTAATTCGTGCGGCAGAATGCGATGGCCGCGCGCATGCCGCGGCAGAAAATAAACCTGACGTTCGCCGAGTTTACCGCCGAACAGAACATCGGAGGGCGAACCGAATGGAGTGTCGATCTTGTGCTCGGTGGCATCGCGCACTCCTTCCATGTGATACAAACCACTGCCGCCGATGATTCCGATTGCCGGGACTTCGTTACTCACGCGCGGGAGATTTAATCGGAAAGATCGACATCTTGGAAGGGCGATCATCTCTTCGTGGCGTCACCCGCGGCCCGGTGTATGATTGCCGCCGATTCGATGCCAAAATTTTTCATCAAGACATATGGATGCCAGATGAACGAGCGCGACTCGGAGCAGGTCGCGCATTCATTGCTCGAGCGCGGCTACGAGCGCGCGTTGAATGAGATCGATGCCGATGTGGTGTTGCTAAACACCTGCAGCGTGCGCGATATGGCCGACCAGAAAGCGATCGGCAAAATGGGTATGCTCGGTCGCATGGCGAAGGACCGGCCGCATGTCGTTTTCGGGTTTCTCGGCTGCATGGCCCAAGCCCGCGGCGCGGCGCTGCTTCAAAATCTTCCGCATGTCGATCTTGTCATCGGCACGCAGAAATTTCATCGCGTGGCGGATTACGTCGCAGATGCGGTCGAGATTAAGCGGCACCGGCGCATGGACGACCCGCGCTTTTCGATTGTCGATCTTGCCGACGAAGCGGGATCGCAGGAAACAATCCGCGCACAACAGCTTTCAGCGAAACAAGCGACCGCGTTCGTCTCGATCATGCAAGGCTGCAACATGCATTGCACGTTTTGCATCGTGCCGCGGACGCGAGGCGCGGAACGCAGCCGATCGATCGCGGAAATCGTTCGCGAAGTTAGCGGACTGGTCGAACGCGGCGTCAAAGAAGTGACGCTTCTCGGCCAGATCGTGAATCTCTACGGCCGCCATGAATTTCCTAAGATCGACAATCACAGTCCGTTTGTGCAGTTGCTCGACACGGTGCATGCGGTCGATGGCCTCGAGCGATTGCGATTTACTTCGCCGCACCCGATCGGATTTCGCGACGATCTGGTGAACGCATTCGCGCGCTTGCCGAAATTAGCCGAGCACGTGCATCTGCCGCTGCAATCCGGATCCGATCGCATTTTGAAAGCGATGCATCGCGCTTACACCGCGGAACGATATGTCGATCTTGTCCATCGCCTTCGTCAGGCCCGACCCGGCATCGCGCTCACCACCGACATCATCGTCGGTTTCCCCGGCGAAACCGACGACGATTACAAACAAACGCGTGACTTAGTTAACGAGCTCGAGTTCGACAACGCGTTTGTGTTTCGCTATTCGCCACGACGGGAAACGCCGGCGGCGGAAATGACGGAGCAGGTCGACGAACAAACGAAGGAAACGCGCAACCGCGATTTGCTTGCCATCGTCGATGCCGCCACCCATCGCGCGCATAAACGAATGGTCGGCCAGGAAGTGGAAATTCTTTGCGAAGGACCGAGCCGGACAAACGCGAGCCGGCTGAGCGGTCGCACGCGCACGAACAAGATCGTCGTCTTCGAAGGCCGCGACGAACACGTCGGACAACTTGTCGATCTTAGAGTAGAGCGCGCGAATGGATTCAGCTTGTATGGAACGCCGCTCGTGCAAACCTGACGCCGCTCAATGATTTATCATTTCTCTTTGCGCGCCGCCGCGCTCGTCACCGGCTTGGTTTTAATCGCACTCAGTTTGCCCGGAATGGTGAACCCCGGTTTTTCTCAACGCCTGGCTAAAGGTCTGCCGCGCTCGCGCATCGTCGGCATCGTTTTGCTCACCATCGCGCTGATCTGGAGCTTTTGGTTGCTGGCCACCATGGAGATGGGCGAGTTCGCTCCGTTTCGCCGGCCCTTACTTATCGGTTTGCCGATTGGTTACGTCTTGGTGTTGCGTTTCGTGGATGAATTTCTCGCCGTCCGGGCGCTCGGGATTCTTTGTCTGCTCGCGGCCGAGCCTCTTCTCGACGCCGCTTTCCTGCGTTACGAACAAGTGCGTCTCGTGCTGACCGTGTTCGCCTACATCCTCATCGTCGTCGGCCTATTCTGGGTAACGATGCCGTATCTTTTGCGCGATCAAATTGATTGGAGCGCGCGCCGCCATAGCCGCTGGCGGTTTCTTCACGCTCTCACCTTGCTCTACGGCGTGGCGCTGCTTGCGCTCGCCTTCACCGTTTATTGAATCGGATTCTCGTAATCCGCGGCGGTGCCATCGGTGATTTCATCCTGACGCTGCCGACGCTGAAGGCATTGCGCGATAGATTTCCCGCCGCGCACATCGAGATTCTTGGTTACCAACATATCGCCGTGTTGGCCGAGCAGCGTTTCTACGCGCAAGCGGTCCGCTCGATCGAATACGCCGCTATCTCCGGTTTCTTTGCGAAGGACTCCGTGCTTTCGTCCGAGCTGCGCGAATACTTCGCCGGCTTCGATCTGATCATCAGCTATCTTTACGATCCCGATCAGATTTTCGAAACGAATCTGCGCCGGGCCGGCGCGCGCAAGATTTTGATCGGCCTGGCGAAGATCGACAATCACTCGCATGCGGCGCGGCAACTGGCAGAACCGATCACGAAATACGGGATCGATGTCGCGGATTTCACGGCGAAGATTTTTCCTTCTACCGAAGATCGACAATTCGCCCGTGAGTTTCTCGCCGGGCTAAACGAGCCGACGCTCGCTTTGCACCCGGGCAGCGGAAGCGAACAGAAAAATTGGCCGCTGCAAAATTGGATCGAACTCGGAGATAATTTGCCCGGCTCGCTCATCATTGTCGCGGGCGAAGCCGACACCGAACGAGCGACGGCATGGCAAGATCGACATGTACGTTTCGCGAAGAATCTTCCGCTGCCCCAACTCGCTGCGGTCCTGACGAACACGATCTTTGTCGGACACGACAGCGGCATCTCGCACTTGGCCGCGGCCGTGGGCGCGAAATGCATTCTGCTTTTCGGGCCGACTGATCCCAATGTGTGGGCGCCGCTGAACGAAAACGTTCGCGTAATTCGGGCGCCGAACGGCGACCTGCGAAAGTTAGATGTCGATCTTGTGCGCGAAGCGCTCCGAATTGTAGCGTAACCGTCCCGGTTGCGTCCCCGCAAGTGCGCAAGCGAGACGCTCGCGCCACATTAAGAGCTGATGCGCATCGGCATCAGCACGTAGAGAAACGGCGTCTGGATCTTGAGCACGCCGGGACTCATCTCGTCGATGAGATCGAGAAAGATTTCGTCCTCAGTCAGATTGCGCAGCGGCGCCATCAGAAATTCGGGATTGAACGCGATGGAAAATTCGCGGCCTTTGTAAACGACGGCCAGGGATTCCTTCGCTTCACCAACTTCCGGCGTGTTCGCGGTGATGTCGATGTTGTTCTTGTTGAAACTCAGCTTGATCGAATTCGATTTGTCGCTCGCCAGCAGCGAAACGCGGCGCAGCGAATTCAAAAATGTTTCGCGCTCGAGCGTGACGCGCTCCTTCGCTTCCGAAGGAATGACCTGGCGATAGTTCGGATAATTCCCCTCGATCAATTTTGAAACCAGCAAGGTCTTGTTCAGATCGAAGGCTATCTGTCCCGTGCCGACACTGACTTTCACGTCGCCTTCCTCAGTGAGAAGACGGCCCAGTTCCGTCACCGCTTTCGTTGGAACAATGATGTCGGCTTCGTGACTGCGCGGAAATTCCAGTTCGATGTCGACCATGGCGAGTCGGCGGCCATCGGTCGCGACCAGCGTCAGCTTGTTCTCTTTGAAGCTGAAGAGAACGCCGTTGAGGACGTAGCGCGTTTCATCAGTCGAGATGGCGTAGGCGGTCTTGCGCAAACCGTCGCGCAAATCTTTCTGGCGAATGGTGACGACCTTGGCGTCCTCGAATTTCGGCAACGGCGGAAATTCTTCTTCCGGCAATCCGAGAATCTTGAAAAAGCTTTGGCCGCTGCGGATGGAAGCGGCGTTTTTCCCGTCGATGTCGATCTGAATTTCGCTCGAAGGCAATTCGCGCACGATGTTGAACAAGCGCCGTGCCGGCAAAGTGGTCGCGCCCGCTTTTTCCACCTGCGCCTCGAAACTTCCGCGCACGCCGACATCGAGATCGGTCGTGGTGAGATGAACCTCGTTCCCGTTCGCTTGCAAAAGCACGTTCGAGAGGATCGGCAACGTCGTCCGCGTGCTCACGACGTTTTGCACCTGCTGCAAACCTTCGAGTAATTTTTCCTTGGTAACGCTAAATTTCATGAACGGCGCTTAAGATGTAAGGCCTGCGATTTTATTCGGCAACCGCAAAGTCTGGCGCGGCAAGATCGACAATCTCACTCAGCGTTTCAGCGAGCTATCGATAAACGAGATGGTTTGGCGAATACTGTCCTGCTCTTTCATCCGCTTCTTCACCAGCTTGCACGCGTGCAACACCGTGCCATGGTCGCGCCCGCCAAACGCATCACCGATTTCATTGAGCGAAGCTTTGGTGAGTTCGCGCGCGAGATACATCGCGATCTGGCGCGGAAACGCGATGTTGGCCGGCCGGCGTTTGCTCGTCATATCGGCCAGACGCACGTCGAAATGTTCGGCCACGCGCCGTTGAATCTGCTCGATCGTGATCTGATTGCGCGCCTCTTCCTGGAGGATGTCCTTGAGCAAATGCTCGACCACTTCCTGCGTGAGTTCCTTACCGCTGAGCGATGCGAACGACGCCACGCGCATGAGCGCGCCTTCGAGGCGACGCACGTTCGAGCGAATGCGATTGGCCAGGAACTCGAATACTTCGTCCGTAAGTTTGATCTGCAAAATGCGCGCCTTCTTTCGCAGAATGGCCATGCGCGTTTCCACCGCGGGCGGTTGCAACTCCGCCGTCAGTCCCCATTCAAAACGCGAGACGAGTCGATGCTCGAGATTCGCGATCTCCGAAGCCGGCCGGTCACTCGAGAGCACAATCTGTTTGTGGCCGTCGAAGAGCGTGTTGAACGTGTGAAAGAATTCTTCCTGCGAGCGTTCCTTGCCGCCGAGGAATTGAATGTCATCGATCAACAGCAGGTCGGCCTGACGATAACGCTTCCGGAATTTAACCAGATTGCTGTTCTGGATCGCGTCGATGAACTCGTTAATGAACAGCTCGCTCGAAAGATACATC
>JBDUDM010000137.1:0-4142 GCA_040002925.1 Spartobacteria bacterium | reverse complement strand
CAGCAGGCCGTCGATTTTGCCTGTTCGCAGATAACCACTGTTTTACCACGTATTTGCGGCAGGATCGCGCAAAGACGCGAAATCGCTAAAGTGGGTTCGACTCCCGTACGCGGTGCCATCTTCTTGTCGATCTTGCGGGGAGCGTTCGTGCTCGCGAGTTGTCTTTCGATCTGCGCGTGTCACGAGACCACGCGCCAAGTAAAAGGTGTGGTGCTCGCGGTGGAGGGACCCGTTAGGCTAATACATCAGGGCTCTAACCGAGAGGATAACGTTGTCGCCTCTGCTCACTTCTCGGACGACGATTCGATCGTCACCGAAGAAAACGCGCAGGCGTGGGTCGTGTTGGTCCCGGGGATTTCAGCAGCGCTCGGTCCCGGCTCGGAGATCGCGGTGAAAGGATTGAGCGTCGGAAAAGATGGGAATGCTTTGATCAATCCGATGCGAATGCGAGGTGCGGAAATGAGATTGGTTCGCGGCGATGTCACGGCGTTGGTTGAGTACGCGCTTCCGGGGACGATGAAACTGATTGTCTCCGCGAGAGGCGGTGAAGTGCAGCTCTCCGGTACTTCTCTTGTACGTGCGAACGCTCGAAGCCCTCGGCTATGTTCGACATGATCGATACAGCAGCACGTTGCACCTGACCGCAAATCCCGAAGTCCCGGTGCAAATTGTCGTGACGGGTCAGCGCATAAATCTGCCGGACGGCTCCCCTCGCCTTCTGCCATGCTTCCAAATCTTCGAATCTCATCATAGTTGGAAGATGGAAGATGAGGAAGCGAAACGCTGCTCTCCGATCTCCTACGCTGGCATCTCCAATCTTCTATCTCCCACGACCTGCTGCGCGAACTTCGGTTCGCGCAGCAGGTCGTCGAACGTTCCCGAGGCAACCACCCGCCCGTGATCGAGCAGGTAGATGGTGTCGCAATCGCGCACGGTCGTTAGGCGATGGGCGATGATGATGATGGTCTTGCTCCCAGCCAGTTGATCGATGGCGGCGGCAAATTGACGCTCGGTTTCGTTATCGAGCGCCGACGTCGCTTCGTCGAGGAGCAACACGTCCGGGTCGTGATAAAGGGCGCGCGCGATGCCGATGCGCTGACGTTGGCCGGCGGAGATGCGCACGCCGCGTTCGCCTACTTCGGCATCGAGACCGCCTTCCAATTTTCGAACGAAGATCGACAATTGCGCGGCGTCCAGTGCGCGCCAGACGGAGGCGTCGTCGATTTTTTCGTCGGGCCAACCGAAAGCGATATTTCGCCGAATGGTGTCGTCGATCAGGTAAATATCCTGGGGGATGTAGCCGAGGTGGTCCTGCCAGGCGCGCAAGTTTTCGCGCACGTCGACAAGATCGACAAGCAAACGTCCGGAGGTCGGCTGCAGTAATCCGAGAAGCACATTCGCGAGCGTAGTTTTGCCCGCGCCCGACGCGCCGACGAACGCGACGCGCGCGCCGCGCGGAATTTCGAGCGAGACTTCGTGGAGCGACGCGGCCGCGCCGTCCGGATAATGAAAGGTCAGATTTTCCAGGGTGATGGTCGATCTAAACGAAAGCGCGACGGGTTCCCGCTCCGTCCTCCCTGCTCCCAACTCCATGCTGCGGCCTTCGTTC
This sequence comes from Spartobacteria bacterium, assembly GCA_040002925.1. Taxonomy (GTDB): domain Bacteria; phylum Verrucomicrobiota; class Verrucomicrobiia; order Chthoniobacterales; family UBA10450; genus JAJPGZ01. The sequence goes on along the minus strand of JBDUDM010000137.1, from coordinate 2,533 downwards.
ATCAGGCGAACCGTTTCCGCGTAGAAACGAATTCCGTGGAGCGCTTTGGTAATGCGGTTGGCCGATGGCACCAGCCGCACCATCGCCATTCCCAAAACGGCCAGCGCGCCGACCACCGTCTTCATGTCGCGTCCCGATAGAACCACTACCAACACGAAGACGACGATGACCAGCGCAGCCGATGTTTCCAGGATGACGCGCGGCAATTCGCCGAGGAGCGAGCTACGACGCAACGCGCGGGTGTAACGTTCGCCGGAACGCGACACCGCGTCCGCGAAAAAATCTTCGCGCCCGAGCAGTTTCACTTCCTTGATTCCGCCAAGCGATTGATTAACCCATTGCATCATGCGGGCCTGCTCGTCGCTGCGAATCTTGCCGGTGCGCGCAAGTTCTTTGCGGGTAAACGCGGAAAGGGCCCACATCAATGCACCGAGTCCGGCGATGCCGATCAACCCCGTGCCCGGCTCGGCCCAGACCAGGACTGCGAGCAATCCGACCATGACGATGAATTCGGCGGGCAGGAAGAGCGCGAATTTCAAAACGTTGCCAACGGTCTCGGTCTCGACCGTGATGTTCTTGACGAGATCGGCGGTGTTGTGATGGAGATGAAACAGATACGGGACGCGCAAATAGTTAGTGAGCAGTTGCCGGCCTAACGAAAGCACCTTGCGATAAATGAATCGGTAGGCGGTGCGCATGGTAAGCGCGAGATAGACGCCTTTAAAAAGCGAGAGGATCAGAAGGGCGACACAGGCGGCGAGGGTAATGGAGCGCGCGTGGTCGATCTTGAGGTAAGCGAGCCATGGGGACATTCGCTCGTTCCGCAAAATCGAGTCGGGCTCACCGACGATTTTCACAAACGGAAGAATGACGCCGATGCCGACGACTTCGAGAAGTGAGCCGCCAAAGAGGAGAAGAGAAATCAGCGCGAGCTTCCACCGTTCACGGCGGTCAAAGAGTCGAAGGAGATCGCGGAAAAGACGCATCGGAGCTGGGAGATCGGAGATCGGAGATGGGAGTTGGAAGATGGGAGAATCGGATCGGTTAGGTGATTGTCGATCTTCGCGCTTCTTCCCGACTTGCGCGCATTTTCAGCGTGAGGGTTTCGGCCTCTTCGAGCCATTCCAGCTTTTCGCGGAACGTGGTTTGCAGCCCGATGAGCAAGGTGTGCAGCTCGGCTCCTTCCGCGGTGCACCACTGCCAGCCCGGATCTGAATAGAGTTCCTCTTGAGTCATCGGTCGACCAGATCCTGGCGCGTTTTACTCAGACGTCCGGTCGCCAAATCACGTTGATAACCCATAGCGATGGCGACCTGTTCCAGGTTTTCCAGGATTGCCATTTTCTGATCAAACGAGAGGGCGACAGATTCTGCGAGAGTTTGCAAATTGTGCGCACGCCAAGCCGCACGTTCGTCTGGCGAAGGTGAATTCGGAGAGGAGCGCATATTACGAAATACGGTTACCGGTTTCGTGTTTCAGAATATCGCGTAGGAGAGCGGCATCGGCAATATATTGCGGCCGTCCCCGCTTCCGGAAAATTGTTCGAATGTCCTCCGCTTTCATGCGCGTAGTTAAACTCGTTGCACTAAAAAATTCCCTAACACCAGCACATCCATATTGGTGCGCAGGAAACAATCGAGCGCTTCCTCGGGAAAGCAGACGACTGGTTCGTTCTCGTTGAAAGACGTGTTCAACACCATCGGAATGCCGGTGAGCGCGCGGAACTTGTCGATCAAGGCGTGATAGCGCGGATTCGTTTCTTTGTGCACGGTTTGCAAACGGCCGCTGCCGTCGAGGTGGGTCACGGCCGGAATGAACAAACGTTTGGCCGAGCGCACCTGAAAGACCTGCATCATGAACGGCACATCGTCATCCTGCTCGAACCATTCCGAAACCGCTTCACGCAAGATCGACGGCGCGAATGGCCGGAACGATTCCCGACGTTTAATCTTCGCATTAAGAATCTCCTTCATGTCGGCCCGGCGCGGGTCGGCCAGGATAGATCGGTTCCCGAGCGCGCGCGGACCCCACTCCATTCGTCCCTGAAACCAGCCGACCACTTTGGCATCGACAATCGCCTGGGCGGTCCGGCCTAACAAATCTTCCTCCGATCCGAGATAAGTCGTGGTGCAACCGGCCACCGCAATCTAAGGTTATCCAGTGCCGCCATATTCTTGTATTCCACCAGGTTCATGATGTTATAATCACCGGGCGCTGAGGCCTCGCCGAGTAACACTTTATAGCTCACGACCAAGCCCTGCTTCTTCTCTTCTTCCAGGCTGGTCTTTAGATTCTTAGCGAGACCTTTGAGGTATCGAGCTCATCCCGGCCGATTCATCGTCAAAACAGATGAGCTATTGACGGCCTTCCTCGAATTGGAACGACACCCCCCACTTTTTATGACCACACCATTCCACCTCCGATCCGCGCCCGCTCCCGGTAAGCGTCGCTGATCTTGTTCTCGTTAGGTCTATTCCACATGCCAAAAGCCGCCGCCAAGCCAGAGCGATGGCGCTCGCTTTCCGCCGAAGCT
>JBDUDM010000136.1:0-4145 GCA_040002925.1 Spartobacteria bacterium | reverse complement strand
AACTCGAGATCGCGCACGTCCTGACGATGGATGTGGTCGGTTACTCGAAGCTGCTGATCGATCGACAAACGAAATTGATGGCGGAGTTGAACGACATTGTGCGGGGCAGCACGCGATTCCGCGTGGCGGATGCCGCGGGTAAATTGATCCGACTGCCGACCGGCGATGGAATGGCGCTGGTATTTTTCGGCGATCCGGAAGCGGCGATGGAATGCGCGGTGGAGATCGCTTCGGCGTTGAAAAGCGATCCGGAGATTCAAGTGCGGATGGGCATTCACAGCGGCCCGGTGAATAAGATTGTCGATCTTAACGGACAGCCGAATGTGGCCGGCGCCGGCATCGACATGGCGCAGCGGGTGATGGATTGCGGCGACGCTGGTCACATTCTTTTGTCGAAACGCATCGCCTACGATCTCGCGCCGCTGCCGCGCTGGAACGAAAAATTATACGAACTCGGTGACCATGAAGTGAAACATGGGCAAAAGATTTCGTTGGTAAATTTTTATACGGATGAAATCGGGAATTCGAGTTTGCCCACGAAGTTAAAGCGCGCGCGAGACGACGCTCGAACGAGTGCGCGCCAGCAGATGTTTCTGCGCCGAGGCGGAATCGCAGCGGCGATCATTCTTTTGCTACTCGGACTTGGCGGCGCGATTTCTTTTTATCGTCGGCACACGGCGGTATTGCCCGCGCCGCTTCCGGTCGCGTCGGAAAAAAGCATCGCGGTGCTTCCCTTTGTCGATCTTAGCCAGGCGCGCGATCAGGAATATTTTTGCGATGGGATGAGCGAAGAGATTCTCGATGCGCTGGCGAAGATCGAAGGATTGCGCGTGGTCGCGCGCACTTCGTCATTTTCATTTAAAGGGAAGAGCGCGGACGCGGGCGAGATCGCGAAGAAGCTCAACGTCGCAACGGTTCTGGAAGGCAGCCTTCGGCGCGATGGCGATCGGATTCGGATCACAGCGCAGTTAATTAATGCGCGCGACGGCTTTCACATTTGGTCGGAGACATTCGAGCGCGAGTTGAAAGGCGTGTTCGCGGTGCAGGACGAAATCACGCGCGCGATTGTCGATGCACTCAAGATCAAGCTCGCGGTCGCGCCACGGCCGCGCATGCAGCAGAACACGGAGGCCTACGACCTTTATTTGCAAGGTCTCTATCTTTCGAATAAGAGCAGTGAGGCGGAATTGCGAAAGAGCCTGAATTTTTTCGAACGCGCCTTAGAGAAGGATCCAAAGCTGAGCCGGGCCTGGACGGGCATCGCGAAAGATTGGGATTGGCTGGCCGACGCATTTGTAAAGCCGGCCGAAGCTTATCCAAAGATCGAACAGGCGGCTGCGAAAGCGCTCGCTCTCGACGAACGGGATGCAGAAGCGCTGTGTTATTTCGCCGAAGGAAAGCGCGTAATGGCTTGGAATTTAAAAGGCGCGTCGGCGGACGTAAAGCGAGCGCTCGAGATCGATCCGAATTCCGCGGTGGCGCATTTTTCGATAGCGTTGCAGCGAACAACCGATGGATTTTTCGATGAAGGAATCGCGCACATGAAGACGGCGGCGCGACTCGATCCGTTATCGCCCATCATCGGTAACTTCGAAGTCGTGATTTATGTGACGAATGATCTACTCGACGACGCGTTCACTGCGGCCAAGCGAACGATGGATATCGATCCCGATTATGTTTACTTCGAGCCGAGCTTAGCCCTCGTCTATCGCGAACAGGGAAAATTAAAGGAAGCGCTGGAGATTTATTTGCGCGTGGCGCAAACGCGGAAACAACCGGATGCCGGTCTTGCGATCACCTATGCGCGGTTAGGCCGAGCGGAGGAAGCGAGAAAAGTTCTGCGCCAGTTAATCGACATCGCCAACACGAAATATTTTTCGGGCGAGCAAATCGCGTCGGTTTATGTGGCGCTTGGCGAAAAAGACGAAGCGATCCGCTGGATCGAGCGCGCGATTGCGGAGCATTCCGGTTCCATTCACTCGATCGCGCAGGCGAGAGAGTTTCGGCCGTTGCACTCCGACTCGCGATTTCCCGAATTGTTGCGGCGGATTGGGATCGATCCGGCGACAGCGTTACATCGCCAACGACGTTAAGTCGGATGGTAGATGTCGATCTTAGTCGCCTTGGGCGACGGCGTCGGCAAAGGCCATGTTGCCGGATTTCAAATCCAACTCCGCTTCTGCTGCGGTGCCGAAGATACGCGCGCGGTTGTCGTCGAAGTCTCCTTCCCAACGCGCCACCACCGCGGTGGCCAGACAATTTCCAATCAGATTCATGGCCGAGCGGCCCATGTCCATCAACGCATCGATGCCTAATACGATTGCGACGCCGATGGCTGCGCTCTGGGCCGGAAGCAAGTTCGACAACGTCGCCAGCAATACCAGAATGGAGGAACGCGGCACGCCGGCGATCCCTTTGGATGTCACCATAAAGGTCAGCATCATCATGAGCTGCTGGCCAAAACCGAAATGCTGGCCGGTGGTCGATTCGACCGCTTGTGCGATGAAGACAGAAGTGACTCCGAGAAAAATCATCGAGCCGTCGAGATTGAACGAATAACCGGTCGGCATGACAAAGGCGACGATGCGTCGGGGCACGCCGAGGCGTTCCATCGCCTGCATCGCTTTGGGCATAGCCGACTCGCTGCTCGTAGTCGCAAACGCGATCGTGGCCGGCTCGCGCACGGCGCGGATGAATTGTCGCACCGGAATTCGCGCGACGAACATGACCAGCCCGAAGATCGACAACATGAAAATGATGAGCGCGAGGTAATAGGTAAAAATGAGTTGGCCCAGACTAACGAGCACGCCGGGGCCTTGCGATGCGATGGTGTGAGCCATGGCCGCGCCGACCCCGAACGGCGCGAAGAGCATGACGTAGTTAGTCAGCTTGAACATGACCTGCGATAAACTTTCCATCGCGCGCAGGATCGGTTTCCCTTTTTCGCCGATTGCCGAAACGGACATGGCGAAGAGCACGGCGAAGGCAACGATCTGGAGAATATCGCCACGCACGAGCGAATCGATCACGCTCGATGGAAACACATGCACGAGCGTTTCGATTAATGTGCGCGGATGATTCTCGCTCAGCTTCTGCACGACCTCGCCCGGCCCGCCGACGAGAGCAACGCCCACTCCCGGTTTCAAAATATTCACCACGGCCAACCCGATGAAGAGCGCGGCCGTGGTGATGACCTCAAAGTAGATGAGCGCTTTTACGCCCATTCGCCCGACCTTGCGTAGATCTCCGCCGCCGGCGATGCCGACGACCAACGTCGAAAACACGAGCGGTCCGATGATCGATTTGATCAGGTTAAGGAAAATATCGCGCAGAAAATAAAGCGCATTTCCCCAATCGGGCCGGAGCCAACCGATCGCGACGCCCACGACGAGACCGATCATAATCTGCAGCGTGAGCGACGGGCGATACCACGGCCGGCGAATCGCAGAAGGAGAATTCATTTCGGTCGGCGCGCTCACTCCTCGCCGTCGAAATAATCCAACGGATCGCTGCGCATGATGCGGCGCTCGGGCGAACGCACGATCCATTTATTGCTGTCCGGATAGTAACTGGACTCGCCGATTGGGTTGTCGGCTATGACAAAGACGACAAGATCGACATCTCCATTATTGGTGAGCTGATGCGGCTCGCCTGGTTTAAAAAGGAATGCGTCGCCGGCTTCGATTGCGGTTGTCCCATCTTGATGCCGGACGCTGCCTTTGCCGGAAATGACATGATACAATTCCCATTGCGCGCTGTGTGAATGGTAGACGTAAGGCGTTTGGCCGGGAGCGACGCGCAGGATTTCGAGATCGAATGGATGTCGATCTTGTCCGCCACCGGACGGACTCGTCGTGGCGAGCAGGCCAGTGGGAGTTTCACTCCGGCCCAACGCGATCGACACGCTTTTGCCGAAGGCCGCGAACTTTCCTTTCGGCGATATCCACGAATCTTCCGGGATGTCGCGAATGTTAATTTTCTTCACGCCAGCAAATAAATCGCGGCCAGGCTGAGCAGGAAATAGGGGACCAGCGTTGCTGCGCCCGGATATTCCTTCGCTATTCTTTGACCGAAGAACAGCGCCAAGATCGACAACGCGGAAATGATCGCGCCGTAAAACGCGACAGTGGAACCGCGTGAGAAAA
>JBDUDM010000055.1:0-14134 GCA_040002925.1 Spartobacteria bacterium | reverse complement strand
CTGGAGTGCTGGAGTGCTGGAGTGCTGGAGTAATGAATTCTCGCACTCCATTACTCCAACACTCCACTCCTCAGCCCTTGAATCGATCGCGCACAGAATACGCACGCGATTTCAGATATTCCTTCGGCTGTTCCCCGCGAATCGGCTTGAGCCAATTGCGCCATGAGCGCCGGCCGAGCCGTGGTTCGTAACCGAATTCCGGCATCAGATCGCCACAATGCCATTCCACCCAGCCGATCTCCTGTTCAGTCAGCTCCCGCTCCCACCGCGTGACCGGCTCCGCGCTGATGCGCGAAAAACTCACGCTCGCCGCAGAGTTGCCCGACCACATCTGTCCGACCTTCGTTGGTTTCAACACCACCTCGGGGTCAAATGCGATCTCGAGATACTGGCAAACTTTTTCCATCATCACGGATGGCGCCTGCACCACTTGCTCGTACGGAACAACCAGTCCCGATATCTCGTTAGTCCAAACCCGCTTGGCCAACTTCGCCGCCACTTGCCAGTGCGCGATCACGTAGTAAACGGAAAACCGTCGGGTCTGCCGAGTTTTCTCCAGCGCGATTTGCGCCGCGAGAATGGCACGCGGATCACGCATGGTCACCAGAAGTTTCGCCTGCGGAAAGCGCTGCAAGATCGACATGATGTAATTGCGATTTGCCGGTGTCTTCTCCACCCAACGCTTTACGCGCTCGAGCGGAATTCCGAGCGCGTTCGCATAGGATTCAATCATGAGCACGAGCAGATCGCGCTCTGCATTCGCCGAATCAAAAGCCGATCGCTCGAATGTCTCCAGAAACTTCTGCTGCGGGAAATCGCGGTAATCGTGCTTGCCCCAGCGCGCCTGGCCGCCGAACAAAATCTTCGCGAACGATTGCTGCGTAAGATACTCGAACTGCGCGCGACGACCGGCCGCGCCGTACTTCGTCAGCACGGTCGGGAAGTAGGCGGTCTCCTGCGGAAACACGAGGAGTTCCGGGTGCCCATCGAGCAGCGCGACCAGCAACGTCGTCCCCGATTTCGCCTGCCCGGCGATGAAACAGCCGCGTTGATCGAACGGCAAGATCGACATCTTTATTTCGCGCGCGTCGCCTGCGATTCTAAAAACCAATCGACGAACTTCGGCAAACCTTCCGCGAATTTGGTGGTGGGATTGTAACCAAGCAATTTTCTCGCTTTCGAAATGTCCGCGCAGGTTAGCGGCACATCGCCCGGTTGTTCCGGCAACTGATTGATCTTCGCTTTTTTGCCGACCGCTTTCTCGATCTCCGTAATCAACTCGCGCAGCTCGATGGTGTCGTTTTCGCCCAGATTAAAAACGTCGAAAAGCGGACCATAGTAACTGAGCGCCGCCATCGTCCCCTGAATAATATCGTCGACGTAAGTGTAATCGCGACGCGTCGTGCCATCGCCGAATTGGTCGATCGCTTCGCCGCGGTCAATGCGCCGGGTGAATTGACGAATGGCGAGATCCGGCCGCTGGCGTGGTCCGTATACGGTGAAATAACGCAGCGCGACGATCGGAAGTTGGTAGAGATGCGAATAGGTGGAACAGAGAAACTCGCCGGCCATTTTGCTCGCGGCGTACGGACTGATCGTTTGGGTAAGCGGAAAATCTTCGCGGAAGGGAATCGTTTTGCAGATGCCGTAAACCGAGGAACTCGACGCAAACACAAATCGCTGAACACCGGTCAGGCGCGCGGCCTCGAGCAAATGCAGCGTGCCGTTCACATTGGTGTCGAAGTAAAGTCGCGGATGCTGGATGGATGGGCGCACCCCGGCGCGCGCCGCCAAATGCACGATCGCTTCGAATTTCTCCTGATGAAACAACGCGCGCACCGCGCCTTCGTCGCGAAGATCGACATGGTGAACAGCCACGTCTTTGGCGAACGCGGCGATGTTGTCGCGTTTGATTCGCGGATCGTAAAAATCGTTAAAGTCGTCGAGGATGACGACGTCATGACCAGCGCCGATTAAGTTCTCGACCAGATGCGAGCCGATGAATCCAGCGCCGCCCGTGACCAAAATCCGCATGGGCCTAGATTAGCCACAGATAGACACAGATCGACACAGATTTCAGATGATCTTGGCAATCTTATCTGTGTTCATCTGTGTTAATCTGTGGCTCGAATGAAATTCGTATTGTCGATCTTAGCGGCATTTGTGATTGCTTGCGTGGCGACCATCTTATTCAAGCTCGGCCCGGAGATGATGCGGCCGAACAAGGTTGATCCCGCTTTTCAACTCGCGTCGCCGCTTGAGCTCGCCGGATTACCGACCGCGACGCGTTTCGATTTTCCGTTAGGCAGCGAGAGCGGCGCCATGAGTTACAATGCGCAACGTTTCATCGAGAATCGACATCTCGGCGACGACCTGAATGGCATCGGCGGCGAAAACAGCGACCTAGGCGATCCAGTTTATTGCGTCGCCGATGGCCGCCTGTTGCTGGCCCGCGATGGCGGGCCGGGTTGGGGAAATGTCCTCATCGTCTTGCATGCCTACGTCGAAAACGGCCAGCGCAAGTATCTGCAATCCTATTACGCGCACGTGGAAGAAATTCTAGTGCACGTGAACGACGAGGTGAAGCGAGGGCAGCAAATCGCGACCGTCGGCACGGCGAACGGAAAATATTTTGCGCATCTCCATTTCGAAATGCGTGAGTTCACCACGCCCTTTATCGGCGCGGGTTACCGGCAGGATACCCGGGGCTGGATCGATCCGAGCTCGTTCATCCGCGCGCATCGCGGCGCGTCGCTCGATGATGTGGGCAGGCCGCCGGCTCGTTAGGCAAATTGTAGGGCGTCTGTGCCAGACGCCGAGGCGTTTCGCAGAAACGCCCTACAACGGGGGATTACCCCAACGGTAAATCCAATTCACCGCGAGCAGAACGACAAAGAACGCGCGAGCCCTGTTCTTTTCGGTGGACGACAGCGCGACCCGTATCCGCCCCGCGCGCAAGATTAGAACCGTGAACGCATACGCATCGAAGATCGACAAGGCGCAATAGCCAACGAACACGAGCGGATTCCATTTCCACGCGATCGGGAATTGGCCATGGAAAAATGCGATGGCCGATCGCGTCGCGCCGCAAGTGACGCAGGGGTGCCCGGTCAGCGTTTGAAAGGCGCAGCGCGGCCACGGCAGATGCAGTGCGAACCACGCCGCCGCTGTCATCAGTCCGCCCAACGAAATCAACAGCCAGATCAATTCGTGATCCGTTTCCTTCGGAGCAAGCGGCCGGCGGACGAGCTGCATCAAATCATTGCTGGGACAAACCCCAGGCACCAAGCGCGCCAAACATCAGCGCCAGAATCAATCCACCTCCGCAGCAAATGAGCAACGGCAGAAGCACGGCCATCACGGCCCGTCCGGTGTCCGTCTCATGCGCTCGCGCTACGCCGATGCAGCAAAGAACGATTTTCCAAGCGCAGACGATAAAGCCGCCGCAAAACGGAATGATGAGGAGCGGATTAATCGATCCGCCGGCAAAACAAATCACGCGGAAAGTTGTTTCGAAGGATTGCTTCGCGCCGCCGACGACCATCAAGCAAACGTGAAGGATCGCGGCCCAGATAAAGCTGCCGAGGGCGACGAACACCGGAACGAAGATGATGAAGAAAATAGAACCGATGCCGGTACCGATAAGATGAGCTATCGGATTCTCGCGGTGTCCAAACATTCCGAGCGAGTTGAAGAAGAAGTTGTAGAGGAAATAGGCCGCGCCGCCAAAAGTACCGCCGACGACGGCGTAAATGAGCGGACCACCGAAACCGCCTTCGCGTCTCATGGCGGTGAAAGCTTCCGTTGGTCGCGTCAGGACTATCATCACCGTTTCAAAAAACGCCGTGAAAAATCCGCGCTGCTCGCGGTCATCCCACGGCAAGCCGGCGCGCGGCCCGGAAAGATCCGATGTCGATCCAACGATCGCAGGAGTGATTGTCGATCTTGCAGCGGTTCCAGCGACTGGCGGCGGCGGCGGGGGCGGTGGTGCCGAGGCCGCCGCGGAGATCTCGGCGCTAAATTCGGAAAATTGCGAGAGCGGTTGCCAGCTCGGCATGCCTTCGCGCCAGCCGAGATCGGTGCCGGCGAAACGTCCCGAGCGCAGACCTGCGCGAATATCGTCTTCGGAGAAAATGCCGAGATTATTGCCGGCGCGATTTACGTGAATGGTAGCCATGAATCGCGTTTTACGTCGTAGCGACGCTGGGATCAAGCGCCGAACTCTTCTGTAGGGGCCGCTGTCCTCAGCGGCAAGATCGATATGTGGTGCCGCCGAGGACGGCGGCCACTACAGTTTCAGTCGAAGCGATTCGCCACTTCCGGCTTATCGAGTGCGCGCCAGAAATACCACGCCGCCACCGAGCGATACGGCCGCCATTTTTCGCCGAGCTTTAACATTTGCTTCGCCGTCGGCAATTTTCGTTTGCCGAAAGTTTTGGCCAGACCTTTTTGCAATCCGTAATCGTTCACCGGCCAGACATCAGGCCGGCCAAGATCGAAAAGCAAAAGCATCTCTACCGTCCAATGCCCAATACCGCGCACCGCGATCAAGCGTTCGATGATTTCCTCGTCGGTCATCTTCGTTAGGGCGCGGCCGGGCGGGACGGTGCCGTCGATTGTTTTGGCGGCGAGATCTTTCAATGCCGCAACCTTGCTGCCGGACAAACCGGCGCCACGGAGTTTGTCGTCCGGCATTGCCACAACCAATTTCGGATCGAGATATTTTCGCTTTGGAAAAAGCGCGCGCACCCGACCCCAGATCGTCGCCGCGGCTTTGCCGCTCAATTGTTGGTAAGCGATCGATTCCGCCAGCGCATCGAACGGCCGCACCGAAAGCGAGGGCGTGATTTCGTAGCGACGCGAACGCTTGATCAACTCCGCCATGCGGCGATCGCTCGCCGAGATATGCCGATGCGCTTGCTTGTGATTCACTTGTCGATCTTAGCGAAGGGCAGAAAAAAGAAAACGCCCAACGCTCAACGCCGAACACCGAATGTAGAAACGCAGCACTCTGAATTCGATATTGGGCGTTGGACGTTCGACGTTCAGCGTTTTCTGGAAAACAACGAAAATCTTTGCTCAACGAGACGATCTCAGTTTCGTACTCCCCACGGCTTCACAAACCCATCTCACCTGGTTCGTCGGCGGCGTCATCCCGATGCATTACGGGACGTTCCCGGTGTTGACCGGCACGCCGGAAGCGTTCGACCGCGAATTAAAAGAGCGTGATGTGAAAGCGAAGCTGCGCGTGATGAAGATCGGTGAAACGATCGCGCTCTAGAAAACCAAAGATGCGCAGGGCCGGTAAATGCTGTAAGACAAGATCGACATGAAGATTTCCCACAGCCTCTTTTCCCTGATCGGTTCGCTGGTTTTGTTAGGCGCGGCGAGCGCGCGCGATTTAACGACGGCGACGCCCGAGACCACCGGCACCAAGTCGGAAGAGGAAACTCCGCTCGACATCATCACCACCGAGACCGGGTATGTTTTTGAAAGCGACCTAAAGAACCACGGGAATTTCGGGAGCCAGTACGAGCTGCAAAATCAATTCGAGTACGGACATCGCATCCAGCTCAACGGCAATCTCTACATTCACCTCGGTCTCGCTTACGAGCGTTTCGATTTCGGCAACACCAATGCGCCCGTGCCCGTGCATCTGCAAAAAATGGCTGGCGTTATCGGGCTCGATTACATGAAAGGCGCCGACACCGGTGCGTTCCTGCAATTCCGTCCCGGCTTTTACACCGAGGAACACATCGGCTCCGCGTCGTTCGATTGCCCGATCCTGCTCGGCCGCTTTTGGATTTTGCAGCCAGACAAACTTTATCTGCTCACCGGCGCCTACGCTTCATTTCTGCGCGGCGGGTTTCCCGTTCTTCCGCTGGTCGGACTGGTGTGGAAGCCGAACGACCAATTTCGTTTGATGGCTATCGTTCCGGAGCCGCGCGCCATCTACACCTTCAACAAGCAACTGGAAGTGTGGGTGGGTGGCCAACTTGTTGGCGGATCATTCCGGACCGATCATCACGACGAGTATCTCAACATTAAACACGTCGCCAAACTCAGCGGCACGCAGGTCGATTACTCCGATTATCGCGCCGGCGCCGGGTTGACTTACTCGCTCACGCACAACATCGCGCTCGATTTCGGTGGCGGTTATTCCATCCGACGGTCCTTCGATTATAATCGCGCCGGTGAAGATTTCCGCGCGGACTCTGCGCCCTACGCGCGACTCGAAATCAAAGCCGCGTTTTAAGCAACAGAAAAGATGAATTAGGAAAGCAGGAATTTAGGAAAAAGACTTCCGATAAGCAGCGGACCTACGTTTTCTTTTCGTTTCCGATTTTACTCGTTCCGATCCGTTTCCTGCTTTCCTGCTTTCCTAATTCATCTTCTGCTCAGGGAAACATCTCGTCGAGTTTCCGCGCAAGATTTTGCGGACCGTGAATTTTCAATCGGCCGGTCACAAACGCCCAAGTGCCGTTCAGTTTCCCGTTTGAAAGCGCGACCCAATCCTTATCGCTCGCGATGAAGGTCACATCGGGATTGTCGATCTTGCCCTTGTCGATCTTCGCTTTGCCGTCGCGAACTTCGATGAACCACTCGCCGCCGTTCGGCCCGCTCAGCTCGAACTGATAACGAACGTCGACGCCTTTCGCTTTATCGACGCGAAAGCATTGCCGCATTCCGTCAAACACATCCTGAGGTTTGATGTTGGACTCGTCAGTCGCGGCACAGCAGACCGGAACAAGCGCCACAACAACAGCTACGATCATCAGTCGTCCCACGAATATCGTTCGCACGAGATAATGTTTAGATGCGACCCCGATCCCCCCGCCGAAATAATTATTGGTGAAACTCGACCATTTGATATGGCGCACAGACTTTACCGAGCCATATGGAATCGCCCCGTACGGGGCTAAGACACTGCCTCCAACCTTTCGATCCGGCATAACAACTTGTAAGCTTATAACGGCCAAATCCCGGCAACTTTACAGCGGAATTGTCAAAGGTCACGTAAAGCGCAGGGTGCCTATCAACCCAAAAGACTCTCTCGGGTACGGTTGACGTTATCGTGGCGGAGTCGCGCCAAGTAAATACTTGTCCGGGTCGAACCATTTTAGATTCTTTCGCTATCACCTCGCAATCAAAAGGCGCAGGACTCCGAAAAACCACTAGCTCACCCGCTTTGCTAGTGCGAATATTTACAAAATAAGTGTTCAATGCCTGTTAGGCATAGTGGTATGGATAGACGAGTAAATATCGGCTCGATCTGTTTTTATAGGAAAACGTAAACTCACGCGATCTCCTATTTTGAGCGATGCTGGTGCGGCTTGAATTGAAAATTCCAACCCTTTTGCGACACCGGTCGCAGAAGCTGGTGTTGCAGCCAGTACAATAAGTAAAAGAAGTCTATTCATCTGGGAGCGCCGTCATCCCTGCAACGCAAAAACAAAAAACGATCGCGGTCGCTTTCATCGATCACTCCTCGATGCGCCGGAGCAGGATGCCTGCACCGATGAACGTGATGACCGCGCCCGCGAGCATCACGACAAGATCGACAAGGTAGAACGCGGCCGACGCGTGATACAGGTTCACCAGGCGAAAGGCGCGACAGAAATGGGTCAGTGGAAAAATCTCGGCGATGTATTGGATCGCTTGTGGGAGTTGCCCGAGAGGGGCGAAGGCGCCGGAGAGCACGAACACCGGGAGCAAAAAGAAAACAGAGAACTGGATCGCTTGCGTTTGCGTGCGCGAGAAGGCGGAGATCAACAAACCGAGACCGAGGGAGCAGAGCAGGAATAAAAAACAAATGAGCGCGAGCGCGGCCGGTTGATAGAAACGGACATCGAAATGCCACGCGGCCACGGCGGTGATCATCACCACGAGCAGCCCGGAGACGGCGAGATACGGCAGAATTTTTCCGAGCACGATCTCGCGCCGCTGCAGCGAAGTAACGAGAAGTTGATACAAGGTTCCTGATTCGCGTTCGCGCGCGATGGTGCAGGCCATGAGCGTGACCGAGAGAAGTTGCAGAATCAATCCGATGACTCCGGGGATGACGTAATCGATGAAACGCGTCCTCGGATTGTAGAGAATTTTCGGGTCGATCGCCCACGTCTCCATGAGCGAGGTGAATTCCTTCCGCACTTCGACCGGCAGATTTTTTCCAAGCTCGAACACCTGATCGGGCAACGCGTCGATCACGACATCGCGCTCTTTCATTTGAAATTCGCCGAGGCTTTGTTGAATGCTTCCCTTCAATGCGTCGGCTGTATTCGTGTCGCTGCCATCAAGATAAACGATGAGCGGGCTCGGGTTGCCGCTGGCCAGGCTTTGACTCCAGCCCGCGGGGATCACGAGCGCGGCTTGCACGCCGTGGCCGAGCAGATCGGATTCGTTAGTCGCGGCGGGCGGTTGCGTTCGCCAGGCGAAGGTTTTGTTTTTGGAAACGACGTCGACGAAGCGTTGCGTCCGCGGAGTGTCATCGCGATTAACTAGCAGCGCGGCGACATCGGTCATTTCGGTATTTTCAAAGGCGTGACCGAACATGACCGTAAAGAACGGCGGCAAAATAAGCAGCAGGATGAGCACGCGCTTGTCGCGATAGATGTGGAGGAATTCCTTGTAAGCGACGCTGGCGATCGCGCTGAGTGAGGCGGATTTCATCATGTCGATCCTCCGCTCGCGACATCGGTCGGAGTTGCGAGCATGGCGTGGTAGCCCTGCGAATACGCGGTGAAAACATCTTCCATGTCCGGCTCGACCCAGCGCTCACCGCGAAGTTTCAATTCGGGGAAGGGCCATTTGGATTTCCAATTCGCGAGTAAGTTTTCCGGATCGGGCGCGTAAATCCGGAGCGCGCCGCTGCGTAGCGAAACGCCGAGGACATCGGGCACATCGCGCAGTTGCACCAGTGCCGGCATCAGCGGATCGACATCGAGCTCGAGCAACTTCGCACGGAAACTGGTCTTCAAATCACGCGGCGAGGCTTTCGCTAAAAGTTTTCCGTGCGCGAGAAAGCCGACTTCGGTGCAGCGCTCCGCTTCATCCATGTAATGCGTCGTCACGAAAATTGTTTTGCCAGCGTGACTCAGATCGTAGAGCAAATTCCAAATCTGCTGGCGATGGACCGGATCGAGTCCCGAAGTCGGTTCGTCGAGAAAAAGCAACGGCGGATCGTGCACCAGCGCGCAACCGAGCGCGAGCAACTGCCGCATGCCGCCGGACAAACTTCCGGCCGGCGTTTCGCGTTTCGATTCGAGATCGGTCAGGCCTAACAAGCGCGCGATCTGATTATCCAATCGATCGGACGGGACACGACAGGCGCCGCCGAAGAAGCGAAAATTTTCTTCGACGGTGAGGTCGGGATACAAACTGAATCGTTGCGCGACGTAACCGAACTTCGTCCGCACGACATGTCGATCTTTCCAGACGTCGCGGCCGGCGATGCTGGCTTTGCCGGAAGTGCGTTTAGTCAGCCCGCACAACATCCGAATGGTCGTCGTCTTGCCCGCGCCGTTCGCGCCCAGAAAACCGAAGATGGTGCCGGGCGCGATGGTGAGCGACACGTCGCTAACGGCGTGCGTTTTGCCAAAGCTTTTGCTCAGATGGTCGAGCGCGATTACCGGTTCCATGGTTTGCCGCACCTTATTGCGATGACGTACTCACATTTGCAACCGCCAGCCGCCGACCAATAGTTACTCACCTCATGAAGAACCTGTTCGCCGCGCTGCTTCTACTCTTCGTTGCAAGATCGACAATCATCGCGGCCGACGCGGCGGCGGAGCTCGCGAGCTTCTCCGTTTTCGACAAGATCGACATCGCGAAACTCGCGAAAGGCGACGCCAAAGTGATGCACGGACCGCCGATGAGCGGCCGGTATCTTTCCGTGCAAAGTGTCTACGTCGCGCCAGGCTCGCCTGCGCAGCAAACGCAGGCTTTGTCGCAGTGGGACCCAACGAGACATCGCGAATTGAAAGTTTACTTGCACGGCGATCTTCCTTCCGCGCCGACGCCGGCGAACTTTTCGAAATTGAAGGCGTCGGACAACTCGTCGATCCCGAAAAAGTTGAGCAACGAATTGCAGATCAGTAAGGATGAGGCCAAACGATTTTCAGAAAACGCTGCGCCCGCGTTCTGGAGCGATGTTTTGGCCGAGCGCGCGAAAAGTTTTGTTTCGGGCGGAAGCGCGGCGCAGGCGCCGTACGATCACAGCGGGGACGCGATTCGTGCGAGCGAAGAATTGAGCGGCCTTCTCAAGCAACAGGATAAAATCCGAAAACAATTTTCCGGTTTGCTCGGCGCGACTGGAATTGGACGCGGCCCCGGTTCGTTAACGCCAGAGTTGTACTGGGAACTTCTCGAGGCAGATGGACAAGGCGTCGTCACGCTCGGCGCGATGTATACGCGCGCCGGCGGCAACGGTACGCAGCAGGCCGCCGATGTTCTTTACTACGCGAGCGGCGGTTACTACGTTTCGCTCACGCTTTACCAAATGTGGCCGGTCGATGTGGACGGGAAAGCGTCGACGCTGGTTTGGCGCGGCGATCTCCTCTCGTCCGCGTCGCTCGCGTCGCTGCACGGCGTGGAACGGCTCGGCTCGGAATCGGCCATGATGAAAGACGTCGCGAAAATCATTTCGTTCTTCCGCCGCGATACCGCGCGTTAAAAGATGAGATGTCGATCTTGCTCCCGAATTTGTAGGGGACGCTGTCAGCGTCCCGGGTTGATGGGATGGGAAGCAGGCTGCTTCCCCTACAAAAAATGGGTTGGCGTCGTGGCGACGTTCGCGGCTTGTTTTATTATCGGCGCCGCCTCCGCGCAGGATCTCCCGTTCTCGGGCGAATATTCGTTTGAAGAAACTTACGTCGGCGAAGCTGGCGTGCGCCGCGGAAATCGCGAAATCAGCAACTTCGATGAGAGCGACACCATTCTGCGTTTCATTTTCACGCCGCGGGTAAAGATCGGCGTCCTGCGTCTCGGCATCGAATACGAACGTTTCTCGTTCGGTTTTCCCGAAAACACGCCGCTACCAAATACATTGCAGCAAACAAGTCTCGTGGTCGGGCTCGACACCCAGCTCTCCGATTCGATCCTCCTGCGCGTGGAAGCGCAGCCGGGATTTTACGGGACGAACAACTTGGAGCCTGATGAAGTGAACGTGCCGTTCATCGCCGGCGGCACTTATATTTATAATCCAAGTTTGCAATTCATCGCCGGCGTCAGCATCGACGTGGAACGAGAATATCCCTTTCTCCCAGCGGCGGGAATTCGTTGGCGCATCGCCCGGCAATGGGTGCTTAATGCCGTTTTGCCGCAGCCGCGCATCGAATTTGAAGCCGCGAAAAACTTGACGCTTTACATCGGCGGCAACATCAAACAAACCAACTTCCGCGTCGATGAAGACTTCGGCGACCGGAAAGGCCGGACGGCGCTAAATCACGCGGTGCTCAGCTACAGCGAAGCGCGCGTGGGCGTGGGCGTGGATTGGAAAATCAACTCGATTCTCACGCTTTCCGCCGAGGCCGGCTATCAACCGTATCGAAGTTTCGATTATTACCGCGCCGATATTCGCTTTCACGAAGACGGCAGCGCGCCCTACGGATTGATCTCGCTCCACGGCGCGTTCTGAATTGTAGGGCGTTTCCGTGAAACGCCGTTCCAGGGTGGCGTCTGACACAGACGCCCTACAATTAAAAATTTAGTATAAATCGCGGCGGCGATGTTCGAACACCGGCATGCGAGTGCGGACAAGATCGATATCTTCTTTTGAAATCTCCGCGCTAATAATTTCTTCGCGATCCGTTGAAGCAGCGGCGATGACGACGCCGTATGGATCGATGATTACGGACGAGCCGCAAAAGGTAACGCCGTCATCAGTGCCGACGCGATTCGCGATGATCATGTAGCTTTGGTTTTCGATCGCGCGCGCGGTGGCCAGCACGCGCAGATGTTCGACGCGCGGGAACGGCCACGCGGAAGAATTGATCAGGACGTTCGCGTGATGCTCGACGGCCAGTTCGCGGTAGAATTCGGGGAAGCGCAGGTCGTAGCAAATGCCGAGGCCGAGAATGAAGTTGTCGATCTTGCAGGAGACAAGCTCGGTGCCCGCGGTAAAACATCTGTCCTCTTCGATCGGCGCCGGACTAAACAGATGCGTCTTGCGATATTTCGCGGCGGTGTTGCCGGCGCGATCGATCACGATCTGGGTGTTGTGAATGCAATCGCCTTGGCGTTCTGACACTCCGCTGATAATCGCGATGGAAATTTCCTGCGCGATTTTCTGGAGTTCGGGGACGGCGCCTTCACTCCAAGTCGTCGCATGTTCTCGAATGATCGACATCACGTAGCCGGTATCGGACATTTCGGGAAAGACGATGAGGTCGGCGCCAGATTTTCTGGCGCGCAAAGCGAAGTCGCGAATCTTGCGCACATTCGCGGCGACATCGCCGAGGATGCAGGCGATTTGAGCGGAAGCGATTTTCACGAGATTATTTGTAGGGCGTTTCTGTGAAACGCCAACTACGAACGCCGTCTGACACAGACGGCCTACAATTCAGAAGTCCCATGGGAAGCCAACGGCTTCCCCTACAAATCGTAGACGCGAAGCGAAAGTCATCGCAAAGTTTTATCGAGCGCGCCGATCTTCCGAATCTCCGGCCACTTCCACGCCGCGCCGATGACGACGAGAATGGTGCCGATTCCTCCGCCGACGACAGAAAGGACCGGACCGAAGAGCGCCGCGGTCAATCCCGACTCGAGAGCGCCGAATTCATTCGAGGTGCCGATGAAGATGTTGTTCACGGCGGAAACGCGGCCGCGCATGCCATCGGGCGTGACGAGTTGGACGATCGAACCACGCACAATGACGCTGACGCTATCGAGCGCGCCGGCCACGAACAACATGGCTAACGACAACCAAAGCACTTTCGACAAACCGAAAATGACGGTGGCGATTCCGAAACCGGCGACGCACCAGAGCAAAGTTTTTCCGGCTTGGCGCATCGGCGGCAGATAAGCGACGAGCAGCGCCATGCCGAATGCGCCGACGGCGGGCGCAGCGCGCAACCAACCAAGCCCGACCGGTCCGCAGTGCAGGATTTGATCGGCGAAGATCGGGAGCAACGCGGTGGCGCCGCCGAGCAGCACGGCAAAAAGATCGAGCGTGATCGTAGCGAGGATCACGTTTTTGCTGAAAACGAATTTCATTCCGGCGACGACACTGCGCCACGTGTTCTTGTCGATCTTGTCGGCGACTCGTTTCGCGCGCGGGATTGGCAGCATGAGCAGAAAAAACGCGGAGGCGCAGATGGCGTCGATAATGTAAACGACGGAAAAGCTAATGTGGGCGACGAGAAAACCGCTGATGGCCGGGCCGACGACGGAGCCGATTTGGAAAACGCTGTTGTTCCAGGTGACCGCGTTCGAAAAAGAATCGCGCGAAACGAGCGTGGGAAAAAATGAAGCGCGCGCGGCCCAGCCAAAAGTTCGCGCGCTGCCGTAAAGGAAGAGCAGAAGAAAAATGATGGGCACGGAGGCGTCGTCGAAATGGAAGGCGTTGTTACGTCGCTCGAAGACGCGTGCGATGCTCGTTAGGCCATGGTTCCCCGCGCGCAAGATCGACATGTTGGGAATGGCGAGATGTTTCCAGGAAACAAACGCGAGCGCGACGGAAGCGAGCGCGCTAAAAATCTGCGATATGAGGATGATGTGTTTGCGACTGAAGCGATCGGCCAGATGTCCCGCGGGCAATGATAACGCGACGACCGGAACGGCGATGACAAGGCCGACGAGGCCGAGCGCGGTGGCGGAGTGGGTACGCGCGTAAATCTCCCATTCGACCGCGACGGCGAGCATTTGCCGACCGATGATCGAGAGAAGATTGCCGGCGGTGAAGCAACTGTAGCTGCGGGAGCGAAACGCCGCGTAAGGATCGTGCTTTCGCGGTGTGACGGCGCCGGTTATTTCCGGACGCTGACCGGTGGGCGAATCGTATCCGTCCGGCTTCGAGTCGTCTTGATTCGGCACGCAGGGAAGATGCCTTTGCCGCGCAAGTTGTCGATCTTGCGGCGGTCGATTTCAAGGAGTCTGCTTCAGGACGCGAACCGGACCAGAGGAAAAAAGAATTTCA
>JBDUDM010000135.1:0-4174 GCA_040002925.1 Spartobacteria bacterium | reverse complement strand
ACCACGCGATGAAAATTCTCGCGCTCGAGCTTTCCAGCGCGCGCGGCAGCGTGGCTTGGTTGAATGGAGATGTCGATCTTGCGCGGGAATGGCCTAACGATCGCAAGAACTCCGGGCCTTTTTTCGATAACCTTAGCGATTTGCAAAAGCAGTTCGGCCCTCCAGACCTCATCGTCGTTGGACTCGGTCCCGGCTCCTATGCCGGAACCCGCATCGCCATTTCCACCGCGATCGGATTGGGCGCGGCATCGAATGCGCGACTTGTCGGATTGCCTTCGCTCTGCGCGATCGAATCCGAGGTGGATGAGTATTGCGTGATAGGCGATGCGCGCCGGCAATCATTTTTCTTTGCGCAAACGTCGAAGCACGAGTTGAGCGAAGGTCCGATTCTCCTGAGCGAAACGGAATTGCGAACCAAACTGGCATCGCTCGAAGAGACGATGTCGATCTTCGCAGCGGAGGAGTTGCCGCAGTTCGAACGCGTGACGGTGCGTTATCCTTCCGCGCAATTGCTGGCGAGACTTGCTCGAGATGAGCATCGTGATTTCGTCTTGCCGCCGCTGGAGCCGCTGTATTTGCGCGAGCCGCACATTACCGTACCAAGATCGACATGATGGAGACGCATCGTTGCTGGGTGGAAATTAATCGCGCCGCGTTGCGGCACAACGCGGCCGCGATGCGCGAGCGCATTGGCTCGGCCGAACTGCTCGCCGTCGTAAAAGCGAATGCTTACGGCCACGGCATGATCGGCGTCGCCGAAGCGCTTCGTGATGACGTGCAGATTTTCGGGGTTGCGAATCTGGAGGAAGCGATCGCGTTGCGCGCGGCGCTACCTCATCCAATCATGATTCTCGGGCCGGCGTTGCCGACGGAAAGATCGACAATCTCCAAGCGCGGCTTCATTCCGTCGATCTCGACGTTGGAAGAAGCGCAGGCCTTCAATCAGCTCGGACCGATCGAGATCAATTTCAAGATCGATACCGGGATGGGGCGAATGGGAGTGGCGGAAAGCGACGCGCTATCAATTTTCAAATCCGTCGCGGCCCTGCCCAACACAAAGATCCACAGCTTATCGACGCACATGCCGGTGGCGAACGAGGACCCGGTTTACACGCGCGAGCAACTAGCGCGCTTCGCGGGGATCGTTAGGCAGTTGCGATCGGAAGTTCCCGGGGATTACAAAGTGCACGTGCTGCAAAGCTCCGGTACACTGGCCTTCAACGAAACTCCGTACGAAATCGTTCGTGCCGGCATTGGCCTCTACGGCATTTCGCCATTGCCGGAATTCCAGAATCTTCTGCGACCGGCGCTGACCTGGAAGACATGCGTCGCGTTGATTCGCGATGTGCCGAAGGGGAGTTCGATCAGTTACGGGCGCAGTTTTATCACGCCGCGAGCGATGCGCGTGGCCACGCTTTCGGCTGGTTACGCCGACGGTTATCCGCGCCATCTTTCGAATCGCGACGCCGCGGTTTTGATTCGTGGGCGACGGTGCGCGTTGCTCGGTCGCGTGACGATGGACTTGATGGTGGTGGATGTCTCCGAAATAGAAGATGTCGATCTTGGCGATGAGGCCGTTTTGATGGGAAAGCAGGGGGACGAAGAAATTTCGTGTGCCGAGCTGGCCGAGCGCGCGAACACCATTACCTGGGAGATCATCACCAGGATTGGCAGCCGCGTCCGGCGCGTCTACGTTTGATTGTCGATGTTCCAGATCATCTTTAACGAACTGAGCGCAGCGGAAATTTCGAAGCTGCCGAAATCGTTGCAGCTGGAATTGCTGGCGGAGTTTCAGATTTTGCCGGAAGACCTCGACCAACTCGACTCCAAGCGATTTGGCGTGATCGAGCGCGAAGGGAAAAAGTTATATCGATACCGCGCGAAGGAGTACCGCATCTATTTCGAGAAGCGGCCGGAAGGAATTACGGTGCACCGCGTGTTGCACAAAAACACGCTGCGCGATTTCATGTTTCGCAGCAAACTGCCGACGTCGGAAGACGCGCAGCTAAGCGAGACGCGCGAGTTCTGGAAGCTGATCGAGCAGGGCGAGAAAACGCGAAAAGCGTAGCGCGCCTTACTTCATCAACAGCACCGACCGGCTGCGCTTGATCTCGCGCGTGATCTTGCGATGCATGTGCGCGGGCATGCCGGTGACGCGGCGGGGAAGAATCTTGCCGCTTTCGGTGACGAATTTTTTCAGGAGATCGGGATTTTTGTAATCGATCGCTTCAATGGCGATGTCGATCCGGCGCCGAGGCATGGCGCGATTGGCGCGGCGGAAAGCGGAACGGCGTTTGGCGGTTTTGGGTTGCATGAAGAGTTACTTGGTTTCGCGGTGAAGGGTGTGCTTACGCAGGAACGGGTTGTATTTTTTCTTTTCGAGCCGGTTAGGAGTGCGCGGACTTTTTTTGTTCCGCTTGCTCATGTAACGCGAGGCGGGCATGCCGAGCGCTTTCGCTTCGGTGCATTCGAGAGTGATAATTTCCTGAGCCATAAGATCGACAAGTTAACGCGCGAACCGTTTCGCCGCTACTCCTTGCTCGTTTCGTCCGATTTCGTTTCTTCGCCTTCGCTCTCGCCATCGCCGCCTTCTTCATCCGTTAGGCCGAAAAGTGAAGTGACCGATTGGCGAACGCGCGATTGCTTGTTCTGTTTTTCCAGCTGCGACTGGCATTCGACGGTGAATCGCGCGAACGGGATGGCTTCGAGGCGCGCGCGGGGAATCGCTTTGCCGGACATTTCGCACGTCCCGTAAGTGCCGAGCTCGACTCGTTTCAACGCCTGATCAATTTCGTAGAGCGCGTCCTGTTCCTGGGAAAGTAAACTGAGCGCGAAGTCGCGATCGTATGCATCGGATCCGGCATCGGCCTGGTGCATTCCAAATGCGGAAGCTTCACTGCCTTCGGCGCGCGAACGCAAAGTATCCTGCGCGACGCCGGCCATGGAATCGACCATCGCGTCGCGAAGATACAGAAGTTTCATTTTCTGGCCCTTGGTAAACGCGTCGAGCCTGCGCTCCTTGTGATTGTTGCCGAGCAACGCCATCGGGTCGGCCGTTGCTGTCACCATCTTTTTACGGGATTGAGCTGAGATCTTGGGCTCCGGTGCGGCTTTTTTAGGCGCGGGTTTTTTCGCGACGGCTTTCGCCGCAGGCTTGGTGGCCTTGCGCGCCGCGGGCTTCTTAGCGCCCGGTTTTTTGGCAGCGGTCTTTTTAGCTTTTGCCTTTTTTGGCTTGGACTTGGGCATATAAAAATCAACGCCTCTATAGTAGCGGAGGCGAAAAGGAGGCTTAATTAAGAACATCCCGCCCAGAGCGCAAGGAGAGATTTAGAGACACAAATTGACCGGTTTCTTCGCCGAAAATAGAAGATGTCGATCTTACGAACTCGCGCTCGAATAATGGCTTAGCGCGAATCGCCAGAATAAGCGCGAAAGGCAAAAAACGACGGTCGAGGCAATGACGAGTTGCAGCATCAATTGCGCGGGATGCCCGAGTGATTTAATCAGCAGCCGCGCGGGAATATTGGCGACGATCACCACCGGAATGATCCACCCGAAAATGAAACGGAAGATGCGGGGAAAAATCACGTCCGGGTAGCGGGCGATGTTGAGAAAGTTGAAGTAGCCGTACACCAAGCCCTGTGCGCGCACGATCCAGAAACTGACCGCGGCCAGACTCAGCATGATGGAATAATGGACCGCGATGCCGAAACCGATCGCCACGACGTAGAGCAAGATCGACATCGGGGTGGGAACTACGCCGAGTTTCGAAAGCGAGACCACGACAACGGCGGCGCCGACGCCGGCATTGATGACGCTATCGAGACCGAATTGTTTGGTGGAGACGGCGAACTGGCTATCAACCGGAAGCACGAGCAACGAGTCGAGTTTCCCGGTGCGCACGAGTTCGGGAATGTTCGCGACGTTGACGAAAAAGAACGCCTGAAAGAGCTGCGCGATGATTTGGTGCGTGCCCACGAGCAACACCACTTCCCATTTCGTCCAATCGCCGAGGCGATCGACGTTCGCGAAAATGATGCTGAAGAAAACGATCTGCCCCCAGAACCAAAGCACCTCGACCAGCATCCAGAGGAGGAAG
Source organism: Spartobacteria bacterium (assembly GCA_040002925.1). GTDB lineage: Bacteria > Verrucomicrobiota > Verrucomicrobiia > Chthoniobacterales > UBA10450 > JAJPGZ01. The sequence continues at coordinate 75 of JBDUDM010000135.1, read as the reverse complement.
TTCGCTTTGAAACTCATTTCGCGGATGAGCGAGTTCCGCAGCATGATGGAGTAGATTTCGAGGTAGCGGCGCACG
>JBDUDM010000054.1:0-14282 GCA_040002925.1 Spartobacteria bacterium | reverse complement strand
ATCCTTGCGGAACCAGATCCTAAGTCTGGCGCGTCTGCCAATTTCGCCACCCTGGTGAGAGGCGAAGGGAAATTAGCACAAACTCAGGGCGGCTCGCGCTGAATTCCGCGTTGCGTCGTCAGATAAACCGCGAAACTTCCGAGCCAATGTCCGCCTTCGTAATGCACGCCGGTCACGGCTGCGAGTCCGGCCTGGCGATGCGCATCGGCCGCGGCCTGCAATGCCGGGCGACGCGGATCGTCGTTAGGCAAGATCGACATGATCCCTTCCAGCATCCACGCGCGGCTCAGATTTAGTCCGTCGAGATGCGCCAGTTTCGGATCGCTTGGGTCGGGCGAAACCGTCACCCGTAACCAATCGGCGTTCGGCGTCGTCGGAATTTGCGGCATGAAATCCCCAAGCCATTTCGCAAATTCTTTCGGCGGCAACACGCGCCGCATCACATCCGCTTCCCCGAGACACGGTGAAAGAAAATCCTGCCCGGACGGCTCGTAGTTAAGCGGGCAACTCATGTCCGCCAGATAAAATTTCCGCGCCGAACCAATCGCCAGCTTCTCGATCGGCTCGTCCTTCATCGTCCGCGCATAATCGAGCAGGAGCCCGAGCGCGAATGCGGTTTGATCGTGTTCACCGATGCGAACGGGATGCGACAATTTCGGCAGCCACACTTTCAGCCGCTCGAGCGCGGCGTCCTGCAACGGACGCAGGTTCGCCAGCATCTCGCGCGCTTCTGCGTTGTCCCATTCGCGCAGCTCTGCGCAGAGTTGGAGCAGCCAGACCAATCCGTAGGGACGTTCGAAACTGGCGCGACCTTCTCCGCGCAAATACGCCGCTTCCTGTTTCAGATTCTCGGCCGTGAGGCTTTGTTTTAGCGCCACGCGCGCCGGGGCGGCAAACGGCGCCTCCGGAAATGTTCGTATCAGCCTAACGAGCAACCAATGTCCGTGCACGGACGAGTGCCAGTCGTAGCAACCGCAAAACGCCGGCGTCAGTTTTCGCGGCGGCGCCACGTCGGCATCGCTGTTGAGCACGTGGCTGATCTTGTTCGGGTATTCCTTGTGCACGCACGCCAGCGCGAGCTTGGCGAAACGTTCGGCTGCAGCCGCGTCGAATTTTGGCACATCGGCCGCGTAGCTCAGCGGCGAAATCAACAACAGGATGGAAAGGGGAAATCGGATTCGCACTTAACGCGGAGGCTGCCAGTCCCAAATGGAGATGTCGATCTTGTCCGCCATCGGACGGACTCGCCGTGGCGAGCGCGAATCTAATCCTCGGCACGGGCACTGCTTAAGATCAATCGCTCGATATGATCCTGATCTCGCTTCGCCCTCTGCGTTTCAAAAAATTTCTGGCATCGCTCACCCCCGGCTTCGGTCCGCTGGCGCTTTGCGCTTTCGCGCAGCCGGTCTTTTTGCCGGTGCAATCCACCCCTTACGATCGACAAATGACACGCGTTCGCTCGGTCTTGGCCACTCCGCCTGCCGCCCATTCCCATGTCATTCCCATGTTGGTCGTTAACCAATGGATGACCAAATTGCGCGGATTGCCTTACCATTATTCCTTGCGCTGGAAAACGCCGGCCGAGATCAACGCGGCGCGGGCCGGAGATTGCAAAGGCAAAGCCTTCACTCTTTATCAAAAAATGCACGCGATCGGCGCGCATAATTTGCGTTTCGTCATCGGCAAACACCGCGCGGGCGATGTGCAGACTCACGCCTGGCTGGAATGGGAAACGGTGAAGGGCACTTACCTTCTCAATCTAACTTTTAATTACACCGCCGCGACGGAAACGCCGGACAATTCCAATTACATCCCGCTCTATGCCTACGATGGCGCGCGGAAATATTGCGCAGTGGAATCCACTTTCGCGGCGCAGAATTGGCGCGGCGCATCGCCGCCCGCAACGTCCCCGCTTCGCTCGATTCGTTAAGGTGAGCGCCGCAAAGGCGATTGTCGATCTTGCGCAGGCGCTTGGCCCAAGCGCCTCTACAACTCCCGTAGTTCTTACGTAGGCGGGAGAATTGCCGGTGGATTCGTGCGCTAGTTTTGTTACGGTGCTAATCGCAGCAATTTACCCCATGGGCGACACCGTAACTCCAAGCAATACGCAGGTTCAAAAGCAGGACGGGGGGACTGGTCTGCCCGATCGCGCTGATCTTCGCCCGGAAAATATAGACGACGCCGTGATTCGTTTGGCCGGCAATTCGCAGGATGGAATCCAATCGGCTGGTGCGTTTCTCGCGCGGCTCGCCGGCCGCAGCGACCACGATGTCATGACTTACATGACGATCCCGTCCACGATTTCTGGCGGACCATCGATCTTCCAGGTGCGCATGGGCACGGGCGAAGTTTTATCGGCCGGCGACGAAGCCGATTTTCTGGTCGCGTTTTATCAACACAGTTATCAGGACCACATCGATTTTCTTAAAGAAGGCGGCGTGCTCCTTTACGATTCGGACAACGTCGAGCCGAATCTCGATGACAAGCGTTTCCTCTATCTCGGCGTGCCGATTACCGGCCTAACGGTTGAAGCGCTCGGCGGCACCGCGAAGGACAAAGGCAAAAACATTTTCGTTCTCGGTTTGATCGCCAAGATTTTTCATCTCGATGTCGAGAAGCTGACGACGTTGATCAAAGAAAAGTTCGCCGGCAAAGACGAAAGCATCGTCAACACCGCCATCATGGCGTTCACCGCCGGCTACGCCTATCCCGTCGGTAACCTTCTGGCGAAGCGATATGAGTTTGAAAAGATCGACAAGGTGGGCGGACGGGCGCAGATCACGATGGATGGGAATCAGGCGCTCGCTTATGGATTGATCGCCGCGGGCATTCGCTACGGCGCCGGCTATCCGATCACGCCCTGGTCGTCGGTCATGGAAACGCTCCGGAGCGAGTTTCCGAAATACGGCGGCATTTTTGTGCAGGCCGAAGATGAACTCGGCGCGGTCTCGTTGACGCTCGGCTTTTCCTATTCCGGTTATCTCGCCGTCACCGGCAGCGCCGGCCCCGGCATTTCGCTTAAGACCGAAGCGATCGGTTGGGCGTCGATGGCGGAGATCCCGCTCATTATTATTAATGTGCAACGCGGTGGACCGAGCACCGGTTTACCGACCAATGTTGAGCAGAGCGATCTGCACCAGGCGATTTATGGCGGACACGGCGACAGCCCGCGCGTCGTGCTCGCGGCGTCCACCGTGGAGGATTGTTTCTACATCGCGATCGAAGCGGCGAAGATCGCGCGCAAATATAGCTGCCCCGTTTTCATCTTGAGCGACACCTCGCTGGCTACGCGTATCGAGGCATTCGACGAGCCTGATCTGGCGAAGTTAATGATCGATCCAAAACCGGACCTCACTCCGCGCGAAGGCGGATTCAAGCCTTACGATCTCGAGCGCATTACCCAACACGTCCCGCCGGGCACGCGCATGCTCGACGGAAAATATCCGCTCGTCACTGGTCTCGAACACGACGAGCACGGACATCCGACCGGCAGCCCGAAGTTGCACATGGCGATGACGGCGAAGCGCCGCGCTAAATTGCAAAAGCTGGCCGAAGAACTTCCGGTGCCGGAAATTTACGGCGATGAAAGCGGCGACACGTTGCTCGTCGGCTGGGGATCGACCTACGGCCCGATCCATGACGCGGTGAAACTTGCGCGCAAGCATGCCGAGAAAATCGCGGCCGTGCATTTGCGCCACATCCATCCGTTGCCTAACGGAATTGAAAAAATCTTCGCCGCGTTCAAACGCATCGTTGTTGTCGAGATGAACGACCAGGGCGTTTACGGATTCGGTCAGCTCGCCACCATTTTGCGGGCGCGTTATTGCGAACCGAAGATCGAGAGCCTGACCAAGACCGACGGCCTGACGTATCGCGTGAAAGAAATCCTCGAGCGCGTTTTCCAGGGCCGCACTTTCCCCGAGATAAAAAATTCCAGGAACGGCGCTTCCTCTTATGTAGCTGTAGCGGCGGCCGTGTCGGCCGCAAAAGATCCCACGACATCGGCCGCGACCGATCGCGCCGAGTCGAAAGTTTCTGTCGCGTCCGATCGCGCTGGCGATAACACGCCGACCAAGCCCGGCTCCGAAGCGGCACGCGCCTCATCCGGTTCAAACGAAACGCGAGAAACGGAAACCGAGAACGCGACTGTCGAACAAGGACTGGGTTGAATGAAGATGTCGATCTTATGAGCGTGTCCGAAATTAAACAGGAGCTATCGCGGCTAACGAACAAAGACCGCATTCAGCTCGCCATGTGGCTCTGGGAATCAATTGACGAAAACGAAGTCGAATCGCCGGCATGGCATGGCGAGATCCTCGCGGAACGTGCGGCCAAGATTGAATCAGGCGACGCTAATTTCCTGAGCGTTGAACAACTGAGAGACCGGTTGCGTCGTTGAAAAATGTCATCATCCTCGAAGAAGCAGCTGAAGATATCGAGCAAGCAAGAGACTTTTATGAAGCGCAGCAGCAGGGCATCGGGAAATATTTTGTCGAAACGATCACTGCTGATCTCATTAGCTTGCGGCATTTCAGCGGCATTCACTCACAGCACTTTGGATTTTACCGCATGTTAGGATCGCGATTTCGTTTGGGTATTTACTATCGAGAACGCGACAACGACACGCTCGTCGCCGCGGTGTTAGACCTCCGTCGCGCTCCAACTTGGATTCGAAAGCAATTGCGCGGGCGGCAAGCACCTAACGAATGAAGATGTCGATCTTGAATGAGGAAAACAGGAAAGGACTTGAATCTGGAAACCACGAAACATGAGTGACAGACAGATTGCTTTTTTTCCTGCGTTCCTGTTTTCCTGACCAAAATGTCCGTCGCCATTTCCTGCGTTCCTACTTTCCTGATTAAAGCTTATGCCTGAGACAACTTCGACAATCGCGGCTCCCGAGCGCGAGAAGCTAACCAAGAAGGCCATCACCGCCGACCACCCGACGTGGTGTCCCGGCTGTGGAGATTTCGCGGTGCTCGCTTCCTTCTACAAAGTCCTCGAGAAACGCCAGCTCGATCACGAGAAGATCGTCACCCTCGCCGGCATCGGTTGCTCATCGCGCTTTCCCTATTTCGTCAACGGCTTCGGCGCGCACTTCATTCACGGCCGCGCCGTCCCGCTCGCCAGCGGCATCAGCCTGGCCCGGCCCGACCTGAACGTTTTCCTCTTTGGCGGCGACGGCGACGGTTTCTCCATCGGCGGCAACCATCTCACTCACGGCGCGCGCAAGAACATCAACCTGACATACTTCATCATGGACAATTTCGTCTATGGCCTAACGAAGAAGCAGACCTCGCCCACGTCGCCCATCGGTTTCAAATCCAAGACCGACCCGACCGGCGCGATCGACATGCCGGTCAACCCAATGAAGCAATTGATCAGCGCCGGAGCCACCTTCGTCGCGCGCACCCACGCCACCCAGGTCAAACACATGATCGAGATGATCGAGCGCGCCATGGATCACCAAGGCTTCTCCGTCATCGAATGTTTGAGCGAATGCGTAGAATTTTTCCCGGATGTGTTCGACCCGGCCGATCCACGCAAAGGCGGCAGCTTCGAAGTGATCAACGAAAAGAAATGGGACAACACTCCCGAGGACGAGCTGCGCCACGACGTAACGGACGAGCTCTCTGCATACAAGCTGGCGCAACTACCTTTTCCAGGAGTGTTCGGCGTGTTTTATCAAAACGACCGTCCAACTAAGAACGCTCTCGAGAAGAAATGGATCGAAAGCAGCCGAGAAAAAACGGGTAACGCGTCGGACTTAGCGCTTCTCCAAAAAACGTTCGATCGCATGAAATGATGTCGATCTTATCTTCTTCCGATCGCGGCTCCTATACGCCGTAGCGCACGGGCGCACTCGCGCGAGAGATACACGTCGATCGCACCTTGGAAGTTCTCCACGCCCGCGTCGTTCAAGCCTTGAACAGGACCACCGCTAAGCTCCGGAAACTTCAGGATCATATTGACAGCACTGGATGATCGGCTCGACCGCGGCCGCATTGTTCGAGAGCACCATCATCGCGAGAGCGAGTCAGAGCCTAGTCGCCGTTTTTCTTTTTTGAAGACAAATAACAATCTCGGTTCGGCGTTACTCGATGAAGCGGATCGTCATTGGGTACCGATAAAATTTTCCCTCGCTCGCTTGAATCGCGGCGACGATGACGAAGACCGCGTTTAATACCCAAAGGATCGCCAGAAATGCGAACCCGATCAGGACGAGACAAAAGATCGCGGCGATGACGTTGTAGATGAGCATCGAGATCTGGAAGTTGAGCGCTTCTTTGCCGTGCGCATCGATCTCGGGCGAGTCGTCGCGTTTGGCCAGCCAGACAATAAGCGGTCCGAGCAGGTGCCCGGGGAAATGAAGAAACACGCCGAGCAACGCGCTGGCGTGACACAGAATGTTCCAGGTGCGGACGTGCGAGGCGGTAATGGAGTTGGTCGGAGCGCCGCCGGCGGGTAGTGGTGGCGGCGTCGGGAGTGAGCTGGTCGTTTCCATAGTGGTCCTGTCTATTTAATGATTGGACGCGGTTGAATCACAATTTGGATTCAAATTTTCACAAGTCAGAACACGCGCGAGCGGGCGCCGCGCGGGTAGGCGGCAAAGCAGCGAGGGTAGCTGTCATAAGAGCGGGAGCGCGGTGACCAATTTTGCGCGGCGAGGGAAGCCGCTTCGCGCACTCATGCGCTCGAAGTGCGTTTCGTTGGTTCGGTGAAGCGATGGTTGCAATTGCAGGTCGTACGACCGCAGCGAGAGTTGCGGCTTGGAAATCGAACTGGATTATCTGAGTCGGCCGGAGATAGCGACGCTCTGAGCGAACACCTGGCGAGCATGCACCAGCATTCGCCGCCGGAAAGCGTGCATGCGTTGCCGATTGATCAGTTGCGCAGCCCGGACATCACGTTTTGGAGCGCGTGGGCCGATGGCGAACTGCTCGGATGCGGCGCGTTGAAGCAGCTCGATGCGCAGCACGGCGAGATCAAGTCGATGCGAACGGCGTCGCGACACCTGCGCAAAGGCGTTGGCTGTGCCTTGCTTCATCACATTATCGGCGAAGCGGAGCGGCGCGGTTATGTCCGGCTGAGCTTGGAAACCGGTTCGATGATCGCGTTCGAACCGGCGCGCCGACTTTACGCGGCCGCCGGCTTTAGCTATTGCGGACCGTTTGCCAACTACCGGCTCGATCCCAACAGCGTCTTCATGACGAAAGAACTTTGATAGTTCCATGTGACTCTGCGCTGGCCTTCTCATGGCATGGCCATTGCAAATAGAAGTCAAAGCTCGGGAGTCACTTAAAATACTAAATCTTGACGTTCCCTTCCGTCAGCTTTTACAGCGGGATCAGAAATGATCCCGCTTTTTTTATCGCTCAAAAGGTTTTTAAGAATGGAGAAAGGTCGGCGTCTGACACAGACGCCCTACAATTCACAGCTACGGGCGTTACGAGAGTTTTAGTTGCTTGCGCGATTTGCGATCGCGCGGCGGCCAGGGCTTGCCGGCTCGTATGGCCGCACGTTTCTTCTCGCGAATCGCGACCATCTTTTTGGCATGCGCCGGGAGTAAGTCGCGACGACTCGTTTTACCGCCGCGTCGCCCGATCTCGGCGAGATATTCTCTGATTTTCCTTTTCTCTGCTGTCATCCTTGGCCCCTCGCAACCTGCATCATAAGCGGGTTACGATACAAGATTCAATCGTGAGTGTGAAAGCGCGTTCACGTTGGAGTCGCATGCTTGCTCGAATGGCTGCGTTCGTGACGGACGAGCCGGAAACGCACTCCGATGCCGTAGACGAGGTAATAGCCGATCAAACCCGCGGCGACAGCAAGGGACAAATGGGTTCCGGAGGCGCTCATTGACCAAGGTTGCTCGCCGGGAGCGGCGGCGCCGCGATGCGTGGCGTGCCACCAGCCGTAGGCAAAACGGACGGTGATGGCGAACGTAATGAGGAGCGCGAGCCAGCGGCTGGGAGTGTAAAAAAATCCTTCCGCTTCAATTTCCCATCGGGTCAAAGCCAGACCGAGCAAGCCGAGAAACAATCCGATGGCCATGCCCGTTAGGGCAAATCGAAGGGATGGCCCGACCCAAAAAGAGATAAGGAAGGTGAAGAAGAGAAAGAGAACGGCGGAGAAGCCGGTCATCCACACGTTCATGGTGGCGGCCCAGCGCCGGCCCTGTCGTCGAGCGGTGCCGGCGCGATAGCGCAACGCGAGCGAGAGCAAAATCACGCCGCCAAAAGCGAGACCGACAAACAGCAATAGCGCGATGAGAATGATCGGCACGGCGGAATGTTAGCACGATCGGAGACAAGGCGCGGCGCTCGCTTCCTTCACATTACGATGTCGATCTTGCGCGCTCGTTAGGGGCGCGCTTCGAGGATCAGATTAAAGGGAGTCTCGGTGGCGCGGCGAAACCGCGTGAATCCGCCTTGCGTCACGACCTCTCGCAAGCGCGCTTCGCCGGCCTGGGCGCCGAGACCGAGACCAACTTCCTGAGAACGTGACGCCGGAGTGCAAATCAAGGTGGAGACGCAGTAAAAGATGCGGCCGATCAGGTTCAAATTGTCCGCCAGCTTGTCGTTCGCGAACGGCTCAACGATCATCCAGTGACCATCGGGCTTGAGCGATTGGCGCACGTGCGCGGAGGCGCCGGCGGGATCACCCATGTCGTGCAGGGAATCAAAGAACGCGATCAGGTCGTAATCTTTTCCCGGGAAATCTTTCGACGAGGCAACTTCGAATTTTACTCGATCACTCACGCCCGCTTTGGTCGCGGACTCGCGGGCGTATTCGATCGAAGGAGCGTGATAGTCGAACCCGACGAATCTCGATTTCGGATAGGCCTGCGCCATTAGAATGGTGGAAACGCCATGGCCGCAGCCGACATCGGCAACTTTTCCGCCGGCCGTTAGTTTCACATCCACGCCATCGAGCGCTGGAATCCATTCATTGATCAAATGCGCGGAATATCCGGGCCGGAAAAAACGCTCGGTCCCTTCAAACAAAATACAATTGTGTTCATGCCAGCCCACGCCATCTCCGGTTTTGAATGCTTCGCGCACTTTCGGTTCGTCCAGGACGGTCGACGCGATGATTTGGTAGGCCCCGGGAATGAATGCGGGACTGTTGTCGACGGCCAGAGCCATGGCTTGTTCGTCCGGCAAGGTAAACTTGCCCGATGTCCCATCGAAGGAAACATAACCACCTGCCGCCTGGGCGGAGAGCCATTCTCTGACATACCGCTCGGAGGTGCCGGTCTTCGCAGCCACTTCCTCTGAAGTCATCGGGCCCGCGCCAGCCATAGCTTTATAGAGTCCGAGGCGATCGCCAATCAGGATAAGGCTCGTGTTCGCGGCTGCGCCCATATCTGCAAGCGCTTTGCCCATGAATGCGTTGAGCTTCGCTTCGTCGACATTAAGCTTTGGTTGGTTCATGTCGTGGTCCTCCGGCACGCGCGGGATCGATGCGCTAATTACGCGCATCGTATTTACCGACAAGAGAGCGGTCGAGTGTAAAATAGGTCAGCGCCGTTCGCGAGCGACGGCGGTAACAAGCGGTGGTCTCACCGCAAGAAGCGAGCGACGATTAGTTCCCCGCGGCCGCTTTAGCGAGCGCGCGCTGGTTCCAATCGGCGCGCAAGACCTTCATCTCGGCGCTGAGCGTCTGTAGTCGTGAGGAGACACCTTTGTATTTTTTGGTGACGCCTTTGACCGTGCGGTTGACCGCGCCCTGGCTAACGAGCCCCTGAAGCTTTTCGTAGGCACGCAAGCGCAGCATTTCTTCGCCGCCGCTGGCCGCGTTTCGTTCGCGGAGATTGAGCAGGAGAATTTCGAATAACGGCTTGAATTCGAATGAGGCTTTCGAAGAAAGCACCGCAACTAACTCTTCGGAAATGTTATCGGGTGCGCGACGCGTGAAAGAGGCAGCAGATCGGTTGGACATCGCCGACTATAGCACCGATTTAGCGAAATGCCCGACTCAATATAATTTTGAGAACGCGGCCGGCTATTTCGCGCGGGTGTAGGCGATTTCCATCGTCTTCGCTTCCTGGCTGCCGTGGGTCTCGTACCATTCGAACATCATGTGGTCTTTATCGGTCAGCTTCATCACTTCGCGGACTTTTTGTTTCATGCCCGGCATCATTTCAAACTCGCCGGTGTAGTTGAAGGTCTTGGTGGCGGCATCGTAATCGCCTTCCGACATCATGATCCCCGTGCCCATGTTGTCCATCCACGTGCCGATGAATTTCTTTTTGACGTTATCGTAGCCTTCCATACCGTGGCCTTTGAACGTCATCTCTTTCGGTTTCCCGTCCGGGCCTGGCATCTGCATTTTGCCATTCACGTCCATCTCGACGAAGCGGCCGTCCATTACCGATTTCCTGGTAGCGACGCCTTTCGACTCCTGCGGTTTAGCATTTGGAGTCGGATCCATCCACATTTTGACGGTGTAGTTCCAAGTGCCATCCAGGCTGGTGAGCAGCTTGTGGTTCTCATTTAATTTCGAGAGCTCCATCATCTGGGCCATCATCTGTTGCATCTGCTCGGCGGTGGGCTGGCCGCTGGTGGCGGGAACGGCGACGGTTTCGGTGTTAGTCGTTTTCGGGCTGTCACTCGGGCTCTGAGCAAATGAAGAGAGCGCGAAGATGAACCCGGCAAATAAGGTCACGAGAGTTTTCATATCGCCGATTCTTTTTCAACTCGCGCTCCCGCGTCAAGCTTAGAGAAGGGCCGCAGGCTCTGAGATCTGAAATCGGAAAACGTTATGGCAACGAAGCGGAAATTCGGGCTAGCAGTGGTCCCGGGAGAATTCCAAGAAATACGACAATAACCGCGAGCGCAGCCACGGTGATGCGCTGGAGTAGATCGAATCGCGCAGGAACTGCGCCGGCCGTGGATTCATCCAAAAAGATCACCTTCAGCACCATGAGATAATAATAGAGCGAGATGAGGCTGCCGAAGAGCGCCACGGCGACGAGCCAGAGGAGTCCATGATTCGAGCCCGCGCGGAAGGCGACGCTAAAGAGATAGAACTTTCCAAAGAAGCCGGCGAGCGGTGGCAAGCCGGCGAGCGACAATAGAAAGATCGACATGCAACCCGCCAGCAGCGGCGAACGGGCGCGCAGTCCGGCGAAATGTTCCATATCGTCGCCGCCCGTTTCGCGTCGCACGAATGCAACGACGCCGAACGCGCCGACGAGCGTGAATGCGTAAACGGTGGTGTAAAATAAGGTCGCGGAAAATCCCCCGCGGCCGCCCGCGATCAAGCCGAGCAAGGTATAGCCAGCGTGCGCGACGGCGGAATACGCCAGCAGCCGACGAACATTTGTCTGCGCGAGTGCGACCAGATTGCCTAACAAGATCGACAATGCGGCCAGCGCGGCCAGTATCGGAACCCAGCCGGCGATCAGCGCATGCCAATCAGCGCTGCCCGCTTTCGGGCCGAAACCGATGAGCACAATTTTTCCAAGCACCACAAACGACGCCACCTTCGATCCCGAGGCGATGAAAGCCGCGCTGGGGATCGGCGCGCCCTGATAAGCGTCCGGCGCCCAAAGATGAAACGGCGCCGCTGCGATTTTGAACGCGAAGCCGACCAGCGTCATGACAATGCCGGCGAAGAGCAACGGCTCGATCGGAGAACTCGCCAGTCGTTGCCCGATGCAGGCGAGGCTGGTCGTGCCCGACATTCCGTAAACAAAACTCAATCCGAAAAGCGTGAACGCGCTGGCGGTGCTGCCGAACAGGAAATATTTCAGGCCCGCTTCCGACGAGCGCATGTCGATCTTGTCGAACGCGGTCAGGACATACAACGACAGGCCGGTGAGCTCGAGGCCGATAAAAATCATGAGCAACTCTTCGCTGCCTACGAGCAACATGAGACCGAGCGTGGCCAGCAAAATGATGGCGAGATATTCGCCGTGGTTAGGCAAAGAATTTCTACCCGAAGCGAGCAGAACAGTGAATAAGGCGAGAACCAGGCAGACTATTTTAAACAGCGAGGTTAACGGCGAGATGACCAGCATGCCGCCGAACAAGGCCGCGTGCTCGGGCAAGATCGACATCGTGCCGATGGCCGCGATGATTCCAAGTCCGGCCACGACCGAACAAAGTCCGGCTGCGCGCGAACGCACGAGCCCGATCGAAAGGACCACCAGTGCCGTCACGACGATGACCGCTTCGGGCGAGGCGAGTTTGAGGAGATCGAGGTAACTCATTTAAGAAAACGCATCGCTTCGACCGCCGGCACGATGCGATCGAGTAACATTTTCGGATAAATTCCGATCGCGAGCGTGGCAAACATGAGCAGACCGGCGCCGAGTTTTTCCGGAAGCGTGATCGGTGGCAAAACTGCTGCGTCTTTTTTTGGATCAGCGAAGAACGATTTCTTTAATGCGCGTAGCGTGAAAGCGGCGACTAGGACCATGCCGGTGCCCGTGATCCAGACGGCGACGGGGTAAGATTTCCAGACGCCGATGAGGATCGTGATCTCGGCTGCGAATCCGCTGAAACCGGGAATGCCCATCGAAGCGGCGGATGCGATCACGAATGCGAAAGCGGCGAACGGCAGCGCGCGGCTTAGACCTAAGATCGACAATTCATCCAGGCCGCGCGTGTGGGTGCGCGGATAAATCATGCGGCCGGCGATGGCGAAGAGCAGTGCGCCGATGACGCCGTGGGAAAATATTTGCAGCACGGCGCCGGAAACGCCCAGCGCGTTCGCAGTGGCGAGCCCGAGCAAGACGAAACCCATGTGACTCACACTGGAATATCCGATAACGAATTTCAGATCGCGTTGGCGCAACGCCACCGCCGCGGCGTAAACGATTCCGATGACCGCGAGCACGGCGATCCAGGTTTTCCACATTTGGAATCCTTGCGGGAAAACATTCATGGCCACGCGCAACGCACCGTAGGCGCCAAGTTTCATCACGATACCGGCGAGCAACATTGAACCAGCGGTCGGCGCGGCGACGTGACCAGTCGGCGCCCACGTGTGTAATGGCCAAATGCCGGCGAGCACGGCGAACCCGAGGAACAATACCGGGAACGCCCACGCTTGCAGTGGCGGCGAGAACTGAAATTGCGCGAGTTGATTCAGGTCTAGCGAGCCGCCGCTCACATAGGCAGCCAGGATTCCGATGAAGACGAGCGCACCCCCGAAGAAGGAATAGAGCGTTAACTTCATCGCGCCGTATTCCTTGTTGGTCGAGCCGAAGATCGAGATGAGGAAATATTTCGGCACGATGACCAGTTCGTAAAAAACGAAGAGGAGGAAGAGATCAGCGCTCAGGAAAACGCCGTACGAGCCGCCGACCACGAGCAGCAGCCAAAAGAAAAATTCGTTCGCGCGGTGTTCGACGTCCCAGGAAAAAAGAACCGCGCTGACCGCGGTCAGACCGGTGACGAGTGTGAGCGTCAGACTGATGCCATCGACCGCGAGATGATATTCCATCCCGAGAATGGGGACCCACGGAATGCGCACTATGGTGGTGAAGTGCGCAAGATCGACATCGTCACAAAAAAATGCCGCCAAGCTAATAGCGAGGGTCGCGGCCGAAGCAGCCAGCGCAATCCACCGCGCGAACATTCGCGGCGCCAGCAACAGGATGACTGCGCCGGCAAAAGAAATGTAAATGGTCCAGGCAATCATGGTGCGCCCGAACAGAAGTCGCTCATCTCCGTTGCAGAAAAGCGATGCCCGATTCTTTAATCAAGGCAGAACGGAATGAATCAGCGGCGCGAACTAGGCGGCCGCGGCGACTTGTTCGATGACGCGGTTCAAACGTTCCATGTCGATCGGCTTGACCAAGTGCGCAAGGAATCCCGCTTTTCTCGTCCGCGCGATGTCTTCGTCCATTCCGTAACCGCTGATGGCAACGCCGCGGAGTCCGTAACGTTGCGAGAGCTCGACCATAAGATCGATACCGGTGCCATCGGGCAGTCCGATGTCGCTAATGACGAGATCGAGTCCGCCCTCGGCGGCGACGGCCAGCGCGCCTTCGACACTGGCCGCGGTCAAAACTTGATGACCTTGTTTGCGAAGTAATCGCGCGAGAGTTTCCAAAGTCGGCGGATGATCTTCCACGAGCAGGAGGCGATAAGTTCGCCGTTTCACCAGCGTCGGCTGCGACACATTCGCCTCGTCCGCCAACGCGGAAGCGATCGTGGCCAGCTCGATCGTGAAAGTGCAGCCGGCTCCTTCGCCGGCGCTTTCGACGCGAAAGCATGCTAAGTGCCGCTGCCATCGGTAGTTCAGGAAAATAGCTGCGCCATCCG
>JBDUDM010000053.1:0-14458 GCA_040002925.1 Spartobacteria bacterium | reverse complement strand
ACTGTTACTGGCGTTGGCAAGATCAACGATATTTTCGCCGGCGAAGGAATCAGCGAATCGCATCCGACGGAATCGAACGCCGAAGGCATTAAGAAGATCGACGAGCTGTGGGCAAAGACGAACTCAGGTTTGATTTTTGCGAACCTGGTCGATTTCGACATGCTGTTCGGACATCGGCGCGATGTCGCCGGTTACGCGAGCGCGTTGCTCGAGTTCGATCAATGGTTGGGCGAATTTCTCGGCAAGATCGACAAGGACGATTTGGTCATCATCACGGCGGACCACGGAAACGATCCGACGTTTCGCGGGACCGATCACACCCGCGAACAAGTGCCGCTGTTCGTTAGGCACGGCGGGGAAGCGCGCGACCTCGGGACAAGATCGACATACGCGGATGTGGCCGCATCCCTGGCGGAGTTTTTCAAATTGCAGAAGCGATGGCCAACCGGAGCGTCGTTTTTGGCGAAAGCAGTGGTTGACGTGTCCGTCTGACCATGTGACCAGTCTTCATGACCATAACCGCCTCCGAGTTCAAAGCAAAGTGTCTCAGCTTGATGGAACATGTGCGCAACAGCGGCGAATCCATTTCTATCACCAAGCGCGGCGTGGAAGTGGCCCGACTCGCGCCGCCGATTCCGATCCAAAAGCCGTGGGAGCGATTGCGGGGCACTGGCAAACTGCTCGCTGCGCCGGGGGAGTCGTTCTTTTCTGATTCAGACTTTGACGCGTTTACTGGACGCGACCTGCGCGATCGAGAAGCGAAACGCAGTTCGCGAAAGAAGCGATAATGGTTTTGCTCGATACCCACGTGTGGGTTTGGTGGATGCTCGGACAAAAGGAATTGCCGCGTAGCGAACGCGACCAGTTAACCGCGCTCGCCCGCCATCGTCCTCCACTTTTGTCCGATGTCAGTTTGTGGGAGGTGCAGATGATGTATTCCAAGAAGCGGTTGCCGCTCGAGATTCCTTTCGATCAGTGGTTGCAGGAGGCGACGCAGCCCACCGTCGTTCACTTGCTGCGAATCACGCCTGCAGTCGCGCTCAAGCTGGCCGACTTGCCAGACAATTTCCACGGCGACCCGGCCGATCGCATTATCGTCGCGACGGCTCTGGTTCACGATGTGCCGCTATTAACGCACGATCGAAAAATTCAACGCGCGAAAGTTGTTCCGCTCTGGAGTTAATCAATGCACATCCCGAGCTTAATCGAAAAAAAGCGCGACGGCGGAAAACTGACCGCGGAGGAAATCGAAACGCTGATCGACGATTTCACGCGCGGGGATGTTCCCGATTATCAAATGAGCGCGTGGGCCATGGCCGTCTTCTTTCGCGGAATGACCGCGATGGAAACGAAACATCTGACCGATGCGATGATGAACAGCGGGCGGGTGTTGAAGTATCCGAAGGACTCGCCACCGAAGATCGACAAGCACTCCACCGGCGGGGTTGGTGATAAAGTTTCGTTAGTCCTGGCGCCGTTGCTGGCGTGCGACGAGGTGTGGGTGCCGATGATTTCCGGACGCGGCCTCGGCATTACTGGCGGCACGCTCGATAAACTCGAGAGCATTCCAGGATTCAACGTGAACCTCGATGAGAAGCGCGCGATCAAGCAGCTGGAGAAGATCGGCGTGTTCATGATCGGACAGACGGCGGACATTTGTCCGGCCGACAAAAAACTTTACGCGTTGCGCGATGTGACCGGGACGGTGCCGTCGCAGGCGCTGATCGTCGCGAGCATCATGAGCAAGAAGCTGGCGGAAAATCTCGACCGCCTTGTGCTCGATGTGAAATTCGGCAGCGGCGCTTTTATGAAAACGCGCGCGCAGGCGAAGGAGCTAGCCGACGCGATGACGGATGTCGGCAACGGCATGGGGGTGAAGATGTCGCATCTGCTCAGTCCGATGGAGGAACCGCTCGGACGCGCGGTGGGCAATGCGCTGGAAGTGGCGGAATGCGTCGAGATTTTGCAGGGCGGCGGACCGCGCGATTTGGTAAAGTTGATTGTCGATCTTGCGGCGAAAGTTTCGACGACGCCGCGCGCGAAGCTGGAGAAGCGATTGAAAGATGGCAGCGCGTGGAAGAAATTTGTGTCGCTGGTTTACGCGCAGGACGGCGACGCCACCGCGCTGGAGAAAATGCTGGAGGAACATCGCGCGCCGATTATCCAACCGATCAAGGCGAAGAAGGCCGGCGTGGTGAAAAAGATGGACGCGGAATCGATCGGACGCGCGTCGGTCTTACTCGGCGGCGGCCGGCAAAGAGCCGGGGACGAAATTGATTTCGCGGTCGGGATCTCTGCGATCAAAAAAATCGGAGAAGATGTCGATCTTGGCGAGCCGTTGATGGTGGTGCATGCGCGCAACAAGAATGGATTCGAATCCGTGCGGTCGCTGCTTGAGAAAGCCTGCGACGTGAAATCAGGATAACCCGCGCAGTTTATTATAGAGCGACATGCCGCGCTCTTTCACGCGCGCCTCGAGATTGGTTGCGTCGAGATCGGAGCCAAATGCCGAGCCGGGAAAGACGAAGAACAGCACATCTTCCTCGATGCTGGCATTGAGAATCCGTTTGCAACTGCCGTCGGGTTGCCGCAGCGAGCATGGATCGGGCGCCGGCGGATGCAGCGCTTCGTGAAGACGGATGGAGCCTTCGCCGATTTTTTTGGAGGGGCCGACATCGCCGCAAATCGCCGCGGTGATTTTGTCTTTGAAAATAACGACCCCGACGTCCCCCATCGCGACTCCGGTGTTTTTCCGAAAGGTGCCGCCGGGAAGAACAAGGTAAGGCATCGTTTCGCTGGGGAGTCCCTTGCCGTTTTTCGGAAAGTGGAAAGTGGTGTCATCCTGACCGGAATCGGGATCGAGTTGCGATCCCGTTAGGCGACCGGGTCCCGCCGCGGGACCATCGGAATCGATCGCCATCTTTGAACTCCAAAAAATTGCGCCGTCGGGGAATTTTAGGATCGCCTTGCACCGACTCGGATCGTTCCGCCCTGCAGGCGAATGATCGAAAGCGTCGTAGGCGGCTTTGTTTTCGGCAGCGGTGTTAGTCGCTTTATCGAATGGAACGCCACGGCATTGCGCAGCGGAAGCGGCCGGAGGTTTGAACGCGGACACGGTCTTTTCCTATTCGTTCCGAAACCGTTAGGCAAGCACAACACGCCACGTCCGATTAATTGTTCTCGCGCTTGGCCGCATCCCTCTCGTAAGCATGCGGAAGTGGCGCGCGCATCAAATCGACTGCTAAGATCGACATCTTCATTTGCGATGCTCCTCGCGGCGCAGGCGCTGGCGCAGTCGCCGCCTCCCAAATCGCCGACCGAGCAATTGATTCCGTGGTTGCTCAACGAAGATCGACAACTGAAGGGCATTGCTTTCGCGGAAGTGATTTTTGCGGCGACGGGCAAACGCGTTTTACCGGTCGATGCGAAAAACGAAGTCGATCAGCGCGTGATTAAGCAGCTCACGGCCGCGCTTAACGAAACGATCAAGCGCGTGAATGCGCCCGATCATCCTGTTCATGGCGTGGAGCGCATCAACGAAGTGAGCAGTCATTTCGAGGATTTGCTGCGGCAATTGCTCAATGCCACGCCGGGTTTGAATTGCTATTTTCCGCGCACGGCCGACGGCAAGGTGCAACGCTCGGGTTATCCCGATTTGCGCATTGTCGATCTTGCGAGCAAGCGCGTTTTCTATCTCGATCCAAAATTGTATGCGGTGGGAAGTCGCGACAGCAGTTTTCGCACGTTCTATTTCGAGCCGAAAAACGCCACGAATAAAGTGCGCGACGACGCGGTGCACTTCGTCGCCGGGTTCGAGCACGAGCCGAAGAAAGAAGGCCACTGGAACTTCACGCGCTGGGACATTGTCGATCTTGCCAGCTTCAAAGTGAAATTGAAGGCCGAGTTCCAGGGAAGTAATCGCGATATGTATCGGCCCGACGGGGTCGTGGCGACGAGCGCGAACCCTTAGCGGACACGAGTAGGAGTTGCCGATGGCGGCGGCGGACGTAATTGTTATGCCCCGATGATTGCGCAGGCGCCGGCCGAAACACTTCAGTTCGATACGATTGACGATGTCGTGAGCGACATCGCGGCCGGGCGCATCGTGATCGTGACCGACGATGCGGATCGCGAGAACGAAGGCGATCTGGTCATGGCCGCGCAAAAGGTGACGCCGGAGGCGATCAACTTCATGAGCAAACATGGCCGCGGATTGATTTGCGCGCC
The DNA here is from genome assembly GCA_040002925.1 of Spartobacteria bacterium. Lineage (GTDB taxonomy): Bacteria > Verrucomicrobiota > Verrucomicrobiia > Chthoniobacterales > UBA10450 > JAJPGZ01. Next base: position 10,231 of record JBDUDM010000053.1, on the reverse strand, counting down.
GATTTCGAACGAGCGCGCGGAACAGCTCGGCCTTCAGCGAATGGTGACGCAGAACCGCGAGATGTATCGAACCGACTTCACTGTGTCGGTCGACGCGGCGCACGATGTCACCACTGGAATCAGCGCGCACGATCGCGCGAAAACCATCGCGATTATCGCCGGCGCTAAATCGACTCCCGATGATTTGATCCAACCGGGTCACGTCTTTCCGTTGCGCGCGAAAGATGGCGGCGTGCTTCGTCGCGCCGGTCACACCGAGGCGGCGGTCGATCTTGCGCGCATGGCGGGGCTCGAGCCGGCCGGCGTGCTTTGCGAAATTTTGCATGATGACGGAACGATGGCGCGTTTGCCGGAACTGATGGAGTTCCGCAAAAAACACGGTCTGCGTATCTGCACCATCCAAAGCTTGATCGCGTATCGGCGTGCGCGCGAAAAACTAGTCGAGGCGGAGCAAGTGGTGAAGTTGCCTACCGAGTACGGCGATTTTGATTTGCATCTTTACCGCTCGAAGCTGGATGGCGCGCACCATCTTGCGCTCGTTAGGGGCAAGATCGACAAGGAGAAGCCGACCCTCGTGCGCGTGCACAGCGAGTGTTTGACCGGCGATGTGTTCGGGTCGCGCCGATGCGATTGCGGGAATCAATTGCACGCCGCGCTGAAACAGATCGCCGGTGAAGGGAACGGCGTTCTTGTTTACATGCGGCAGGAAGGCCGCGGCATCGGCCTGGCCGCGAAGATTCACGCTTACAAATTGCAGGAGGAAGGGCTCGATACGGTGGAAGCGAACGCGAAGCTCGGGTTCGCGACCGACCTGCGCGATTACGGACTCGGCGCGCAAATTCTTTTCGATCTGGGCGTGCGCAAGTTTCGTTTCCTAACGAATAATCCGAAGAAGGTGGTCGGCCTCGAAGGTTACGGGATTCAAATGGTCGAACAGGTTCCGATTCGCAGCGAAGCCAATCCGCATAACGCGAAGTATCTCGAAACGAAGCGGGTCAAGCTCGGGCATTCCTTGTAAGATCGACATGTCGACCGCGATCCAGCCCCGTCCGCGCCTCGTCGGCGGCAAACGCAAATTCATCATCGTAGCCAGTCAGTTCAATGCTGAATACGTGCAAGGTCTGGTCAATCACGCTACCGAAGAATTGCGCGAGCTCGCCCCCGCCGCCATCATCGATCTCCACCAGGTCCCGGGCGCGTTTGAAATTCCGATCGTCGTTAGGGAACTCGCCGCGCAAAAAAAGGCCGACGCCATTCTCGCCATCGGCGTAATTCTAAAAGGAAAAACCAGCCACGCTGAAAATCTCAGCCGCTCCGTCACCGAAGCGTTGCAACGAATCGCGATCGACCACGGCGTGCCGGTGATCAATGCGGTGCTGAGCTTGAATCACGAGATGGAAGCGCGCGAGCGTTGCCTCGAGAAAAAAATTAATCGCGGAATCGAGGCGGCACACGCGGCCATCGAAATTTCCAACGTCATGAACGACCTGCGCGAGAAAACACCGACTGCGAACGTGTCCATCGGCACGCCGAAATAGTCATGGGTCGACGACGCAAAGCGCGCGAAGCCGCGGTGCAATATCATTTCTGGCGCGATGTTCATCACGGCGTCGGCCCGGAACAGCTCGACGATTTCTGGAATTTTTGCCCGGTGAAACCGAACGTGCGCGATTTCGCGCAACCGCTGATCGAAGGCATGGTGGCGCACCTGGACGAGATCGACGATCGCATCCGCAAGTATTGCGAGAACTACGAATTCAACCGCATCGCTCCGGTCGATCGCAATGTGCTGCGACTCGCAATCTACGAAATGCTTTACCGCGATGACATTCCGCCGGTGGTTTCAATCGACGAGGCGATCGAGCTGGCCAAGACATTTGGCGGCCCGGATTCCGGTCGCTTCGTGAACGGAATTCTCGATCGCGTGAAAAAAGATCTGACCCGGCCGCTGCGCGAGGCGGTGGCGAAGCAGGAACCGGCGGAATAGCGCTTGTCGATCTTGCGGCCTTTCGTCGGAGTATCGCCATGAAGTTTTTTGAAACGCTCGCGCAGACATTCGCGAACAAGCCGATCGATTGGGATGAACTGGAAGCGAGTTTGATTCGCGCTGATCTCGGCGTGCCGATGACGCTGCGCATTATCACGCGGCTGCAGGAACGCGAAGCCTGGTCGTTGCTTGGCATTAACAACGTTATCGAAGTCGCACGCGAAGAAATTCTCCGCGTGCTGCCGCGCAAAACAGAGGCGCTCGCGCGGCTCACAGGAAAGCCAAGCGTGATTCTCGTGGTCGGCGTGAATGGCACCGGCAAAACCACTTCGACCGCCAAACTCGCGCACCATCTCATGCTCGCCCCGGCGAGTCCGTCCGGTGGCGGACAAGATCGACATCGTGTGTTGCTCGCAGCGGCGGATACTTTTCGCGCGGCGGCCATCGAGCAGTTAGGCATTTGGGCGGAACGAATCGGGGTTGAGATGATTCGCGGCCAATACAATGCCGATCCAGCCGCGCTTTGTTACGAGGCCTATCAAGCCGCGCAAAAGCGCAACGCCGATTTCCTGATTTGCGACACGGCCGGACGCCTGCACACCAAAAGCAATCTGATGGCCGAGCTGCAAAAAGTGAAACGCAGCCTCGCAAAACACGACCCGGAAGCGCCGCAGGAAATTTTTCTGGTGGTCGACGCCACGACTGGCGGCAATGCGCTCAATCAAGCGCGCGAGTTTCATCAAGCCGTCGGGTTGACCGGCATCATCGTGACGAAACTCGATGGCAGCGGCAAAGGCGGCATCGTGGTTGCGATCCAGGACGAACTCGGGATTCCGACGCGCTTTGTCGGCACGGGGGAAAAGATCGACAACTTCGCGGCCTTCGATTCGCGCGCGTTCATCGACAATCTTTTGTAGGGCGTTTCTGTGAAACGCCGGCGTCTGACACAGACGCCCTACAATTGCCTTTGCGCCTTTAAGCCGCTAACCATTCCGAATGCTCCGTTTCATCGCGCTTCGGTTGCTGCAAATGATTCCGGTGCTGCTCGTCATCGCGGTCCTGACCTTCACCATGATCCGACTCGCACCCGGCGGACCGTTTGCCGGCGAAAAAAATATCCCGCCCGAAATTCAAAAAAATCTGGAAGCGTATTACGGGTTCGATCTTCCGCTGCATCGACAATTCCTGCGCTGGCTCGGCAACGCGGTGCACGGCGATCTCGGTCCGTCGACGCGCTATTCCAGTCGCACGGTTAACGAACTGATCGCGGAATCGTTTCCGATCTCGGCCGAGCTGGCCGGCTGGGCGTTGCTCGTCGCCATCGCCATCGGACTCGTCGCCGGCATTGTTGCGTCGATTCAGCGCAACACCGCGGCTGATTACATTCCAAGCTCACTCGCGCTCGTCGGAATCTCGATTCCGAATTTCGTTCTCGGGCCGCTGCTCGTTTTGGTGTTCGCGCTCAAACTTGGCTGGCTCCGCGTCGCGGGTTGGGACGAGCCGATCGATCGCGTTCTGCCCGCGCTCACTCTCGGTGCGGCCTACGCCGCTTACATCGCGCGGCTCGCACGCGGCGGCATGGTTGAGATTTTGTCGCAGGATTTCATCCGCACGGCGCGGGCGAAAGGCGCATCGGAATCCCGCGTGATTTTGAAACACGCGCTGCGCGGCGGATTGATTCCAGTGATCAGCTATCTCGGGCCGACGGCGGCAGCGTTACTCACCGGATCATTCGTCGTCGAAACGATTTTTCAAATCCCAGGGCTCGGCCGCTATTTCGTGAACGCCGCGTTTAATCGCGATTACACCATGGTGCTCGGCTGCGTTTTGTTCTACGCCGCGCTCATCGTCATCTTTAACTTGATTGTCGATCTTGTGCTCATCTGGATGAATCCGCGGTTAAAATACGAATGAGCGCCGTGATCGATCCACCGGTCGTTCCCAAAGCGGACCGCGGAACTTCGCTGGCGCGCGATGCCTGGCATCGTCTCGCCAAAAACAAAATGGCGGTGGTGTGCGCGCTCATTCTGATTCTTCTGACGCTCCTCTCAATTCTCGCGCCGCTGCTTCTCAAACAATCTTACGAAACCCAGAACCTCGCGCTCGGCGCCACCCCACCGAGCGCGCAACATTGGCTCGGCACCGATACCCTCGGACGCGATTTACTTATTCGCATTTTGTATGGCGGCCGCGTTTCGCTTTCGGTCGGTCTTTGCGCAACCGCGGTCGCGCTTGTGATCGGCGTCATTTACGGCGCCGTCTCCGGATTTATCGGCGGCAAGATCGACATCTTCATGATGCGCATCGTCGATATCATCTTCGCGCTGCCTTTCACCGTGTTCGTAATTTTGCTGATGGTTTTCTTCGGGCGAAAATTTGTCCTGCTCTTCGTCGCGATCGGCGCGGTGCAATGGTTGACCATGGCGCGAATCGTTCGCGGGCAGGTCATGTCGCTGCGCAAAATGGAATTTGTCGAAGCGGCGGAAGCGCTCGGCCTTTCTCGGTTACGCATTATTTTTCGTCACATCATTCCGAACGCGCTCGGACCAATTATCGTTTACGCGACGCTCACCGTTCCGGCGGTGATGTTGCTAGAAGCGTTCCTGAGTTTTCTCGGGCTCGGCGTGCAGCCGCCGATGAGCTCGTGGGGTGTGCTCATCAAAGATGGCGCGGACAGCATGGAGGAATTTCCGTGGCTGCTCATTTTTCCGGGAGCGATTCTCGCGCTCACTTTGTTTTCGTTAAATTTTCTGGGCGACGGTTTGCGCGATGCCCTCGATCCACGCGCGGCGAAGGATTAAATGAAGGAAGATGTCGATCTTGCGAGCGGGGGCCCGGCACTTTTGCGCGTGCAGAATTTGCGCACGTCTTTCCATACGCGCGCCGGTGTTCTTCGCGCGGTCGATGATGTTTCTTTCTCGATCAATCCCGGGGAAACGCTCGGCATCGTCGGCGAATCGGGTTCCGGCAAATCGGTCGCGTGTCTGTCATTGCTGCGGCTGATCCCCTCGCCTCCTGGCCGGATCGAGGGCGGGCACGCGTTCATGGGAGATGTCGATCTTTTGCAGTGCGAAGATCGACAATTGCGCACGGTCCGCGGCCAGCGCATCTCGATGATCTTTCAGGACCCGATGACTTCGCTCAATCCCTACATGACGGTCGGGCGCCAGGTGGTCGAGCCGGTCATGATCCACAAACGCAAAGAAGTTTCGCGGCGCGAAGCGTGGCAACTCGGAGTCGAAGCGTTGCAGGAGGTCGGAATCGCCGACGCGGCGAAACGGATGCATTCCTATCCGCACGAATTTTCCGGCGGAATGCGACAGCGCGTAATGATCGCGATGGCGCTCATCGCCGGCCCGCAATTATTAATCGCCGACGAACCGACGACCGCGCTCGATGTGACGGTGCAGGCGCAGATTCTCGATTTGATTCGCGACTTGCAACGCGAGCTCGGCACCGCGGTAATCCTGATCACGCACGATGTCGGCATCGTTTCCGGTTTTTGCGATCGCGTGCTGATCATGTACGCCGGCCGCGTGGTCGAGTCGGGATCGACCGCGCAGATTTTTACCAAGCCGAAGCATCCCTACAACCACGCATTGCAACGCTCGATTCCGTCGTTGCAAAAAAAAGGCGAGACGCTCTACACCATTCCGGGCGCGCCGCCGGATCTCGCCCGGCCGCTTCGCGGCTGCCCGTTCGCGCCGCGGTGTGATTACGCGAAAGAAAAATGCGTTACGTCTGAGATTGCGCTCAAAGAAATTGCACCGGGCCACACCTCTGCCTGCCTGCGGGTGCAATTGGGTGAGATCGAACTCGCGCCGGTAATTTCCGCTGTCGCGGCCGCTTAAACGCGGCTAAAATTTCCTGTGATTCAGATGCCCGCACGTCCGCAGCGATCCTCGCGCGGCATGTTAGTCTTCTGCACATTCGTTTTCATCGCGCTCGCTGGAGTCGCGGTGTTCATGGATCGGGCGGGCGCACAGAAACGAGAATTCCCCAGCACGCAAAAATTTATGAGCAATCCATCCACCGCCACCGATAACCAATCGAAAAACAACGACGAGCTGCGCAAGAAATTGACGCCGGAACAATTCGAAGTCACGCAAATGTGCGGAACCGAACCGCCGTTTCAAAATGCGTATTGGGATAATCACGCGGCCGGTATCTATGTCGATCTTGTCAGCGGCGAGCCGCTCTTTAGTTCGCTCGACAAATTCGATAGCGGAACCGGCTGGCCCAGTTTTTCCAAGCCGATCGACAAGGCGCGCCTGGCCGAAAAACCCGATCTGACTGGCGGCCGCGAGCGCACCGAAGTTCGTTCCGGTAAAAGCGATTCGCATCTCGGCCATGTCTTCGACGATGGTCCGGGCCCGGCCCATCAACGTTATTGCATTAACTCCGCGGCGCTGCGTTTCATTCCGGCCGAGAAATTGCAGGAAGAAGGTTACGGCGAATATCTGCCGCAGTTTGAGAAAAAGAAGTGACGGCAGCGGCGAGTTTTTGCTTCACTAGCGAGAGGGAAATAAAAAAATGAAGGGCTCGCGTATCGCCAGCGGAGACAGGTCGCAGTTTAGTACCTACATCGGTGTCATTGTCGCTGTCCTGGCGATTACCGGAGCCGTCTTGGGGATTTACTTCGGCCTAACGCTCAAGAAGAGCGTCACCGGATTCGATCCAAATCGGCCGGTGCCGACTGATGCGGAATTGCGCAAGCGATTGAAGCCGGAGCAATATCACATCACGCGAGAGTCGGGCACCGATACCGCTTTCCAGAACGAGTACTGGAATTACACGCGGGTCGGCATTTACGTGGATGTCATTACCGGCGAACCGCTCTTTAGTTCGCTCGATAAATTCGATGGCGGGACGGGTCGGCCTACGTTCACCCAACCCATTTCGAAAGATGCCGTGGCCGAAAAGATGGACACTTCGCACGACATGCAACGCACCGAAGTGGTCGCGCGCCGCAGCAACGCGCACCTCGGGCATCTATTCCCCGATCCGACATCGCCGACCGGGCAGCGCTACGCCGTGAACTCGGGCGCGTTCCGATTCATCGTGCACGATCGAATGCAGGAACAAGGATACGGCGCGTACCTCTCGCTCTTTGACGCGAAGAAATAGACGCGGCTAACGCGGATGCCCGGCGCTTTTCTCGAACTCGAAAACGTCGAGACGCATTTCCCGGTCGAGACCGGTGCGATTTTCAAACGTCGACTCGGCGTCGTTCGCGCCGTCGATGGCGTGCGATTGTCGATCTTGCGCGGCGAGGTGCTCGGCCTGGTCGGTGAATCCGGCTGCGGCAAGTCGACCCTCGGCCGCACCATTCTGCAATTGATTTCGCCGACCGCTGGCACCGTTGTTCTCGAAGGTCGCAATCTGAGTTCGTTAGGTCGGCGCGCCCTCCGCCAGGCCCGCGCCGATTTCCAAATGATCTTTCAGGATCCTTACGCGTCGCTCAATCCGCGCATGACCGTGTTTGAAACTTTGTCCGAAGCGATTCGCGCGCATAAACAAGTTCGGCGCCGCGAAATGCGAAACCGGGTTGTCGATCTTATGGCCAAGGTCGGATTGCCTTCGCAATCGATGCAGAAATATCCGCACGAATTTTCCGGCGGGCAGCGTCAACGCATCGCCATCGCGCGCGCGCTCGCGGTCGAACCGAAGCTCATTATTGCAGACGAGCCCGTCTCTGCGCTCGATGTCTCAATCCAGGCGCAGATCATTAATCTGCTCGCGCAACTGCGGCGCGATATGAATCTCACCATCATTTTTATCTCGCACGATCTCTCGGTCGTGAAACACATGTCCGATCGGATCGCGGTGATGTATCTCGGCAAAATCGTCGAGCTCGGCACGCCCGCGCAGGTCCTCGAAAAGCCGCTGCATCCCTACACCAAAGCGCTCATCAGCGCGGTGCCGATTGTCGATCCAACTCATGCGCGCGCGCGCGAACGAATCAAAGTTCCGGGCGATCCGCCTTCGCCGATGAATCCGCCGGCCGGTTGCCGATTTCATCCGCGTTGTCCGTTCATGATCGAAGCGTGCCAAGCGCAGGTGCCGCCGCTGGTCGATTGGATCGACAATCATCACGCGGCCTGCATCCGCGTTCCCGAGATCAACAAAGAAAATTAATCAGGAAAACAGGAAAGCAGGAAGGCGATTTCTTTTTCCTGTTTTCCTGCTTTCCTGATTCGTCTTCCTTTTGACGATGTCGATCTTGCGCAATGATTCCGCCAAATCGCAGCAGACCTCTGCGCTCATCGCCGGCATCGCCGCGTTTTCGACCTGGGGATTAATCCCCGTCTACTGGAAGCTACTGCGAAACATTTCCGCTCCCGAGATCGTCTCGCATCGAATCGTCTGGACGAGTTTGTTTCTCATCGGCTTGCTCACCTGGCAGCGACGCTGGCCCGAGGTGAAAAGCGCGCTCACTTCGCGTCGCACCGCGCTTTATTGTCTGAGCAGCGGCCTCGCGGTCGCGAGCAACTGGATGTTTTTTATCTGGGCGGTGAACATCAATCGCGTCATCGAAACCAGCCTCGGCTATTTCATGACGCCTCTGGTCAACGTCCTCCTCGGCGCCGTCTTTTTGCACGAACGCCTAACGAAGCTGCAACTGGCTTCCGTTCTGCTCGCAACGAGCGGCGTGCTTTATCTCACCTTCGGTTACGGCCGCTTCCCTTGGATCGCGGTGACGCTAAGCATGACGTTCGGTCTCTACGGATTGCTTCGCAAAAAATCCGGCACCGCCGCCATCCCGGGATTATTTCTCGAGACCGTGTTGCTCGTGCCTTTGGCCTTTGCCTATTTGGCTTTCCTCAAATTCAACGGCGCGCTTCTCTTCGACCAGAGAGGTTGGTCGATGTCGATCTTGCTCATCAGCACCGGCGTTGTCACCGCCATTCCGCTGGCTTGGTTTGGTTACGCCACACGTTATCTGCGCCTAACAACAGTTGGCTTCCTGCAATACCTCGCGCCAAGCGGCTCATTGTTTCTCGGCATTTTCCTGTATCACGAACCATTCACCCGCGGCCATTTCGTCACCTTCGGCCTTATCTGGATCGCTCTCGCGATTTTCACTTACGAAGCGGTGACGCGCTGGCGCAGCGGTCGCGTGCGCGACGCGATGGAGAGCGCGGTTTGCGAAACACCGGCATGATGTCGATCTTGCAAGATCGACATCTCCAAAGAAAACTTCGACTACGCGATCGAGAACACGCAGGTCATTCTCGCGCCCGAGCAGCGGATCGCCACCTTCGGCAGCACTAGCTTTCGTTTCTATCTCATCTCGGAGTTGATGGATCGCGTGAACGAAGTGCGCGTGCGTGATGGCCGCATCCACGCTGACCGACCGCAGATTCTGACCTCGGACAATTTCACGCGGTTGCTCCTCGAGGGCTTCGGCGACAAAGCCCAGCGTTATGTCGATCAACTCCGCGAACAGGCCCGGAACTTTGCCGTCCTACGTTACGGCTTCCAATTCCGCAAGACCGACGTCGTCGAACGAACCTTCCGCGATCCGATCGCTGCCGTGATCGCGCGCACCAAATCACAAGTCGAAGGCGAGAAGGAATTACTCAGCGCCGTGATTCAAGGGGTCGACGACGCCTGGGAAGTTTGCCTGCTCAAATTCACCATCGATATGATCGAGCGCTCCAGCGGCGGAAACATGGGCGACTTTCGCAAACGCGGACTTATCTGAAAACCAAAATGAATCTCACGCGTGTTTGGGCTGCGGCGCACCTTTCCGGAATATCGCCGTATCTTCAGAGCAGACCGTTCACGCTTGAGCATTTCGCACCACGCTAGTATTCTAGCCTCGTGCCCCTGACCGTTGAGCAACTCGCGAATGAAGCGATGCAATTACCTCCCGCTTCGCGCGCGGAGCTGGCTGAAAAAAATTGTCGAAAGCCTTGAGTTCGGCGAATCAGATGAGATTCAGAAGCGTTGGATAGAGGAAGCGATTCGCCGGCGTGACGAGGTGCGCTCTGGTCGCGTCAAACCAATTCCGGGGGAAGAAGTGCTGGCTAAGGTGCGTCGCTCCGTCGGGCGATGAAGTGGGGGTTTCACCCCGAGGCACGGTCGAGTATTTGGAAGCGACAGCATTCTACCAGGAATGCCGGCTCGACCTCGGAGCGGAGTTCACACGGGAGATCGAAAGTGCGATCGCACGAATTATCGAAGCGCCGGAGCGCTGGCGGATCACAAAGGAAAACGTGCGACACTACCTCGCCCATA
>JBDUDM010000134.1:0-4312 GCA_040002925.1 Spartobacteria bacterium | reverse complement strand
AGAAAACTTTTCTGCTCAATCCAAAGCATGCCGATTTTCGGAAAATCAAAATCAAAGACGCAGGCAATATCGTTCTCGATCCGCGATTAAAGCGTTACGATCTCTAACAAGATATTGCCGAAAAGATCGCGACCATTCAATCTCGCGACATGGCTGACATACAACCGCCGCCGCCGTTACCGAAATCGCAGCCGTCGTTTGGGAGACGGCATAGCACGATCATCAAGTTGCTCGGAGTCGGGGCGCTGGTGCTGGTGTTGTTGATTCCGTTGGAGTTGATCACCGGCGTGTTGGGCGATCGGCTTTCGCGGCGGAATGAAGCGGTGGCGGACATCACCTCGTCGTGGGGAAAGGAACAGAATGTGATCGGGCCGGTGCTCGGGATTCCGTTTCAATACAAATTCAAAGCGGTAAAGGAAACGCCGGGGCCGGACGGGAAACTGGAGCGGCGCGAGGTGGAGGAGACGGCGATCGGGAACGCGTATTTTCTGCCGCAATCGCTCAAGATCGACGGCGACGTGCAGACGCAGACGTTGCATCGCGGGATTTATGACGCGGCGGTGTTCCGCGCGCAGGTGACGCTGTCGGGAAAATTTTCGCCGCCCGATTTCGGCCCGCTCAAGATCGACCTAAAGGATGTGCAATGGAAAGACGCGTTCGTGACCATCGCGGTGAACGATTTGCGCGGGACACGCGAAGGACTTGTTCTCGATTGGGGTGGAACGAAGAGAAATATGCTGCCGGGATCGCAAGTGCCGAGTTACACGACCGGCGCGACGGCGTCGCTCGGCGGCGACAAACCGATCGCGAACGAAGTTACGTTTTCCATTCCGCTCGATTTCAACGGCAGCGACGGAATTTTCTTCGCGCCGTTCGGCGTGCAAAACGAAGCGACGTTGAAATCGAACTGGCCCGACCCGGCGTTTCGCGGCTCGTTCTTGCCAGCGGAACGATCGGTGCGGTCGGACGGTTTCGATGCGACCTGGAAAGTTTCGTATTACGGCCGCGATTATCCGCAGCAATGGACGAATCGCGGCGGTAACGAGCGATTCAATGTGCTCTCCGTTACAAACTCGCGATTCGGCGCGAACTTCTTGTCGGTCTTAGATGCGTATCGTTACATCGAGCGGTCAATTAAGTACGGCGTGCTTTTTCTCGTGCTCGTTTTCACGACGTTCTTTCTCTTCGAAGTCACGGCGCGACAGAAGATCCATCCGTTCCAATACTTGATGGTCGGCGCGGCGCTCTGCTTGTTCTATCTACTGCTGTTGTCTGTCTCTGAATTCATCGGATTCGGTTGGGCGTATCTGATCGCGGCAGTTGCATCGACAATCTTGATCACATGGTATTGCCGTTTCTTCCTCGGCGGCGGCGTGCGCACGTTGATGATCGGCGCCGGGTTGGCGGGCGTTTACACGTTTCTCTATATCACGCTGCGGCAACAGGATTACGCGTTGCTGATGGGTGCGATCGCGCTCTTCATCGTCCTTGCAATCGTGATGTACGTGACCCGGAAGGTGGACTGGTACGCCCGTGACGCTGGTTAGCGACATCTCTCCGATGCCAAGATACAGTTGCACTCGGCGTTCACGGCGGGACGGTTAAAGTTTAGGCTTCTCGGCGGATGCCGGTCGCAGTTAGCTTAACGACGGAGGATATTGATGCCGCAACATCGTGACATGGATGAAGACCCGCCGAATCTGAAAGCCATTAGTTTTCCCAGACCGCCGCTACGCATCATCACCGTGGTTCTTCTGGCCGTGCCGATCCTCATTCTGCTCTGGACATCATTCTACACGGTTGCAGCGGAGTCGGAGGGTGTGGTGCTGCGGTTCGGAAAGTTTTTGAAAACGGTCGAGCCGGGATTGCATGTCAAACTTCCTCTGGGAATCGACCGGGTGAGCGTGTTACCAACCCGGCGGCAATTAAAACTCGAGTTTGGTTTTGGCACGGCCGGCTATTCGAATCCTGATCAGGTCAGTCAGGACCCAACGGAGGTAAAATCAATGGTGACTGGCGACTTGAACGCGGCCCTCGTCGAGTGGGTCGTGCAATACCGCATCGACGATCCGAAGCAATATCTGTTCGACGTTCGGAATCCCGGGCAAACGCTGCGGGATTTATCCGAGGCGGCGATGCGCGAGGTGATCGGCGATCGCACGGTGGATGAGGTGATCACGATCGGCCGGCAGGACATCGAAATCTCCGCACTCGCGCGTATGCAGGAGTTGGCGAAACGTTACAAGCTCGGGATCCGCATCGACCAGGTGCAGTTGAAGAATGTAAATCCGCCCGCTGAGGTGCAGGCGTCGTTCAACGAGGTGAACAAGGCGCAGCAAGACCGCGAGAATGCGATCAACATTGCCAATGGCGATTACAACGAAGCAGTCCCGAAAGCAAAAGGGCAAGCCGACCAGGCGATCCGTGGCGCGGAAGGTTACCAGTTCAAACGCGTCAACGAAGCGGAGGGCGACGTCGCTTCCTTTAACGCGATCCTCGAGCAATACAGCAAGGCGCCGGAGATCACGCGCACCCGACTCTACCTTGAGACCATGGGTGAAGTGTTGCCGAAGATGGGACCGATGATCATCATCGATGATACCATGCGGCAACTGCTGCCGATTCTGCCGCTCTCGGCCAAACCTACCGTCGTCCCATGAACAAACGCGGTTGTCTCTGGATTCTAGGGTTCGTCGGCGTTCTGCTGCTCCTGAATGTTCTCTTCGGTTCCTTTTACGCGGTCTATCAAACCGAGCAGGTGATCGTAACGCAATTCGGGAAGCCTGTCGGCGAACCGGTCACCGATCCCGGTTTGCATCTCAAGCTGCCTTTTGTGCAAACGGTCAACCGCATCGACAAGCGTTTTTTAGAATGGGACGGCGCACCGGTCGCGATCCCAACGAGAGACAAAACTTACATTCATGTCGATACATTCGCGCGGTGGAGAATCGACGATCCGAAAACATATTTCGTGCGGTTGCACGACGAGCGCAGCGCGCAGTCGCGGCTCGAGGACATTCTCGGCAGCGAAACGCGCAACGCGATTGCCAAGCATGATTTGATTGAGATTGTCCGCACGGATAAAAATCGCAAACCGTTGCATGACGAAAATCTCAAAACAGGTCCTGTCGGTCTTGGCACGATTGGCGTCCTGCCGTCCATCGAATTCGGCCGGTTGAAAATCGAAGCTGACATCAAGACCGAGGCCGCCGTGAAACTGGCCGAGTTCGGGATCGAGCTGCTCGACGTCCGCCTCAAGCGCGTGAACTACAATCCCGATGTTCTTGATCGCATCTATCAGCGCATGATGAGCGAACGCCAGCAGATTGCGCAGCGGTTCCGATCGGAAGGGGCGGGGGAGGCCGCGCGAATCGCCGGTCAAAAGGAGCGCGACCTGAATGAAATTCAATCCACCGCTTACCGGAAGGTGCAGCAAATCCGCGGTCAAGCCGATGCGAAAGCGACGGAAATTTATGCTCGCGCCTACACCCAAAGTCCGCAGGCGGCCGAGTTTTACGGTTTTCTAAAAAGCATGGAGACGTATCGAAAAGTGCTGACCAAAGAGTCAACGCTCGTGCTTTCGACCGACAGCGATTTGTTCGGCTTGCTCAAACGCGCCGGCGCAAAACCGCAAAATCTGCCGCCGCCGCCCAAAAATCCGTAAGTTTACTTCTGTGATTTAAAAACTTCCCGGGCGGTCTCCAGGCGCTTCGCGTCCACCAAGCCGCATTGTTCCCCTGCACGTCGCTGCAGCCGTGCGTAATCCAGGTCGCGCAGTGAGGGAACGTTTTCAGACGCTGCTTCGAGAGCGCTCCAGAGAGCTCCTTTGCCGGTGATTCCGAGAAGGAGTCCTTCGAGTGCATGAAGCAGCCCCAACTGATCCTTCTCCGAATCACTTACTCGAACTTTCATGCGGGCGAGCTTCTCGGCTACCCATGCTCCCGCTTTTCGCGCCGCGCTCTCCTTCGCGCCGATTTTCTTTATTAAATCCTGCAACGTCTGCTGGTCCGCATCGATTTCGTTGCGCAGATTTGTGAAGAACGGTTCGAGCGGTTTTCCCTTGTAGGTTGCGATCAGGCGATCCACCAATTCAATAGCGCTGACGGAACCGGCAAGGTGATCGTTTAGATAGATTGTGAGGTCTTTCTTGTTCATGGTCGCGCCATATTAGGTCAAAAAGCGAGTTCCCGAGAACGTGCAATTGTTCAGTAGCTTTCTTTTCCTTTGAAGATGCGGAACAAGAAAAAGAGCGAAGGAAACAAGACGACCGCGCCCGCAACAAGCGCGTAAATCAGCAGCCGGAGCGTGATCG
>JBDUDM010000133.1:0-4330 GCA_040002925.1 Spartobacteria bacterium | reverse complement strand
CGCCGTGCGTGATGCTGATGATGCAGCCTTCGTTCGCGATGAGATCCTCCATGTTCATCTCGCCCTCATCGGGCACCAGCTGAGTCAGCCGTGCCGAGCCATGTTTATCGCGAATGTCGCGCAGTTCTTTCTTGATGATCTGAAACACACGCGATTCTTTCGCGAGGATATCGCGCAGATCTTTGATGGTGTTGATCAGCTCTTTGTATTCGTTGACGATCTTCTCTCGTTCGAGACCGGTGAGCTGATAAAGGCGGAGGTCGAGAATCTGGTTCGCCTGATGTTCGCTGAAGGCGTAGCGGCCTTCCGATAGTCGCGCTTCATTGCGAACGAGAATGCCAATCTGCTCGACCTGTTTCCTCGTGAATTCGAACGCGAGCAATTTCACTCGCGCTTCGTCGCGATTCGCCGAGCCGCGAATGATCCGGATGAATTCGTCCAGATTCGCGAGGGCGATGAGATAACCTTCGAGCGTTTCCGCGCGCTCCTCCGCCTTGCGCAACTCATACCGTGTCCGGCGGAGAACCACTTCGCGCCGGTGCTCGATGTAGCAGCGATTCGCTTCTTTGAGCGAGAGAAGCTTTGGCCGGCCATGATCGATCGCGAGCATGTTGACCGCGAACGAGCTTTCCATCGCTGTGTGCTTATAGAGATTGTTGATGACGACCTTGGGGTTGCCGTCGCGCTTGAGCTCGATCACCACGCGCGTGTTCTCGTCGGACTCGTCGCGAATGGCCGTTATGTCGGTCAGCACCTTCTCATTCACGAGTGCCGCGATCCGCTCGACGAGCGTGGCGCGGTTCACGTTGTAGGGAATCTCGGTGATCACGATCTGCTCGCGATTGCCCTTCAACTCTTCGACACCGGCTTTCCCGCGAACCTTCATGCTGCCGCGACCGGTCTCGAGATACTGCTTCACGCCGGCGAGGCCGAGGATCGCACAACCGGTAGGGAAATCCGGCCCCTTCACGTGCTTCATTAAGTCCTCGACCGTGATGTCGGGATCGTCGATCTGCGCGGAAATTGCGTCGATCACTTCACTGAGATTGTGTGGCGGCATGTTCGTCGCCATGCCGACGGCGATGCCAGTTCCACCGTTGACGAGCAGGTTCGGGAAGGCCGCCGGGAAAACAGTCGGCTCGGTCCGCGTCTCGTCGTAGTTCGGAACAAAATCGACGGTGTCCTTCTCCATGTCGACCATGAGCGCGGCGCCGAGGTGCGTCATGCGAGCCTCGGTGTAACGCATGGCCGCGGGCGGGTCGCCCTCGACCGAACCGAAGTTGCCCTGACCGTCGACGAGCGTCTCCCGCATCGCCCACGATTGCGCCATGTGGACGAGCGTCGGGTAAATTACTGCCTCCCCGTGCGGATGATAGTTACCGCTCGTGTCACCGCAGATTTTTGCGCACTTCCGATGTTGTCGATTGGGGAAAAGCGACAGGTCATGCATCGCGTAGAGGATTCTTCTCTGCGATGGTTTCAATCCATCCCGCGCGTCCGGCAGCGCTCGCGAAATGATGACCGACATCGAGTAATCGAGGAACGATCTCGAGACTTCATCGGCGACGTTAATCAGTTCTATTTTTTCGTTTTGGTTATACACAGCGGTCAGGGTTTAATTTGATCAGTCCAAAGAAATTGGTATGTGGCGACCGCGTTGATCGCGACCGAAAGGCAGAAGAGCGTTGTCTCGCGCGCGGAGATTTTGCGCGGGCCGTTGCTTAGAATCAGCAGGAACATCCACGGCAATAGGATCATTCCGTATCGATAGGAATACTGCCATCCGCCGGGATTGCCGTGGCAAAGCAGCACGAAAACAAGCATCGCCATCGTGATCCAACAGCCGGCCGCGTACTTGCCGCCTTCGCGAAAGAGCAGAAACAGGAATGGACTGCTCAGAAAAATGGAACAGCCAAAGGGGTAGGGGATGAAGTAGGGAAAGTGCGGAATGTCTTTCACCCCTTCGAGCAACATTTTGTAGACATTCCACGGAATGGCGTGCAGTGAAAAAACTCCGTGCTGGTACCATGGCTCTGCCAGTATGCCGGGAATGCGCGCGTAACCGAAATCGAATGGCGAGCCGAAACGCGCGAAATTATAAGCCGCGGTGCAAAGGCCGAGCGCGACTGGAATTGCGAGGAAACGCGCTACGATCGGCCATCGTTTGCGAAAATCGATCGCGAGCGTGGAAAAGCCGCGTCCGCCCGATTGCGCTTCGCGAGAAGCCCAGAAATAAACAAAAATCGGCACTGCCAGGACGAGCTCCGTGCGGTTGCCAACGGCAAGCGCAAACCACGCGCCGGCCCCGAGCGGCCGCGGTTTTACGAGCGTGTAGTAGAGTGCGGCCGCCTGCCCGAGGAGCGCAAATCCGAGAGCGACTTGCCACGAACCGGCGAAGCCAAGATTGCACCAACTCCAGGTGGCAAAGATCGGAAAAAGCGCCAGCATCGCCCGGCGCGCGACTGACACGTCGTTAGTTGCTGACAGGCAAAAGAAGAAATAAACGCACCCGGCAGCGAGGAGAGCGGCGAGTCCACGCCACGGAAATACGCTCATCACATGCAGTTTCTGCAGGATCGTTACCGGCATGACGGAGAGTACAGCGCCGAGGGGAAAGACGGAGTAATAACGGCCCTCGAGCGGTACCATTTCTGGGAGCCATGATGGAGGCGTTGTCGTCATTCCCATATGCCCTTGGAGAAAGCTTTGCGCGATCCGCGCGGTGTAATCGAAATCCTCGTGCTTTCCGCTGGTGGAAAAGTAGAAAGCCAGGAAAGCGAAGAGCGCGAGGCCTAACGAGAACAAAAACTCAGGCGGCGCCCGCCACGGCGATATGCGCGCCGCCGCGACATCTGCCGCAAGCGGATCAGACATCGAGGTTCCGGACATTCAACGCGTTGTCTTCGATGAATTGCCGGCGCGGCTCGACCACATCGCCCATCAGGATCGTGAACATTTTGTCGGCGTCGACCGCGTTGTTGTCGTTCAAATCGACTTTCAAAAGCTTGCGCTTCTGCGGATCCATCGTCGTGCTGAAAAGCTCTTTCGCGTTCATTTCGCCCAGGCCTTTGAAGCGCTTGATCTGAACGCCCCGGCGTCCGATCTCCACGATTTTTTGATGGATCTCCGGGATCGAAAATAATGGATGCGAAACAGCGCGTTCCCCTTCGCCTTCGATCAACTCGAAGATCGGCCGATCGCTCGCCGCATAGTGGTCGACTTTCAGTCCTTTTCGCGCGAGCTCGACGATCAGTTTCTGAATAGACGTCGCTTCATGCAGTTCGATCTTTTTCCCGCGTCGGCGCGCGCCATTTGCGCGCACGGGAGCAGAAGTCAAAGGTAGAAGCTCCTGTCCCATGTCGTGATCAAATAAATTCAAATCGAGGTTCTCCGCATGAAATTCGCGCACCTCGCGTTCGTCGTGAAAGTAGACGACCGACTCTTCGTTGCCGTCGCGGACTTTGACGAGGTAAACCGGGAGCTTGCCTGTTTTTGGATCGCGCTGACCTAAAAACGTCTCAAAATCGCCGCCGTGCCGACGGACCGACTCGCTGAGCTTCGCGAGTTTCTCGAGCGATTCGAGAATGTCCTTCAATTGCGCGGGGCTCAATTCCTTGTTGTCCGCCAAATTTTTCAGTCGAACATCTTCGGCACCTAACGAGATCAGGATTTTATTCAGCTGCACGTCGTCATCGACGTACTCCTCGCGCTTCTTGCGCTTGATTTGGTAGAGCGGCGGTTGCGCGATGTAGATCTTTCCGGCGCGGACAAGCTCAGTCATTTGTCGATAGAAAAATGTGAGGAGCAGCGTGCGAATGTGTGAGCCGTCCACGTCGGCGTCCGTCATGATAATGATGCGCCCGTAGCGTAGTTTCGTAATGTCGAACGACGCCTCGTCCCTGGCGGTATTCTCGTCCTTCGGTTTGCCGATGCCCGTGCCGATGGCGGTGATCATCGATTGGATCTCGTTGTTTTTGAGGAACTGATCGATGCGCGCTTTCTCGACGTTGATGAGCTTTCCGCGAATCGGCAGAATTGCCTGGTAACGCCGATCGCGTCCCTGTTTGGCCGAGCCACCGGCCGAGTCCCCCTCGACAATGTAAAGTTCCGTCAAATCGGGATCGCGCTCGGAACAGTCCGCCAGTTTTCCCGGCAGGCCACCACCGGTCAGCGCGCCTTTGCGGATCGTCTCACGGGCTTTCCGCGCGGCCTCGCGCGCGCGTGCGGCCGTCAGGACCTTGTCGAAAATGCGCTTCGCAATCGGCGGATTCTGGTCAAAAAAAGTCATGAGCCCGTCGTAAACGACCGAGTTAACGACGCCGTCGATCTC
>JBDUDM010000052.1:0-14716 GCA_040002925.1 Spartobacteria bacterium | reverse complement strand
CATCCAGCTCGATGATCTCCGCGTGCGGCACTCCGTCACGAAATTGCTGCACGCTTTTCCGCATCAGTGCGTGTCCCTTCTGTTGCCACCAGGCTCCGCCTTTTTGCGAACGGTCTCGTCTGCCTCCTTCGGTAGCCAGTGCGATGGATAATGAGTGTTCGCGGTAACAGCGTAGAAGGCGAGGGCAGGGCTTTGACCTTCGTATAATCGGGACGGTAAGCGAACAGCGCTTTATGGATCGCGACCAGAATGGCCCACTCACTCGTAGGCGGCATGTTCTCGACGATTTGTTTCAGTCATTTCCGTGCTCTCTTACGCGAGGCGATTGACAGTATGTTGACGATACGGCGGTCTTTTTTGTTCGTTTAGCGTCGCGAATGGTCGGAGTTGTGCCTAACTAGCGCGATGTTTTCGGAGCAAAACGCTAGATTAGAAATCTGGATTCCTTTCCAGCTTAAATTGCCGCCCAGCGAAGTGGTGTTCGCGCCCGTAACCGTCGAATCCCACAATGCGATATCAGCCGATCCCGGAACCTTGTTACCGATCCAGCTCTTTTTGCTGTTGAGATTTTGGGTGCTGTTTTTCTTGGTAATCGTCGCTGCGCTAGAAGAACCAGCCGATGCGATTAGCCCGCACCAAAGCCAAAGCAACAGCGCGAGGCGCCGCGCGGTGAGAGATCGAGTGCAATGAGTAAGGGTTGACATTTTCAACCGAGACCGGCGCTCCTCCTGTTGCGGAACGTACGTAGCCATCAACGCGGGGGTCCCTAGCAGCGATCTCAGGAAAACCTAGCCGCTGTTGTGCCAAACCGTGTTCATTCGAGCATTACCATAATTTCCGTAAAACGTGTAAGTCGAACTTTGCGAAGGAATAGTGCGCGCTAAGATCGACATCTACGTCTCGCCATTGCAGCCCTTGTCTCCGCCGCTAAGGTGGATGTCATGCCTTACAGAGAGTTAACGCCGCCGACTGGCGGAAAAATTTCCATCGACCAGGGCCGCCTGACCGTGCCCGATAATCCGATTATCCCCTTTATTCGCGGTGACGGCACCGGCCCCGATATCTGGGCCGCGAGCGTGCGCGTCTTCGATGCTGCGATCGAAAAAGCTTTTGGCGGAAAGAAGAAGGCGGTCTGGTTCGAAGTGTTTGCGGGGCAAAGCGCCAAGGACAGGTTCGACAATTGGTTACCCGACGACACGGTCGAGGCGTTCCGCGAATACCTGATCGGAATCAAAGGTCCCCTAACGACCCCAGTCGGCGGCGGCATCCGCTCCCTCAACGTGGCGCTACGGCAGCTTCTCGATCTTTTCGTTTGTCTCCGGCCGGTTCAGTACTTCAAGGGCGTCCCCTCTCCCGTGAAACGTCCGGAGAAGGTCGACATGATTATCTTCCGCGAAAACACGGAAGACATTTACGCCGGCATCGAATACGCCGCCGGCACGCCGGAAGCGCAGAAGATCCTCGATTTTTTGGCGAAGGATTTTTCGAAAGAGTTCGGCAAAATCCGTTTCGGCACGCGCGAGCAAGCTTCCGAATTTTGGAAAATGGTCGGAGCACCGGAAAAAGATGACGTCATGGTGGGCATCGGGATCAAGCCGGTTAGTCGCTCGGGCAGCGTGCGTCTGATTCACAGCGCCATCTCCTACGCGATCAAGAACCAACGCAAGAGCGTCACCCTCGTGCACAAAGGCAACATCATGAAATTCACCGAGGGCGCGTTTCGCGATTGGGGTTATGAGATCGCGAAGAGTTATTTCGGCGCCGAAGAAATCGACGGCGGCCCGTGGTGCAAAATTCCGATGGGTAAACCGGGCGCCGGCATCGTGATCAAGGACGCCATCGCGGACATCACCTTGCAGCAGGTGCTGACGCGACCGGAAGATTTCGATGTCATCGCGACGTTGAACTTGAATGGCGATTACCTGAGCGATGCGCTGGCCGCGCAAGTCGGTGGCATTGGCATCGCGCCCGGCGGCAACATCAATTACATCACTGGCCACGCCGTTTTCGAAGCGACGCACGGAACCGCGCCGAAATACGCAAACCAGGACAAGGTGAATCCCGGCTCGGTTATTCTCTCCGGCGAAATGATGTTCCGCTACATGGGCTGGACCGAAGTCGCCGATTTGATCCTGAAAGGATTGAACGGCGCGATCGCGAGCAAGCGCGTCACTTACGACTTCGCGCGATTGATGGAAGGCGCGACCGAGATTAAATGCTCGGAGTTCGGAGACAATGTGATCGAGCACATGTGAAAGCTTTGTCTTTCGTAAGATCGACAATCATCCCTCGTAACCTCTATGCGTAAGCTCACCTTTTTTCTCTCCATTTGTGCCGCCGCCGTTGGCAGCGCTTCAGCGCAAAAGCGCAACATCACCGAAAAAGATCTGTTCGATTTTGTCTGGGTCGGCGACCCGCAAATTTCACCGGACGGTTCGCGCGTCGTATTTGTGCGCGTGACCGTGAATGAGAAGAAGGAAGGCTACAACACGTCACTCTGGTCGGTGCCAACAGCGGGCGGCGAAGAGCCGCACCAGTTAACCAAAGGCGATCACGACGGTCAGCCACGTTGGTCGCCCGATGGAAAGTTCATCGCGTTCGTGCGCGCGAACGAGAAGGACGGAAAGCCGGAACCGCCGCAATTGTCGATCTTGCCGATGAGTGGCGGTGATTCCTTTGCCTTCACCGACCTTCCAAAAGGCGCGGCCGATCCGAAGTGGTCGCCCGACGGTAAAACGATCGCGTTTACCAGTTCGAATAATCCCGAGGATCTAGCGAAGCAGGAAAAGAAGAAGCAAAAAGAAGAAGAACTTAAGAAAGCAGTTACGGCATCGTCGTCGCCATCCCCCAGCCCGTCGAAATCCGGTGCGACGGCGAAGGCTACGGCCGATCCGGTGAAGATCACCGCCGAGGCTTTGGTCAAAAAAGCTGAAGCAGAGGCCGAACACGAGAGCGACATCCAAGTGATCACGCACGCCGTTTATCGCGAGGACAACGACGGATATCTCGATGCCAAACATCCGCAGCATATTTGGACCGTGACGGCGCCGAAAAATGCGGATGAGAAAGTGCAGCCGAAGCAACTTACTTCCGGCCGGTTCGACGAAGGAAATGTTGTCTGGTCGAAAGACGGCGCACGGATTTACTACACGTCGCGCCACACCGACGAGCCGTATTACGAACTGGCCAAGACCGAAATCTACGCCGTCGCGGCCACCGGCGGCGAATCGACCAAGATCAATACGCTCGAGCTGGACGCACAAGATTTGTCACTGAGTCCGGATGGAAAACAGCTCGCGTTCCTCGGCGCGGTGACGCAGCCGGTGAATTCGTACACGCAGCCCGACTTATGGATTGTCGATCTTGCGCCGAATGCCAAGCCGCGAAACCTGACCGAGAAATTCGATAGCGATCTGGGCGCGGGAGTTTTCGGCGACAATGCACCTCCACGCGCCGACGGTGGAAACGTTCCGATCTGGTCGCAGGACGGGAAGAGTCTGATCGAAATTTACGGCAAAGAGGGTCGAACGATATTGGCGTCGTTCGATGTCGCCACCGGCAACGCGACCGATCTCACCCATGGCAATCAGGCCGTCGGACGTTTCCGAACATCGGCGGATGGATCGACCATCGTCTACACCGTCTCGACCGCGACGCGCATCAGCGACTTATTCGCGTTACCCGCGAACGGCGGCGAGCCGAAGCAGCTGACTAACAGCAACGACAAACTTTTTTCTCAATTAAATCTGACCGAGCCGGAAGAGATTTCGTATCAAAGTTTCGATGGCAAAAAGATTCAAGCCTGGGTGCAGAAGCCGCCGAACTTCGATGCGGCGAAAAAATATCCGCTCATCCTGAACATTCACGGCGGTCCGCACGCGGCCTACGGCTACATTTTCGAGCATGAGTTTCAGTGGATGGCCGCGAAAGGCTACGTCGTGCTCTACCCAAATCCGCGAGGGAGCACGACCTACGGCCAGGATTTCGGGAACGTGATTCAGTACCATTATCCCGGCGACGATTTTAAAGATCTGATGGCCGGTGTGGATGAGCTGATCAAGCGCGGGTACATCGACAATAACAAACTCGGCGTGACCGGCGGCAGCGGTGGCGGGTTGCTAACGAACTGGGTCATCGGTCAAACACCGCGTTTCGCCGCGGCCGTCGCGCAACGCGATATCGCGAGCTGGAGCGATTGGTGGTACTCGGCCGACTTCACCCTCTTTCAGGCAAGCTGGTTTAAGGCGCCGCCGTTCGAAGACGAAGCGGATTTCAAAGCGCGTTCGCCGATCACTTACATCAAGAACGTGAAGACGCCGACCATGTTCATTCTCGGTGAAGTGGATTACCGCACCCCACCCGGCGCCGGCGGCGAGCAAATGTTTCGCGCGCTCAAGTTTCGCAAAATCCCGACCGCGATGGTGCGTTTCCCTAACGAGTCGCACGAACTATCGCGTTCCGGCCAACCATGGCATCGGGTTGAGCGATTGCAGCACATCGTCGGCTGGTTCGACAAGTGGCTGATGGGCGCGGCCAAACCGGAATATGACGTCGCCCCACAGGACGAAGTGCCGGCGAAGAAAGATTCCGCCGCGAAGACGCCGCCTAACGAATAGCGAGGTATGGCGTCTTCTTCCCTTTGGCAGCGCTTTCAACAGTACCTGCTTAATTACGAACAGCCGGCATTTTCGATCGACATCAGCCGGATGAAATTTCCGGACGATTTCTTCGACGCGTTGCGCGGCAAGATCGACAAGGCGTTCTCGGCCATGGGTGAATTGGAAGCCGGCGCGATCGCGAATCCCGACGAGCAACGCATGGTCGGTCATTACTGGTTGCGCAACGCGGCTTTGGCGCCGAACGCGCAAATTCGCGGCGACATCGAGGAAACGAACAAGCGGATCAAACAATTCGCGGCGGATATTCACTCGGCCAAGATTACGGCCGCGAGCGGGGAAAAGTTCGAGCATCTTTTGTTGATCGGCATCGGCGGCTCAGCGCTTGGACCGCAATTCATCGCCGACGCGCTCGGATCGTCGGGCGATGCAATGAATATCTACTTTCTCGATAACACCGATCCTGACGGCTTCGATCGCGTCTTCGGCAAGATCGACAACGGAGCCGGCGGGAGCCGAGCGACGAAGACGGGCAAGCCCGAGAGGGTTGACGAGCCGGGAGGCGAGTCAATCAATCACCTTTCGCACACGCTGGTCATTGTCGTTTCAAAGTCTGGCGGGACCAAAGAAACGCGCAACGGGATGCTGGAAACGGAAGCGAAGTTCAAAGCCGCCGGTATTCCATTTGGCAAACACGCGGTGGCGGTGACTGGCGTTGGCAGTGAGCTCGATAAATACGCGGAGAAAAACGGATGGCTCGCGCGCTTCCCGATGTTCGATTGGATCGGCGGTCGCACTTCCGTGATGAGCGCAGTCGGATTAGTGCCGATGGCGCTGCAAGGTTACAAGATCGACAACTTCCTTTCCGGCGCCGCGGCGATGGACGAGCGAACACGCGTGGCCGATGCGCGCCAGAACGCCGCGATGTTGCTGGCGCTGATGTGGCATTACGCCGGCAACGGGCGCGGCGAAAAGGACATGGTGGTGCTGCCCTACAAAGATCGACTGATGCTGTTCAGCAAATACTTGCAGCAGCTGGTGATGGAATCGTTAGGTAAAGAAAAGGATCTCGACGGCAATGTGGTCCGGCAGGGCATTGCGGTTTACGGCAACAAAGGCTCGACCGATCAGCACGCCTACCTGCAGCAGCTGCGCGACGGCGTTCTAAACTTTTTTGTGACGTTCATCGAAGTGCGGCAAGATCGACATGGTGAAAAGCTGGAGGTTGATCGAGGCGTGACGAGCGGCGATTATTTGCAGGGATTTATGCGCGGCACGCGCGCCGCGCTTTATGAGAGCGGACGGGAATCGATCACGGTGTCGATTCCGACCGTGGATGAATTCAACGTCGGCGCGCTCATCGCGTTGTACGAACGCGCGGTCGGATTCTACGGATTTCTGGTCAACATCAACGCGTATCATCAGCCTGGGGTGGAAGCGGGCAAAAAAGCGGCGACGAAGTTGCTGGAACTTCAAGGCAAAGTGCGAGCACAGCTTTCCGGTTCTGGGAAAACGGCGGAGGAGATTGCGCATGCGCTCGATGCGGATCCGGAGGATGTCTTTCACACGCTTTCCCATCTGGCGGCTAACGATGCTAAGATCGACATATTGAAAGCAGAACAAGCCGGCGATGTAAAATTTTCGATGCGGGCAAATTGAGATGGCAGACTCAAGTTCATTTCCGCCTTCGCCCGACCCATCGGTTACGGTTCCGTGGAGTGACGTGGTGCGTTTCGTTCGGCAGCTCAGTCACGATCTGCGCAATCATCTCAATGCCGTGGAACTGCAGTCGGTTTTGCTAAACGAACTGACGGACGATCCGGAATTAAAGGGGGAGGTGAAGCGATTGCGCGAGATGTTGTCGACGGTGGGTGGCGCGCTGCAAAAGGTGTCGGCCAGTCTAACGATACCGAAACTGACGTTGATGCCGTATCGCGCAGGCGATCTTTTTGAAGACATTCGAAAAAAATTTGAAAATGACTTTCCCGCCAAGAAGACGCTGGTGCAGTGGAATGTCGATCTTGCCGAAGCAATGCTGGAGGTCGATCCACAGTTATTGCAACAAGTGCTGCTGGAGTTACTGGACAACGCTTTTCGGGAGGGAAGTCCCGCCCAACCTATCGCGGTGAGCGCACGCCGCGCAAACAACGGAGTCACTTTGACCATGCGCGAAGCGAAGACGCAGTTTGACCGGCCTACGGAAGAATGGGGACGCGGGCCGTTACGGCACGTCAGCCACGGGCACTACGGCCTCGGCCTGAATCGAGCGCGCGGTATTATCGAGGCGCACGGCGGCAGTTTGAAGGCGGAGTACGATTCGGGATCGTCGACTCTCATCACAACAGTAGCGTTGCCAGCTACGAATGCGGTAGGCTAAAAGGACATTCCCCTGGAAGCGGGAAGGGCTGGCATGGAAAACAATCATAAGCGCAAGGCGGCGACCGATAATCGACGCATTCTCATCATCGATGATGAGCGGCCGATCTTGATGACGCTCGAAGCGCTGCTCGGCCGGCATGGATTTGAAGTCGACACGGCTGGAACCGCGGCCGCGGGACTCAAGTCATTAAAAAACAAACCGCCCGGCCTCATCCTTCTCGATCTGCAACTGCCCGACGCAGACGGATTGCACATGCTCGAGCAGATCAAGGCGGAGCATCCGCAAACGCAGGTGATTATTTTGACCGCGCACGATTCGTTGAACAACGCGATCGAGTCGATCAAACGCGGCGCATATCATTTCATCAGCAAGCCCTACGCAGCGGAAGAGTTGTTGAGTCTCGTAGAGAAGGCGCTCGAAAAACAATCGCTCCTGCGTGAGACCGCGGAACTGCGCGAGAAAACGGTGCGGCTGGAAAAGCGGCTCGAGATCGCGGAAACGCGGCTGCTGCCGATTTTTACCAGTAAAGTGATGCAGCAAATGGAGGAGCTGATCACGGCGATGGCGCCATCGGATGCGAATGTGCTCATTACCGGTGAGAGCGGTGTGGGCAAGGAAGTCATCGCCAATGTGATTCATCAACGCAGCCGACGCGCGGACAACTCAATGGTGAAGCTAAATTGCGCGGCGTTTCCGCAGGCGATGATCGAGGGAGAATTATTCGGCTACGTCAAAGGCGCGTTCACCGGCGCGATGAATGATTTCCCGGGAATGATCGCTGAGGCGAACGGCGGCACGTTGTTCCTCGACGAAATTTCGGACATGCCGGCGGATTTGCAGACGCGATTTTTGCGCGTGCTACAGGAACGCGAGTTTCGTCCGTTAGGCAGCACCCGCACGATGAAGGCCGACTTTCGCGTGATCGCGGCGACGAACCGGCCGATCGTGCAAGCGCTGGCCGAAAATCGTTTGCGCTCCGATCTCTATTATCGAATCAACACTTTCCAGATCGAAGTGCCGCCATTGCGCGAGCGCAAGCAAGACATCCCACCGCTGGTGGTGTCGTTCGTGAAACAATTCGCGCAGCAGCTGGAGAAACCGGAACCGGCGATTGCGCCCGAAGCGTTTCAGAAATTGCTCGATTACTCATGGCCGGGAAATGTGCGCGAACTGCAAAACACCATCGAATATGCGGTCGTGCTCTCGCGCCAGAATTTGATCGGCGTGAAAGAATTGCCGGCGGAAGTGCAGCTGCCGTCGGCATTGCAAAAGAGCGAGCGCACAGCGCCACCGCGCAATGGCGTCGCAACTCTCGACGACGTGGAACGGAGCACCATCCTGCAGGCGTTAGCGCAATGTCATAACAACAAGAAGAAGGCGGCCCAACTTCTCGGGATTCAGCGACCGACGCTTTATAACAAGATGAAGCGTTACGATATTGCTCTTTGAGTTGCGTTTCGCGCTGCGAGTCCGTTAGCGCTCCGTTTCACTTCGCCGTAAGATCGACAATCATATGTCGCGTCACTTGGAACAGGTCCTGGCCCATGCCGAGAGAGAACTCGCCGAGACCGGAGCGACCCGTCCGACCGAAGCGCTGCCGCTCTACCAGAAGTTTCTCAAGATCGAGGAACATCGTCTTCGTCTGAAGCATCAAGCAGGTGGAGGTGGCCGCGAGATCTGCGCGCTGCGCGTGGAGCTGATCGATGTTTTGCTGCGGCATGTCTTTAACGCGGCAACGAAGACGACCGAGACGAAAAGTGAAGCGCGCCTGGCCTTGATCGCTCTCGGCGGCTATGGCCGGCGCGAGCTCAATCCACATAGCGATGTCGATGTAATGATATTGCACGGCGGCGGATCCGGACCGGTCTCGACTTATATCGAACGCGTGGTCGAACAGATTTTGTATCTGCTGTGGGACATCGGATTCAAGGTGGGCCACTCCACCCGATCGATCCGGGACGCGCTCGCGCAGGCGAACCAGGATATGCTGACGAAGACGGCGATGCTGGAATCCCGACACCTCACCGGCGACGCAGAATTGGCGCGCGATTTTCGAGACAAATTTCGAGCGAAGTGTGTCGCCGGTTACGAGCGCGAGTACGTGGAGATGCGCATGCACGACCAGGCGGCGCGTCACGCAAAGTTTGGCGACAGCGTTTACATGCAGGAACCAAATCTAAAGAGCGGATGCGGCGGCCTACGGGATTATCAAAATCTGCTTTGGATGACGTATTTCAAAGAGGGCGTCCTAACGACAACGCATCTCGTTGGCAAAGATTGGCTGAGTGAAAGCGATCGCCGCCGAATTGAAACAGCTTACGATTTTTTGCTGCGGGTTCGCACCGATCTGCACTACGCCACCGGTCGAGCAACCGATGTGCTGCATTTAAACATGCAGGAGCAGATAGCGGAACGGCTTGGGTACGACGCGCAACCAGGGCAACTTCGCAGCGAAGCGATGATGCGAGATTACTTCGAACATACGCGCAATATTTTCCGTGTAACCGAACGCATCAGTGAGCAATTCGTCGCCGGACATGCCACCGACCGCACGCGTTCGCTCTTCGGATTCCTGCCTTTGCTCAAGCCGAACGAAGTACGACTGGAATCGTTTTCAGTCCGCAACGGACGACTGCATACCGACGATCGCGAACTATTCGACCAGGACCCGGATCAAATGATGCGCGTCTTCCAACTCGCGCAGGAGCAACGGTTGGATCTCAGCCCGGAGCTGGAAGATTCACTCAATCGTCAGCTCGGCAAAATCACGCGCGTTTATCAGTATGCCACAGTCCCCCGCGAAATGTTCATGTCGATCTTGTCCCGCAAGGGTGAGGTCGGCGCGATTCTTCGGCTGATGCACCGCGTGAATTTTCTCGGCCGCTACATCCCCGAGTTCGGCGAACTGACGTGTCTCGTGCAACACGAGTTCTTTCACCGCTACACCGCCGATGAACACACCCTGGTGTGTATCGACAAGCTGGATGCGCTCGCCACCACCGAGGACCCGAAGCTGATTTCGTATCGGAAGTTGTTCGAGAAACTGGAAGAGCCCTTCGTCCTTTATCTCGCGCTTTTGATGCACGATACCGGCAAAGCGGTGCGCGCGCGTCCGCACTCCGAAGCGAGCGCGCTCTTCGCCCATCGCGTGGCGACGCGCCTGCAACTCACGCCGGAACAACGCAAGTCGCTCGTTCTGCTGGTCGATCATCACATCACCCTGTCGAGCATGGCGCAGCAAAGAAATCTGGACGACCCGGCGACGATTGAGGAATTCGCGCACCTGGTGAAGTCACAGAAAAATCTCGATGCATTGATGCTGCTGACTCTCGCCGATGGCCAGGGCACCAGCGCGGCAGCGTGGTCGGATTGGAAAGAATCGCTCGTCTGGCAATTGTATTACGCAACTTCGCAGTACCTCGTCGACCAGAAGTCGTATCACGGGCAAATGCGGATCGAGCGCGATAGTTTGCAGGCGAGCGTCCTTGAACATCTTTCACCCGACTATCACGACGAAGTGGAGGCGCATTTCGAATTCATGTCGGACAATTACTTTCGGGCCAGCAAGCCGATCGAGATCGTTGAACACCTAAAATTGTTCCGGACATTTTTCGACAACGTGACTTCGGGCCAGCAGCCACTCGCGTCGGCGATTCATTGGGAGTCGTTCCCCGAACAAGGGCATACGATCGTGACGTTGTGTAACTGGAATCGGCAACAATTGCTCGCCCGCATCGCGGCTTCATTTGCAGTAGTGCCGACGAACATCCTTTCGGTCGACACCTTCGCGCGTGGCGATCACACCGTTCTCGATGTGATTCGTGTTTGCGACGTGAAGGGACGCGCGGTCACCGATCAGCGTGCGCGCGATCTGGTGGAAACGACGCTGCGCCAGGCGCTCGCGACCGCGACCTTCGACTTCAAACCGCTGCTCGAGAAAGCGCGCAAGCAGGGGCGACGCGAAGCGGTGCAGGAAATTGAGCTCCCCACTCACATCGTGGTCGATAACAAAGCGCACCCCGCGCATACGTTGATCCAAATTCAAACGCCCGATCGGATCGGCTTACTCTACGATCTTCTGACTTGTCTCGATCGCGAAGGCGTCACGATTTTGCTCTCGCGCGTGAGCACGCAAAATGGCGCGGCCATCGATACGTTTTATGTGACCGACGCTGTCACCGGGGCGAAGATTACGGATTCAAATCGCATCGCGGCGTTGCAAAGGTGCTTGCAGTCGATGACGCCGGATGGGACGTAGACCGACGCTTTCCGCATGAATGCACTCATTCTCGCTGCCGGCTACGCCACGCGGCTTTATCCCCTCACCCTGACCAAAGCGAAACCGTTGCTCGAAGTCGCGGGCAAACCAATGATTGAATGGGTTCTCGATAATCTGGCGACGGTGCCCGGACTCGAAACGATCTTCGTGGTGACGAATCAAAAGTTCGCGAGTGCTTTTCAGGAATGGGCGACGCGCTATCAAGATCGACAAGCACATTTGCGGATCAAGATCATTAACGACGGCTCTACCAGCGACGATGATAAGCTCGGTGCGATCGGAGACATCAATCTGGTGCTGACGCGCGAAGAGCTGGCAGGAAATGATCTACTCATCATCGCAGGCGACAATTTGTTCAGCGAGCCGCTGGGGGATTTCGTGAAGTTCGCGAAGCAAACAGACGCGACCGTCGCCTTGTTTGATGTCGGCGATCTCCGGGAGATAAAAAAATACGCGTCGGTCACGGTGGACGCGCAAGGGGTCATTACCCAGTTCGAAGAAAAGCCGAAAGATCCCAAGACCACGCTGGCGGCGATCGCCCTCTACTATTACTCGCGCAACGTCCTTCCGTTATTCACCACTTATATCGCGGCGGGAAATAATCCTGATCAACCCGGACGTTTTCTGCAATGGCTCTACCCGCGCAAAGCGGTAAACACATTTCAGATTAGCGGACGCTGGCTCGATATCGGCAGCAAGGAAACGCTGGAAGAAGCGAGCAAGATTTTTGCTAACCTGAAAAGCTGATTGTCGATCTTGCGATTATTTCAATCGCCCTTCATCGAACTCAATCAGATCGAAGTAAGTCTTAATGTCTTTGCGGCCGCTGCCTCCGGCTTCTTTCAAGAAGTGAGTGAAGCGCGCCTTCTTTGCGGCGGTATCGGGGTGACGCGAAATCATCGCGTCATTCCACTCTTCGATTGATTCGGACGGGTGTTTCACGCCGTTCTCCTCGACCCACTTGAGAATTTGTTTGTCGTCGTCGAGTCGATTGGCCGCTTCTTCAAACGCGTCCCCATCCAATTTCAAAAACGCGAGCAGATGTTTGTCGAACCCGACAGATTTGTAATTGTAGCCGTTGAGCAAACCTTTGCGGTGCAGTTTCGCCTTGTCGATCAAGCGCGGCAGATGAACGAATCCGCCGAGCTTCTCGTAGGGACTACGCGGATGCAACTTTTGCTTCACTGCCGCAAACTAAGTCGCGGGCAAGGGTTGCGCGGCTGAGGCTGGAACCTTGGACTCCCCGGCGCCCGCGTCGGCCGGTTTCTGCGCGGGCAACAATTCCGCCTGCGTCAATTCCGCCTGGCCGATGACGAGCTGGCCGGAAAAAATTCCGCCCTGCTCGATGCTGATGGATTTTGCGGTGACATTGCCATCGAGCACTCCGTTTTTATGAATGTTGACGGAGCCGGTGGCGATGATCTCACCTACCAGTTGGCCTTTGATGTCGATGCTGCCGACGCGGACGCGGCGAAAACATTGCACCTCGGCTTTCCGTTCCACGATGACGTGGTGTGCAATCAATCTTCCCGGAATTTTGCCGACAAAATTAATGGTAGCTGATTCCTCGCACTCGAGATTGCCGCGGAGTTTACCCTCGATCATGGCCGAACGGCAAACCACGCTCGTACTGTTGAGGTCGCCCTTGTTCGTTAGGTGAACATCGCCGCGAGTGCGGATCGATCGGCTGAAACTGGTCGCGATTTTATAATCGCGAAGATCGATGTGCGCGCTACACCCCGGACAATTAGTCGAAGTGGCGGCGCCGCTGACTTCATGTTTGCGCTTGCACTCGAAGCACGCGACTAAGCGCACACGCTGCGGTTTGTTCCAAAAACTTTCGAGTTTGCGCAGGCCGGTCGGCTCGACCGCCGGGGCAGTGGCCGTCTTGGTTACGCTGGGCAGGACCGGCTTCGGAGCGCTCGGCGAAAAACTTCGGCCGCACTGACGGCACATCGTGCTCTTCGCCGCCGCATACTCCATCTGCTTGAAGCCACAGTGCGGACACTCCGCACTGACCTTAGCAGGCGACGAATTAGCCACGAATGAGGCCCCGCGGAAACTTCCTTTCCGTTACGCCCGCGCGAAAGCCGGCTTAGCCGGTTCGTCGTGCCGGGCGACCTCAGGTCGATTAGGAGACGACCCCTTGGCCGTAGTCACGCTCATCCCGCTGGTAACTTCGGATTTACCGATGAAAGTGGCGCCTTCTTCGATGATAAGTCGAGCTGCTTTCAAATCGCCCTGCAAAGTGCATTTTGATTTGAGCTCGCAACGCTCGTTCACGGTGATGTTCCCCTGGACCTTACCGAACACGATGATCGATTTCGTTTTGATTTCCCCGCGGATGTCGGCGTTTTCACCGATCGTCAGCACGCCCTCGGAATTAATCTCGCCTTCGACTTTGCCGTCGATGAGGAGTTCTTTTTGGAATTTAATCGAGCCTTTGATTTCAACGTCGCTCGAGAGGATGTCTTTGCCGGAATGTTCTGCCATAAACTTTTGGTGATCGGTTAGTGATGTTCTTGCGGGCTCGCTATAGGCGGGCCGGTTGGTATCCTCAGCGCCGGAATTCAACGACGGTTCCCCGATCGAAGACATGGGCCTCTGCGGCATGAATTTCTTCAACACGGCGTTATTATTGTTTTGCCGGTCGCGTCTGTCAACGATTTCTCACAGGAAACCCCAAGTTTTTCACCGGTTCTTCCCAACCTCGAACAATTTTGCCGTTCCATTTTGCGACACGAGCCGCAGAAAATGCGGGGCCTGTGCCGGCGTTCTGTCCAAAGATCGACATAGTGGATTAGGCGGAATGACCTGACCCAGAATGGCCGCGGAATTCGCCGCAACTCGATCCGCGTCGTAGCCAATAACGCGATCGACTTTGCGTTTTTCCAGAATCGATCGAGCTGCTTCCGGCTTTTCCGCGAGAAAAAAACGAGCGCTATCCGCGATTCCATCAAGACTTTCGTGCGAACTTCCGGCGACCGCGGGTTGGCCGGACCAATATGCGAGCGCGGAGAAATCCACCACGGCGCGAGAAATGCCCGTGTCTCACTCGATAACATTTCGGTCGCGATGGCGCGGAACTCGACCTGCTCGTTCCGTTGCTCGAGCCGCCTCGCCCGCTCGGTATCGTTAGGCCAGAGCCGGTCATCCCAATCGCGCAGAATGGGAAAGATCGACAAGGTGAACGCGATCCAGACCGCCCACCGCGGTTTGATCGGCTCAAGCAAGGCCGGCAGCGCCAGCGCGAAAATCGCGAAGAAGAAGTAGGCCCAGCGCGCCTGCCAGATCGTTAATCCGAAAGTTGCGATGAGAAGAACGAGAAAGAAAAGCGGCACTCGCATTTGGGCCGGCCTAACCAAATCAAAACGGGAGCGATCACGATCAGGTAACCGGCCCAGCGAAACCAAATGGAATCCAGCAGCGACACGGACGCGA
>JBDUDM010000051.1:0-14792 GCA_040002925.1 Spartobacteria bacterium | reverse complement strand
GAACACCTTCGATGAGCGGATACCAAAGCGTGACGGTGGAGCCGAAGCTGTGAAAAAATGGGAGCGACGCGAGAATGGCGTCGCCCGGTTTCGCATCGAGCAGCGCGGTGAATTGTGTGACGTTGCCGAGAAGATTCCGATGACTTAGCACGACGCCTTTCGGATCGCCGGAACTGCCGCTGGTGAACAGCAGCACGGCTTCATCGTGTCCACCGTGTTCGGGAATTTGGAGGCGCCGCAGAAATAATCCGACCGGCGCTAAGATCGACATGATCAACCAGCGGACGATCTGCGGTTTCAATTCCGGCATCAGCTCCTCGAGTTTGAGCACGCGCTCCGGCCACGGAAAATCAGAGAGGCGCGCCATGAACGCCGATGCGGTGATCGCGACGCGCAAATTTGCGCGTTGGCAGGACGATTCGATGGCGGCGCGTCCGCTGGTGAAATTCAGGCCGACCGGAATTTTTCCGGCGAGCGTGACCGCGAGATTGGCGACGACCGCGCCCTTGCTCGCGGGCAAAACAATGGCGATGCGTTGTTCGTTCGGAAATTCTTTGCGCAAATACCGACTGAAGGCGGCGGCGGCGCCGAGCAACTTGGCGCTGCTGAGTTCGCTATGATCGAGCCCATCGATGACGGCGGTCCGGAATGGTTTTCGTTTCAATCCGCGCACGCACGCTTCCGCAAGATGTCGATCTAACGATGGTCGCCGGCTAAAACAAACTTCTCCGAGCTTGAGCAACTGTTCGCGCACGGTGGCGATGTCGGCCGCGTCGTCGGAGAGCGGCGGTCCGAACGCGACGGTGACGTGATACGGGATTTGCGCGGGCCATTTGCGAAAGAACCGGCCGCCTTGGAAAGAAAAGACGGAGCCCCAAAGTTGATCGAGCCAAACGGGAACAACCGGCACGTCGGCTTGCCGCGCAATCAGTTCGTAGCCCCGTTGCAGACGCAGCAGAGTTCCGGAGCGAGTGAGTTGACCTTCCGGGAACAAACAAACGATTTCGCCGGCGCGAAGTTGTTCCGCAGCGAGACGCACTGCTTCCTTGGCTCGGCGCGGCGCAATCGGAATGCAACCCGCGAGTTTGAGAATCGGATGGAGAAAACGGTTTCGATAAAAACTTTCATCGACAACGAAACGAATGCGACGCGAGCAGGCCAGTTGTAAAACGATGGCATCGACGAACGAAATGTGATTCGGCAAAAGGAGAAAACCGCTCGCAGGTAAACGTTCCCGATCTACGACGGCGACTCGATAGACCACACGCGCAAGGAGTAGAGAACAAAAATAGAACGCGCGCTGTCCGCGCGGCAGGTCGATCACCTTTATCATTTACAATCGCAGCGCGGCCTACTGCAATCGGCAATTGTCGATGGAACGAGACCCGCAGCCACGCTCCGGCGCTCGCGTCGCGCTTCTCCTGTTGCTCGGGATTAATCTTTTTAATTACATCGACCGGCAGATTCTGGCCGCGGTCGAGCCGGAGATTCGCCGCACGTTGTTTGCGCCGACGGACGTGAATGCGATGGCAAAGACGGGTTGGATGGCGACGGCGTTTCTCGTGAGTTACATGATCAGCGCACCGATTTTCGGGCGGCTGGCCGATCGCTTCTCGCGTTGGTGGTTGATCGCGGTGGGAATCACGGTGTGGAGTCTGGCCAGCGGCGCGACCGGCCTGGCGGGCTCGTTTATCATCTTGTTAGTCACGCGAATTTTTGTCGGCATCGGCGAAGGCGCGTATGGGCCCGCGGCCCCGACGATTCTGGCCGACCTGTATCCGCTGCAAATTCGCGGCCGCGTGATGTCGGTGTTTTTCATGGCGATCCCGGTCGGGAGCGCGCTCGGATACGCGTTTGGCGGCTGGGCCAGCTCGCATTTTGGCTGGCGTACGGCGTTCTATTTGGTGGTGCCGCCCGGTTTGTTATTAGCGGCGCTCTGTTTTTTTATGCGGGAGCCGCAGCGTGGGGAGAGTAGCGCGTTGCCAGCTCGCCGAAGTCGGCGCGCCGATATCGCAACCTTGTTCAAAACACGGTCATATGTCGTGAATACGATTGCGGGCGCGGCCATGACTTTCGCGATCGGTGGCCTGGCGTTTTGGACGCCGGCCTACATTTACGAATTCCGAAAGCAACCGGATTTGGGTCGCATCAATCTCACTTTCGGCGCCATCGTCGTCGTCGCCGGATTCATGGCGACGCTACTTGGTGGTTGGGCCGGCGATAAACTGCGCGCGCGCCATCCCGGTTCCTATTTTCTGGTGTCGGGGACGGGAATGCTAATCGGTTTTCCCTTCGTCCTCGCCATGCTCTTCATCCCATTTCCCTGGGCGTGGGTAGCGATTTTCTTTGCCGTATTCTTTCTGTTTCTAAACACCGGACCGTCAAACACAGCGCTGGCCAACGTGACCCCGCCGGCCATTCGCGCGACGGCCTTTGCCGTAAATATTTTTATGGTCCACGCATTTGGCGATGCGATTTCTCCGCCGCTCATTGGTGCAATTGCGGGCCATGCGAATATGAATGTGGCGTTTTTCGTTGTCTCGATCACGATGGCTGTCGCCGGAGTGCTTTGGTTGTGGGGCGCGAGGTTTCTGCCCGCTGATACCGCCGCAGTCGAAGCGACGATGTTGAAAGAGTAGATGTCGATCTAACAAAAAAGCCGCAGGAACGTTTGCACATTCCTGCGGCTTTGGATTTCTCGCGGCGCCTACTACGTCGCAGCGAGGAAAATAGAATTATTGTTCTTCCGGCGTTCCTTTCGGAGTCGCGCTACTGCTCGACTCGGTGGTCGAAGTCTCTTCAGTCTTTTTCTTGAGACCCTTTTTGCCTACGCTGGTTTCCGAACTCGTCGAAGTCGAAGTTGATTCTTCACTCTTCACCGCTGGCGCGTCCATTTGACGGCGCGGCGCGGCCGAGGTCTTCGTTTTTTCGGTCGTGGCGGATGTGCTTGTCGATCCTTTGGTGCTAACACTGGCACTCGCGCTCGCAGCTGGGCTGGCCGAGGCTTTCACGGCGACTGATGCGGTCGGCGATGCGCTAGCTGATGGCGCCGCGGTCACGGTCGCTGCGACGGTCGCGGTCGGCGAAACGCTCGCGCTCACGCTCGCTGAAACGCTGGCGGCGGGTGAAACACTCGCCGTCGTCGATGCACCGTAGCCCGTGGTCGAAGTTGCCCCCGTGGTGCCAGTCGTGGTGGTCGTGCTGCCGGAAACTCCTCCGCCAACTGAGCCAACTGAAACACCCACTCCTACGCTCGGGCTCACGCCGTAGTAGGAGTTGACGTTCGTGATGTAGCCCGAGGTCGAGTATTCGTTGATGCGGGAATATTCGAACGCCGGCGCGCTGTAGATTTTTTCTTTCTCAACTCGCACCGTCACAACGCGCGGATCTGAACCCACGGTGTAAAGCGACCACGGAACGGCGACGGTCTTGGCGCTGCCGGTGACGCGGCTGGCGGTGCCACCCGTCGTAAGAACGGTGTAAGCCATGCAGCCGGTGTTGCGATCGAGAACGACATCTTTGATCGTGCCGATGTCTTCGCCATTGGCCGACTTCACCGTCGTGCCGATGATCTTGCTGCTTTCGATGTAGCTGCTGGTCGAGGTCGTCGAGCTGCTAGTCTGGGTTTGTGCGTTTAATTGGGCAACGGCCAGACCGAAAACGGCCAGCATCGCGCCTGAGAGAAGAGATTTGTTCATAAGCTTAATGAGAGACGGGTATCGGTTCTGCGTTATTCAGAACCACCGCTAATGATTCGTTAGGAGAGGTCGCCGCGGATGTGCCCCGCCTCAAAAGGCTCGCGTTTAAAGCGCGTTTACGTGCGCATTTAAATGCCCGTCGTATTTCTCGGCGAGCGCGGAAGCATCCGCCGCTTTTTCCATCGGCCCAGTCTTCTGTAGCAATTGGCCGAGCAATTCCCATCTTGCCGCGCGATACCATTCGGTGGCCAGGCAATGTTCTACTTCCTTGATCGCCGCCGATGTCGATCCCGCTTCGTCGAGCATCTTGATATAGCGCTTCTCGATCGACCAATCCGGCGCGCCCGTGCGCGAG
Source organism: Spartobacteria bacterium (assembly GCA_040002925.1). Classification (GTDB taxonomy): domain Bacteria; phylum Verrucomicrobiota; class Verrucomicrobiia; order Chthoniobacterales; family UBA10450; genus JAJPGZ01. The sequence continues at coordinate 10,739 of JBDUDM010000051.1, read as the reverse complement.
GCCAATCGCATCCGCTTCAGGTCAACCTTGCCGAATTCTTTATGTCGAGCACCGCCAAAAGTTCATTGGCGTGCGCATCGACCATCGGCATGTCTTTCGCCCGGAGCAAAAGTTCGCGCGCTTTTTTAAAATCGTTTTCCTTCAACGCGACCGTCGCGAGGTTGAGCAGACCTAGCGGTTGATCTGGTTGTTTTTGCAACGCCGCTTCCAAATGTTTCCTGGCCAAATCCAGCCGGCCTTCGCTTAGCTCCAGCCCGCCGAGGTTAATCAGCATGCGCGAGGAATCTCCGCCGGCCGCGATGGTGCGATCCAGAAAAGTGCGTTGATCTTTCCAGTCAAAGGTCCGCAAAAATGTGCGGGTGCCGAGAACCGCGCACCACGTTCCGAGCAAGATCGACAATCGCCACTGCGACCGCGAGGAAAAGAAACGCCGACGGGATATAAACCCAATGCTAGGCGACGGTCGCATTGAGCACGAGGATTCCGCTCACCGGCAAATAACTTAGCCCCGCGAAAACCAGGAGCGTGAAAACCAATCGGTGGCGTGTCCGCGCGCGGATCGCCCAGAGAATAGCTAACGCGATGAGCGCGATCCCGAGCAGCGTTTGCAATTCGCGCCACGCCCCCGCGTCCATCCTCGCGTCGCCCGTTCCGCGCGGCACAGCATCGACCTGTCGATCCATGTGTAAGTGAAGTGGCAAGATGAGCAGTCCCGCGTATTCAGCCACCGCGCGCGCGGCGGTGATAGGGCGCTCGCTCAATGGCGCCGGATCCAGAGGGAGTGGCGCTGGATTGTGTTCGGCTGATTGACGAAGTGGCAGATAAACGGCGCCGACAAAAAGCGCGGCCAGCGCGATTTTCCAAATGACCTCCCAGCGGCGAAGAAACATTGGTAACGCGAGGGCCAGTGCGATGAAGATGAAGCCGGTCTCTTTGCTCATCGCGCTAAATAGCAGCGCTACTCCCGCCAGCGCGCTCCACATAAACGAAAGGTTTCCCGTCGCGCGGAAACTTCGCAGCACGAAGTAACAGGCTGCGAATCCAAACGCAGCGGCCAGAGGATCGGCCAGTCCGGAAACATAAATGACGGCTGCGCTGTGGACCGGATGGATGGCCCAGATCAACCCTGCCACAAGCGCGATCCATCGGGCTCGCCGTTCTTGCATCTCGAATGCGCGAAGTAATTCCTGCGCGAACAAGAACAGCGCGATCGCCGCGGCGGCGTGCCAGAGGATGTTCGTTAGGTGATACGTCGCGGGCTCAAAGATGAAGGCGCAATAAAGAATCGTGTAAACGACGCGCTGAATTGGCCGGTAGAAATCCGATGCAGTCGCGTCGACAAAGAGAAAGTGGTTAAACCCCTCCGGGATCAATCGCCAGCTCCGGATGAGCGGATCGCGCAAGATGAGCGCGGTATCGTCCCAGACCAGGCCATCGCGCAGCGCGGGCGCGTAGACAGCCAACACGGCGGCGACGATGAGCAGGAAAGGAATGCTTTTCTTCACGCGCAAAACGAATTGGACAGAATCAACAAAATGCGCGTCTAAGTTGCGAGGTTATATATGTCGATCTTGCAACGAAGGATTTTTCTCGCGCTGGTCGCCGTTGTCGCAAGCAGCGCTTATGCCGAAGGTGTGCCGGATGATTGCACGCAGCTGATCGTGGCGGTGGCGCCAACCTGGGATTCCATGCGCGGGCAGTTGCAGTTATTTGAACGGTCGCGCGGGGGCGAGTGGCGCTCGACGAGTTCGTCCATTCCGGTGTTGTTTGGAAAAAGCGGAGTCGCGTGGGGCAGCGGGCTTGCCGGGCAATCCGAAGCCGGTCTTCACAAAAAAGAACGCGATGGGCGCGCGCCCGCCGGTATTTTTCGGATGGGGAAAATTTATACCTACGACGCGCAGCTTCCGGCCGGCGCCGATTATCCTTTTCATCAAGTCACGCGGGCTGATGCCTGGATCGACGATGTGACCAGTCCCGATTACAACCGCTTTGTCACGATCGACAAGATCGACAACCCGCCGCCGTGGTTCGAAAAACAAAAAATGCGACATAACGATTTCGCTTATCGCTGGCTTGTCGAAATCCGGCACAACTCCGATCCGCCCGCGCCGGGACATGGCAGCGCGATTTTTTTTCACATTCGACGCGGGGTCGATCGCCCGACCGCGGGTTGCACAACCATGGCGGAGTCCGATTTGGTCCGGATGATTTCCTGGATGCGCGCAGCCAAACATCCCTGTTACGCGTTGTTGCCAGCGGCGGAATACCAAAATAAATGGCAGGGCTGGAATCTGCCGCCGCCGGAGAAAATAACGACTCGTTAAATTTTCGCAGGTCTCCGTTGATTCCGCTCCGCGCCTGCGTATTGGTTCCCTCCTCATGCGACGACGTCCTAATCCCGATTCCGAATCAAACATTCGGAGAATTGATACAAAGAAACGCGCCAAGAAGCAGACCCACGGCTTTCAAGTCCACTTCCTTCGCGGTGTCACTGCTGTCACAAAGATGTTCAGTGATTCCGTTTTTGGCGGTAGAGAAGCAGCGCGCCGTGCGGCGCGAAACTTCCGTGGCTCAGCCCTGCGGTCTTTTTCGAAAGGAAAAACTTCCAAGGCCAAGCCAGCTCGATCGGCAAGATCGACATCTTCCTCGCGCAGCAAGCGCAGCGTGAAGAAGACGAAGACTCGCCGGCCCGCTAAGAAGAAGCGCTGATCGCGACCGCCCCTGCGCGGTAAGCTTTCCAACATTCGATGAATCCGGGCGCGAAATCGCCGGGACGGGCGCTGATCCATGCCGTGATGAGGTCGGTCGGGAAGAATTTTCCCGTTTCGATCTCGCCGCGATCGAGCCGAAAGTCGCCATCGTGTTGTCCGCGATAGAGCCAGATGAATTCCTGGCCGGTCCGTTCCGAGGCCGGCAGCTTCGTTATCTTCTGCAGCCCAACCCGGATGCCTAACTCCTCTTCCAGCTCGCGCGCGGCGGCTACATCGTAGCCTTCGCCGGCATTTACGTGGCCGGCCGCGCTCGAGTCCCACTGGAGTGGATGTCGATCTTTCCAGCGCGACCGTTTTTGCAGAAAAACCTCGCCGAGGTCGTTGAAAATGAGGATATGAACGGCGCGATGCCGTAAGTTATCCCCATGCACCTGCCGCCGTTGCGCGCTGTGCAAAACGGTGTCGGATCGATCGACCACCGGAAACCACTCCGCATCCAGTTTTTTGCGGTCAGGAATGGGCTCTGGGCGTACGAAGTTCGTCAGTGCGACCCATTGCGCGAGGGAGAGCGCTTCCGCCCGGGTTTTCGGGTCGAGAGCAAGGCTGGCGGCGGCGGAATCCCAGTCGGCAATTACCTCTCGCAGCAATTTCCCCAATTGCTTGCGTCGCTGCGAAAAACCGAGTCGCACCAGCTCGACGAACAACCGGTAATCGCAGCCCGGGATCTCGCTGGGATCGCGCGGCTTCGCCAGAATAATCGCGGAGTCGACTTCGGGTTTGGGAATGAAAACACTCGCGCGAACGGTACGAAGGTATTTCACCTGACAATGAAACTGAATTTGCAATGTCAGCGCGCCGTAATCTTTCGTAGAGGGCTGGGCGGAAAAACGTTCAGCCATCTCTTTTTGTAACATGAACAACCAGAGCGATATCGGCGATGGATATTCTAGGTATTTCAAGAGGAGTTGGCTCGCGATGTTGTAGGGCAAATTCCCGATTAATTTTACCCGCGGTTGCGCGAACAAAGTTCGCACATCGAAAGCAAGAGCATCCGCGTGAATTACCTCGAAACGGTCCGTCCGAAAGCGACCCCGCAGAAACTCCACCAGCCGCGCGTCTTTCTCGATTCCCAGGACGCGCGCACCTGACGCGAGAGCGACCTCCGTCAGCGCGCCGAGGCCGGGGCCGATCTCTACCACGTAGTCGTCCGCGGCCACCTCGGCTTGCTCCACGATCCGACGGCTTATGTTCTGATCGTGCAGAAAATTCTGGCCCAGCGTTTTCACCGGCGAAACGCGAATTTCGCGCAGGGTGGACTGAATTTCGGAGAGCTTCATCGCAAGATCGACAAGGAGCCCAGCCGCGTTGGTAGAAGTCCGAATTTGTTCACAAAAAGCTGTGAACAAATTCCGCAGCGGCGACTGCTTTATTCACAAGTTATTAAGCTGGCGTTTGGATTCCTCTGGGGAAGCCGCCCGTCGCAGCGGTTTTGCCTTAACGCGCCGGCCTTTTGTCACTTTCGGACCGGGTAATTCCGCCCGTGGCTTTCTCTTCCTGCTCGCGAGGTAGGTCCGGCGCGCGTCTTTTAGCGAAACGCCTTCGAGAAAAAAGACTGTAGCCGCCCGGCCCATCGCGTAGGTGCCCGCACCGGCCACCATCCCGGAGACGACGTTGCCCCACCCGGGAAAAAACTTCAGGATGGCCCGCGCGCCTTCGCGCAGGATCATTCCGGCGCCGAGATTGGCGCCGAGCGCGCCCACAAACTCGGTCGCCGCCCGTAAGCTTCGCTCGCGGCCGCTCACGTACATGATGCCCGACACCATCACCAGTTGCAGCGTCGTTAAGATCGGCATGTCGGCGAGCGGGATGGGTTGCGCACCGATCGCCGTGCAGATCGCCGTGGTCGATTTGACCAAAACTTGCGCGACCTGATGCTGCGCCTCTTTATCGCGCGAAACGCGAATGGTTTCGATCCGCGCTTCGTTTGGCGATTCGCGCGCTAAGATCGACATCAACCGCCGCGCTTCCGCTGCTCCGACCTCCGGTGTCGAAAAATCGAAAACGCCGAGAAGTCGTTTGCCTATCGGCGAATCTGTTTCCAATGCACTGCGCAAACGCGAAACGCGTTCGCCCGCCTTACTGCTGCCTTTTTTTTTCCGCGAAGGCATGGCGATCGCTATGATTCGCGCGGCATCCGCGCCATTCCAGCCTACGCAACGTTCCAGATTATCGAGCTGCGTTTTTCGCGGACTGCGCGTGCCCTCGTCCTCGTCGACAAACAAAAGAAAATCTGCGCGCTTCTGCTTGAACTCATCCTCCACGTTCAACGCGTCCGCGGACGGAACGCCGCGCGCGTCGAGGATCGCCACCGTTCCGCGATCGGGCAGATAAAGGTCCTGCCACCGGAACCGCTCGATCAAAATATCAAACGGCGCGGCCGGCTGAAAAATCGCGTCGACGATCTCGGCCAGCGTGGCCTTGTCCGAGCCGGTCAACGCGAGCCGGGCCGGCCGTTGTTGCAAAAAAAGTTCTCGCAGCGGGGTGAGTTCGCTGAGGATCGGCTTCTGAATTGTCCCGGGGAGTTTGCCGATCAATCCTTCGAGCCGCTCGACCACGTGGAGAAGGAGATTCTGGTTCATGGAACGCCCGGATTCGCCACATAGTAATTGTCGATCTTGCGGCAAAGCAAGAGCGCCAAATTTCCTGAAATCATTTCCATTCGCCGATGCGCCGGATATAAACCTTGGCATGGGTTTGAACATAGAAGCGCTTTCCCGCGCCGCGAACGAAGCGCGCGGTTTGGCCATGGACGCGGTGCAAGCTTCGCAATCCGGCCATCTCGGACTTCCGCTCGGCTGCGCCGAAATGGGGGCGGTCCTTTACGGCTACGCGCTTAAACACAATCCCGATCAACCGCGCTGGATTGGTCGCGATTACTTCGTCCTCTCCGCCGGCCACGGCAGCATGTTTCTTTACGCGTGGCTAAATCTGAGCGGCTACGACGTGCCGATGGATGAGATCAAGCGCTTTCGGCAATTGCATTCCAAAACTCCGGGACATCCGGAATTTTTTGAAACGCCGGGAGTTGAGTGCACCACCGGTCCGTTAGGCCAGGGCGTCGGTAATGCGGTCGGCATCGCGGTGGCCATGAAAATGGCAGCGGCGCATTTCAATACCGACGCCCACAAAATTTTCGACCAACACGCGATCTGCCTCGCCGGCGACGGTTGCTTGCAGGAAGGCGTCTCCGCTGAGGCGTGTGCTTTCGCCGGACATTTCGGACTCGATAATCTGATCCTGATTTACGATTCAAACGCCGTCACGCTCGACGCCATGGCCAGTGCGACGCAGAGCGAGGACACCGGCAAACGCTTCGAAGCCTACGGATTCGATGTGCAAGACATCGACGGTCAGGACATGCAGAAATTCCTCGACGCCTTGAACAAGGCTAAAAAGCGGGACAACGGAAAACCGCAGCTGATTATCGCGCACACGTTGATCGGGAAGGGGATTCCTGAAGTTGCCGGAACGGCAAAGGCGCATGGCGAAGCGGGCGCGAAGTTCGTCGATGCGGATCGCAAAGCGCTCGGACTTCCGGCCGAGCATTATTATGTGTCGAAGGAGACGCGCGAATATTTCGCGGAGCACAAAAAGGATTTGCTCAAGGAATACGCGAAGTGGGAGGAGACGTATCAGGCTTGGCGGAAGAAGAACGCCGAGCAGGCAAAACTTCTCGATGCGGCCATTGAGAAAAAGGTATCTGTCGATCTTTTATCCGAGATCCCCGAGTTTCCGAAGGATGCGAAGATCGCCACGCGCAAAGCCGGCAGCGAAGCGCTTCAGCCGCTCGCGCAAGCGATGCCATTTCTTATTAGCGGCAGCGCCGATCTCCACGGATCGACCTTGAACTACATCAACGACGCCGGCGATTTCACGCGCGACAATCACAAGGGCCGCAACATTCATTTCGGCATTCGCGAACACGGCATGTGCGCGCTCATGAACGGAATCGCGTATCACCAGATTTTTCGCGCGTCGGGCGCGACGTTTCTCGTCTTCGCTGATTACTGCCGCGCTTCCATTCGCCTCGCCGCGCTCTCGCGCCTGAATAATATTTACATTTTCACGCACGACTCTATCGGCGTTGGTGAAGATGGCCCCACGCATGAACCGGTCGAGACCGTCAGTGGTTTGCGGGTGATTCCGCAACTCGATGTAATTCGGCCGGCCGATCCCGAGGAAACGGCGGGCGCATTCGCCGCCGCCGCGCAACGAATCGACGGGCCCACCGTCCTCGCGTTAACGCGCCAGGCCGTCCCGATGTTGAACGATGTCGATCTTACGGCGCGTCGCAAAGGTGTCGCGCACGGCGGTTACATCGCGATCAGAGAAAAAGGCGATCTCGAAATGATTCTGCTTTCATGCGGCAGCGAACTTCAGCACGCGGTCGCCGCGGCGAAGGAACTCGGCGACGGCGTCCGCGTTGTCTCGATGCCGTGCTTCGAGCGCTTCGATCGGGAATCGGACGCGTATCGCGAACAAGTTTTGCCAAGCTCGTGTCGTAAACGCGTCGCCATCGAGGCCGGCGTGACCGATCTCTGGTACCAATACGTCGGCCTCGACGGAAAAGTCATCGGTCTGCATCGGTTCGGACTGAGCGCGCCCGGCGCTGAAGTGATGAAGCAATTCGGCATCGACGCCCAACACGTGATCGACGCGGCCAAGTCGCTTCGTTAGATCGACAACTAGAACCGTTCTTCCGGCTCGGCCACGTTGCGCGCGCGCGTTTCGAAGCGCGTGAACTCGCTCAGGAAAGTGAGCGGGATATCTCCGATGGGACCATTGCGCTGTTTCGAAATAATCAGGTCGGCGTTTCCGGCCGCTTCTTCCTTTTCTTCATCGGTATCGGCGTAATACGCCTCGCGCACGAGCAGACCTACCAGATCGGCGTCCTGCTCGATGCTGCCGGATTCACGCAGATCGCTGAGGCGCGGGCGGCCTTTCGCATCGCCCGTTCGGTTCTCGGGATTTCGATTTAGCTGCGCGACCACGATGATCGGGATGTTGAGTTCCTTGGCCAACCCCTTGAGGCCGGCCGAGATTTCTGAGATTTCGATCTGGCGATTGTCCTGGCCACGGCGCGACGTCGAACGCAGCAACTGCAGGTAATCGACTACGATCAATCGGATGTCGTGCTGCGCTTTCATCCGCCGCGCCTTCGCCCGCAATTCCAGAATCGTTAGGCCAGCGCTGTCGTCGATGAACATTTTCGCTTCGGCCAGCTTCGAGGCCGAAGAAGTGAGACTGGAAAATTCTCGCTCGCCCAGAAATCCGTCCCGCACTTTTTTGAGATTCACGCGGGCACGCGAGCAAAGGAGACGTTGCACCAGTTGCTGGCTGCTCATTTCCAGACTGAAAACCGCCACCGGCAGTTTTTCGTTGATTGCCACGTGCTCGGCGATGTTCATCGCGAAAGCCGTTTTGCCCATGCTCGGGCGCGCCGCGATCACGATCATTTCCGCGGGATGCAACCCGCTTGTCATGCGGTCGAACTCCACGAATCCGGTCGAGATGCCGGTGATGCCGCCTTTGTGCTCGTAAAGTCTTTCGATCGTCTCGATGGCTTCCATCACCTGGTCCTTCATCGAAACGAGCTGGCTTTTGAAACGATCTTCGCCCACCGCGAAAATCTTCTGCTCCACTTCGTCGAGAAGATTATCGACCTCGTCCTGCTCTTCGTAGGCGCGGCGCACGCTCTCTGTGGCAGCGGCGATGATTTGGCGAAGAATGAATTTGTCGCGGACGATGTCGAGGTAGTAACTGGCGTTCGCGGCCGTGGGCACGAACGTGTAGAGACTCGTCACAAACGACGCTCCGCCGATCGTCTCAAGCAAATTTCGATCGCGCAGCACCTGCGTGAATGTGATCAGGTCAATCGCCGCGCCCTGGTTCCAAAGATCGACAAGAACGTTGTAAACCGTTTGGTGCGCGGGAATATAAAAGTATTCCTCGTTAATTCGCTCGACGCAGTCGCCGATGACATCACGCGGCGACAGCAGCATGGACCCGAGAACGCCTTGCTCTGCTTCCGCGCTGTGCGGCGGCGAACGGTGAACATCCTGCGAAGAACCTGTTAACGACTCACCAAAAACTTTTCCGCCGTTCCGCTCCGTCGAACCTCGACCAGCGCCATTGTCCGCTGTCTTTCGAGGCTTCTCACCAGTCCACGAGGACGGTGGTGGAGTCGCCATCTATCAGGATTCTTTCTTTTTTCGGAAAAACGATCGTTGTTTGTGGTCTGCTTCCTCTTCCGACGGCGCCGCCGCTTCCGCTGACTTCGGCGGCTCGGAAGATTTCACTACAAAACTAAATTGCGCGGTCACGTCGTGATGCAACTTGATCGACACTTCATGGTCGCCCGTCGTCTTGATCGGATGATCGAGCGCGATTTTATGGCGATCGATCTCGACTCCGACTTCGTTCTTGAGCCGATTCATGATGTCCTGCGCCGTAATCGATCCGAAAGCCTTGCCACTTTCGCCGGTCTCGAGCGTGAAAGTGATTCGCGCCTTGCTGATTCGCCGCGCCAGTTCCTCAGCATCGTTCATCTCGCGCGCTTCGCGTTCCGCGCGCTTCTTCTTCAAATTATCGAGCTGACGCATGCTCGCCGGCGTCACCTCGTAGGCTTTGCCGTGCGGCAAAAGAAAATTGCGCGCATATCCGCGCTTCACTTTCACGACATCGGCTTCCGCGCCGAGGCCAGGAACGTTTTCCGTCAAAATGATTTCAGTCGAGGGCATTTTAGTCGTCCGCGAGAAAAATTTCGGGAATCGAAAACGCGCGGAGTCGTATAGAAGCAGTGCGACCGCGCGATGTCAACGAGCGACCATAAATAAACACGCTATGCCCGCGAGAAAATTGCGAGGCAGTGGTCAAAATCAAATCACGAGTTCTGCAGCGCCTGGGCAAATCCTTCAAGGCCTGATTAATCTCGACTCTCCCACCGTCTTCAATTCACCTTTTGGTTTATGAAACGAAGAACCCTCGGCTGTATCGTTTCGATGGCTTTTGTATTTTCTGGCGTCCTCTTCGCCGCGACGACGCCAACCCCAACTCCGTCTGCCACACCCGCGAAGCGTTCCTTATTATCTCGGAGATTAAAAGACGATCCAAAGCCATCGCCATCTCCGGCCCGAAAAGTGAAGCCGAAGACCTCGCCGACGGCGACGCCGACCGCGACCAAGGCTGCGCCGGGCGTTGGGCGGGGACTCAGGATGAGCAAAGATCGCCCGCCACCTACCCCAACTCCCGCTTCGAAAAAATCCGCGCCTGGAAAAACGAAAAGTCCGACGCCCGCGCCAAGTCCGCGAAAAGCCGGCACCCCGACTCCCACAGCATCGCCCGCAAAATCAGCGAAAACCACCAGCTCGCCCGCCGCCGAGAAAACACCGGCAGAAAAAATCACGCCTTCGCCGACGATTCAAGAAAGCGCCACCCCGACGCCGACCGTGGCGAAACCCGAGCCAACGCCCACCATAAGCAGTCCCAGCCCGACCGCTGCCACGCCTGCCGAAAAAAATCCACCGCTACTCCCAGCCGTTCCTCCGTCGAAATTACCCTAACGAAATTCGAGCCCATGCAGGGTTCTCCGGGAGACGCAGATTATCGGAACGCGCGACTTTCGTATCGCATCACCGCGGGTTCCGCCAAGATCAACTTCCCAGTCATCACCTTTTCGGTTGAATCGTCAGCGCATAAACTCTTCGAGCGTCGTTTTGCTCCGCCCGCGGGGACAGCTCCTCTCGAAGCGGGCGAATCGATTGACCGAATGGTATCGCTCGATCCCGCCTCGGACGCGGATTGGTCCGCCGCTTACGATAAGATCGACAAGGCGAAGTTTAGCTGGTCCATCGACGGACAGCCCAGCGGCGGTGTCGAAAAGCCGGTCCACAAAGCGTGGCCGTAGCCCCGCTTAAATCATCCCCAGCTTCATCTTCCCCGCCTCGCTGATCATGCTCTGATTCCACG
>JBDUDM010000050.1:0-14800 GCA_040002925.1 Spartobacteria bacterium | reverse complement strand
CGCTTTCAGGCCACCCCTTGCTCTATTTTGGATCCCCACTCCGAAGATGCCGCGCTAAGGTCGCCCGCGAACGATCGCTCAGCGCGGTTGAGACTTGCTTCATCCCAAGTGAATGCGAAACATTCGTTGCGATGGCGCCGCGTCCGACGATCCAATCTACTTACGCTCCCTGGCCGGTTCGCCTTTTAAACGCCGGCGGCGAAATCTGGCCAACCGCGCGGATTCGCGCAGTCGATTTGATCGACTCGGCCAAGCGCCGATGCGGTTTGGATGATTTCGGAGACGGCGATTTCTTCGAGCCGCTTTCGCGTTTGTTGGAAGCGTGTCAGAGCGAAGCGCGCCTCAACGTCATCGGCAAGATCGCGCTCCGTGCCGACATCTTACGAACCCTGTGCCATCGGCTGTTGATGGAACGCGATCGGCAAGATAATGCCGACATCGGCGGTCAACAAATTCGGCAGCCGCTTTTCATCGTGGGATTGCCGCGCAGCGGAACGACCATTCTCCATATTTTGCTCGCGGCAGATCCAGCGAACCGCGCGCCGCTCAGCTGGGAAGTAATGGAACCATCTCCACCCACATCCGAAAAGGAACGTGAGCGCATCGAGGGAGCGGCGCGAAATTTTCGACGATTCCGCTGGTTGGCGCCGGCCTTTTCGCGCGTGCATCCGATGGGGGCGCAACTTCCGCAGGAATGCGTCAGCCTGATGAGTCCGAGCTTTTTGAGCGATCAATACGACACCATGTTTAATGTGCCGACGTATCGGGCGTGGTTTTTGAGACAGGACATGCGGCCCGCCTATGAGTTCCATCGGCGCATCTTGCAACATCTCCAGTTCCGCGAAAATGGTCGGCGTTGGATTCTGAAGGCGCCGGCCCACATGTTTGCCTTGCCGACTTTGTTGTCGATCTATCCGGACGCGTTGTTCGTGCAGACGCATCGCGCGCCGCTCGATACTATCGCTTCGGTGTCGAGTTTGATTACGCTGCTGCGCCGCATTTTTAGCGACGTCGTCGATCCTCGGCAGATCGGGAGAGACGCTCTCGGTTACTGGGCCGAAACGTTAAAAGTTTTTATGCAGGAACGCGAACGATTGCCCACAAATCGCATTGTCGATATTTCCTACGAAGAAATTCATCACGATCCGATTTCGGCGATTCGTCGAATCTACACGCACTTTAACTGGATGTTTACCGGCGAGATCGAACGCCGGATGCAACAAACGCTCGCGCAACATCCCCGGGAGAAAAACGCCTTTCATCATTACGAGTCGTCGGATTTCGGCCTCACCGCGGTCGAATGTGCCGAGCGTTTCGCCGATTACTCCGATCGATTCGGATACAGTTCGGCTGCGGCCGCAACATTGCCGCGCGTCTTGGAGAGCGATCCCGTTATCTAGCTCTGCTTTTCCTGCGTCCTTTTAATACCTCCCGCGCGAATTGAGTGACGAGGTAATATGGCGAAATCGCGCGAGAAATTTCTGCCGGCTGTAATCGGCTTACTCAAGCAAACGTTAAACGAGTGGTTCGAAGACAAGGCGCCACAACTCGGAGCCGCGCTCGCTTATTACACCGTGTTTTCACTGGCGCCGATGATCCTGGTGTTGCTCGCCGTCGTCGGTGTTCTATTCCGAAACGATCCGGCCGGCGCATGGAGCAAGATCACCGAGCAGATGAGTTACTTCCTCGACAAAAGCGCGTTCCAGGTCGTGCAAGACATTGCGCAGAAAGCTTCCGCTCCAGCCAAAAGCACAACCGCGAGCATCATCGGCCTTTTGCTCGCCCTTTTTGGTGCGACCGGAGTCTTCGGCCAACTTCAGGATGCATTGAACACGATTTGGGGAGTTAAACCAAAACCGGGCACCGGGATTTGGGGATTTATTCGGTCACGCTTTCTCTCCTTCGCCATGCTCGGAGGCGTGGGCTTTTTGCTGCTCGTATCGCTGGTTATCGAAGCCCTGCTTAAAGCGGTCAGTCACTATTTGCAGGCGCATCTTCCGGGAGGACTAACCATCGCGGTCACGCTCTATCTCATCTTCGATTTCGGCGTCGTCGTGTCGATCTTCGCATTGATGTTCAAGATTCTACCGAATGCAAAAACACGTTGGCGTGATGTCTGGGTCGGGGCCGCGCTCACCGCGTTCTTTTTTCTAATCGGGAAATGGGCGCTCGGATTTTATCTGGGCAGCGGCACGGCTGCGTCCGCTTATGGCGCCGCGAGTTCGCTCATTACGTTGCTGCTTTGGATTTATTACTCGTCGCAAATTCTTTTATTCGGCGCGGAGTTCACGCAGGTTTACGCAAATCGGCTCGGCTCGCGAGTGAAGCCGGATAAATATTCGGTGCCGATCGAGCAGAAAGAAGTAGAAAAAAGACCGCGGTGAATGTGTTGGCACCGCGGCTGCTTTAATGATCTGTGCGAACTAGGATCACAACAAAATACTGTAAACTGATTCCTCAGCTTCAGCAGCGCGGTCACTTGTGAGCGCGCTTTTTTTATCCCTGTTTCCAGCCGTTACCGTTGCCATCGCGCGCTAGCGCGTACTCCGGCGCAAGATCGACATCTTCATTCGCAGGCTCTTCGTCCGACTCGCCCGGCGGCTTTTCGTGATGTTCTTTCGCGATCAACACATAAAGCGACGGGACAATAAACAATGTGAAGATTGTGCCGATCGTCATTCCGCCAACGAGCACAAGACCGATGGAATTTCTTGCCGCGGCTCCCGCGCCGCTCACCAACGTCAACGGAAAGTGCCCGCACACCGTCGCGACGCTCGTCATCATGACCGGCCGCAAACGTGTCCGCGCCGCTTGCGCGATCGCTTCGAGCTTGGTCATCCCGCCGAGTTGCAACTTGTTCGCAAATTCAACGATGAGGATTCCATTCTTCGCGACCAAGCCCACCAGGGTAACGAGTCCGACTTGAGAATAAATGTTCAAGGTGGTCGTCCACCCTTTGGTGAAGAACGGCACATTTGGCGCCGGCATTTTCAGGAACGTAAACAGCAGCGCGCCGAACATCGCTAGCGGCACCGACCCGAGCAATATGATGAGCGGATCGCGGAAGCTGTTGAACTGCGCGGCCAGGACGAGAAAAATCAAAACGACGGCGAGCGCGAACGCCGGCAAAAATTTGTTTCCTTCGGTGCGAAGTTGCCGCGAGTCGCCGGTGTAATCGAGCACGTAGCCTTTCGGCAAAATCTTGTGCGCTTCGTCTTCGAGAAACTTCAGTGCGGTATCGAGCGGTTGCCCGGACACGCCACTGATCTGCACAGCGTTGAGCTGCTGCATGCGATTGAGTGAGCGCGCGACGGTTTTCTTTTCAATGGTGGCGATGGTGCTCAGCGGCACGAGCTGATTGTTAGGCCCGGTCACGTAGATGTCGTTCAATTGCTCGGGGTTCAGACGATCGGTCCGCTTGATTTGCGGAATCACTTTGTAACTGCGCCCGGCAATGTTGAAGCGGTTCACAAAATTTCCGCCGATGCTGGCGGAGAGATCGGCGCCGACTTGTTGCATGTCGAGACCCATCGTCGCGACTTTGTCGTGGTCGAAGACGATCTGCGATTGGGGCTGGTCAATCTTGGTGTCGAGCTGGGGCGGAAAATAAAACATGCCGCTTGCCATCGCTTTCATCTGAATCTGTTTGGCGAATTCGAGAATTCGCTCAGGATCTGCAGTCGAGGCGATGATGAAACTCACCGGGAAACTGTCGCCGCCCGGAAGCGCCGACGGCATGACCGGAAACATTTGGATGCCGGGAATCGCACTCAGCTTCTCCTGCACTGATGGCAAAATCGCTTGCGTCGGGACTTTGCGTTCACCCCATGGTTTCAAAACCATTCCGCCGAAACCGCTGTCTGGGTTCGTGATTTGAAAAGTGAAACGCGTCTCGGGAAAGCTGAGAAATATTTTTCCGGCCGCATCGGCATAACGAATCGTGTCGTCGATCGTCGCATTCGCGGGCGCCGTAACGATGCCGAAAATAACGCCCTGATCTTCCGTCGGCGCCGGTTCGGCCGGCGACATCTTGTAGAAAAGGACTGCTAAGATCGACAATCCAATCCAAACCGTGTAAACCGCCGGCCGCATTTGTAACGTGCGATCGAGATGACTTCCGTACCAATTCTGGAAGCGATCGAACGTGCGATTCACGACCCCGCTAAATCCCTTTTCGGCATGGCCCGGCCGCAGCAGATACGCCGACATCATCGGCGACAGCGTTAGCGCCACAATTCCTGAAATCGTCACCGCGCCTGCGAGCGTCAGCGCGAATTCGCGAAAGAGCGCGCCAGTCAATCCACCTTGCAACGCGATCGGCGTGTAGACCGCCGCCAGCGTGATCGTCATCGCGATAATCGGGCCGATCAGTTCGCGTGCGCCCACGATGGCCGCGTCGAAACGATTCATGCCTTCGCGCAAATGTCGTTCGACGTTCTCCACCACCACGATGGCGTCATCCACGACCAACCCGACCGAGAGCACGATCGCGAGCAACGTGAGCAGATTGAGCGTGAATCCGAACGCTTGCATGAGAAACAGCGCGCCGATCAATGAAATTGGAATCGCGACCACCGGCACGAGCACCGATCGCAACGAGCCGAGGAACAAAAAGATCACCACCACCACGATGAGGAGCGTGTCGATCAACGTGCTGACCACCTCATGAATCGCGTCGTTGATGTAAGCCGTGCCGTCGTATGCGATCTGGCCAGTCATGCCTGTCGGCAGTTCTTTTTGAATTTGCTCCATCTCCACGCGGGCGCGTTTGATCACGTCAATCGAGTTCGCGTTCGGCAAAACCCAGATACCCATGAAGACGGCGCGCTGACCGGAGAACCGCACTTCGGTGTTGTAATCTTCCGCCCCAAGCACGACGTCGGCGATGTCGCCTAACCGAATCAAATTCCCTTTGTCTTCGCGTACCACCAGTTTTTTGAAATCGTCCGTCGTGTGCAGATCCGTATTCGCCGTCAGGTTGACCTGAAGGAGTGAGCCTTTAGTGCTGCCGACGGCCGCCAGGTAATTATTTCGCGCGAGCGCGCTGCGCACCTGCGCCGGGCTAATATTGAGGGCCGCCATCCGTTCCGGATGCATCCAGATGCGCATCGCAAAAGTCCGCCCACCGAGGATGTCCGCTTTCTGCACTCCGCCCAATGCGGTCAGCCGCGGCTGCACGAGTCGCACCAGATAATCAGTGACTTCGTTAGGCTGAAGAATGTCCGATGTAAAACTCAGATACGCCGATGCGAAACGGGAATCCGCCGCCTCGATATTGATGACCGGTATCTCCGCTTCCGGCGGCAGATCGCGCCGCATCGCGTCCACTTTGGAGCTGATATCGGACAGCGCCTTGTTCGCGTCGTAATTCAACTTCAACCGCGCCGTGATCAGCGACCGGCCCTGCGAACTCTGCGATTGCAGGTAATCAATTCCGTCGGCCGCGGCGATCGCGCGCTCGAGCGGCGTCGTGATAAATCCGCGAACTAGTTCCGCGTCCGCGCCGATGTAAGCTGTCGTCACCGTGACCGCCGCGATGTCGCTGCGCGGATATTGCCGCACATTCAGCGTCTTCATCGCCTGCAATCCGGCGATGAGAATGACGAAGCTCACCACCAGCGCGAGCACTGGCCGGCGGATAAAAAGATCGGTGAAACCCTTCATGTCGATCTTAGTGCCTGTCCGGCTCGGACTGTCGATCTTGCATTACGAATCTACCGGCGTTGGATTTACCTGCGGCTTCGGCGCGAGATCGTTGTTGATCGTCACCGCCATCCCGTTGCGCAATTTGAAAACACCCGTGCCAACGACCGTCTCGTTCGCTTTTAATCCGCTCGTGACAGAAACAAAATCGCCCCGCGCTTCCCCGACGCGCACAAATTGCTGCCGGATTGTTTGCGCTTCCTTGCCCGTTTTCGGGTCCTTCTTTTTCTCGATCACATAAACCGAATCGCCGTAGGGCGCGTACGAAACCGCGGTGCCTGGAATGATTAAAGTTTTCCCTTTCTCCGGCAGGACGATCTCGATCTTGGCGAACATTCCCGGATGCAAAACGTGATCCGGATTCGCCAGCGTCGCCTGCAAACCGACATTGCGCGTAACCATGTCCACCGTCGAATTAATGGCGGTAAGTTTGCCGACGAATTCGCGCCCAGGCACTGCGTCCGTCCGCACGCGCGCCTCCAGACCGGGTGAAAGTTTCGCCAGCTGTTGCTGCGGCATCGCAAAATCGACATACACATTCTCGATCGCTTGCAGCGGCACGACCATCTGACCGGCGTTAATCGTCTGCCCGATGTTGACCTGACGGATGCCAAGTTGCCCATCGAACGGCGCGCGCACTTCCTTCTTCGCGATCATCGCGCGCATGTTGTCCACCGTTCCTTCGCGTTGCTTCAATTTTGATTCAGCCGCGTCCAGTTCCGCTTTCGAAACAACCTTGCGCACGGCCAGGTCGCGCGTCCGCTCGACGTCCTCGCGTGCAAGTTGGAGATCCGCCGCGGCCGTTCGCATTTGCGCTTCTTCAGACGAAGCGTCGAGTTTGACTAACAAATCGCCTTTCTTCGCAACGCCGCCGTTTTCAAAACCAATCTCCTTCACCGTCCCGCCCATTTCGGTGGATACGACCGCGCCCTGGATAGCGGAGATCGATCCGACCGAGGATAAAATCGGCGCCCAATCCGTTTCCTTCACCGGCGCGCTCGTCACCGTCTCGACCGGCATCGGCGGTTTCGAAGAAACCATCTTCACGATCTGCAAAACTTTGATGCCCGCGACCACCAGAAACAGCGCGACCACAGCCAGGGCTGCCTTGATCACTGTTTTACGTTTCGATTTCACGCCAAGAGTTTTCGGTTGGGCTATATCATGCATAAGCTGCTTCGCTCTCGGTCTTGAATAGTAAACGCCAGAGCCGCCGCGCTACTTCGAGCTGTCGGGCCCGTCTTTCCGCCGCGGTCATTTCCTGCGGCTGCAAAACGTCGCGCATCAACATTCCGCGGGCGACTGCGAAAATTAATTCCGCCAGTTCTTGCGGCTTCAAATCGTGCGTTGGGTTTACCATTTCCGGTGATCGCGCGATTAAATCCGTCACGCCATTCATCGCCGTCTGCAAAATGTCCCGCACCAAATCGGCCACCTGCGGATTGCGCGCGGCCTCCGCGTAAAGATCGACAACGAACGCCGAAAGTACCTGCGGAGAATTCTCGCAGCAATGCGCCGTGAACATGATCTCGAGCGATTCCAGCAGCGTAGGAGCCTGTCGCGCCCGTTCCAGCACCGCGTGAATTTCGGATTTATGCCGGTCCGCCATCGCCCCGATCACCGCCTCCTTGTTTTCAAAATAGCGATAAATTAGGCCCACACTGATGCCCGCCTCCGCGCTTATATCGTGCATACTCGTCTCGTGAAAACCCTTGCGCGCGAAGCAAAGGATCGCTGCCTCGAGAATTTGCGTCCGTCGATCCACCGCTGGCTCCATTGATGTCGCTGGCATGAGGTTACGACAATGAATGAACGTTCATTCATTGTCAAATTCGCCGCCGTCCTCGTCAAATCTCCGACTGAATTGAGCGTTGAACGTTAAGCGTTGAACGTTGAACGTTGGCCGTGTGAAGTCGCAACAGATCCCGCGCCTGCTCGAGGCCAGGCGTCTTCGCGATTTTCCGCCCACCGCTCGCTATCTCATCGGCGTTTCCGGCGGACGCGATTCCGTTGCCCTGCTGCATTCACTTGTCGATCTTGGCTACAAGCAACTCGTCGTCTGCCATCTCAATCATCAGTTACGCGGAAGATCCAGCGACGCCGACGCTCGCTTCGTCGAAAAGCTGGCCACAAAGTACGATGTCGATCTTGCGACTGGATCGACCAACATCCGCGCGCTCGCCGCGAAAAAGAAGATGTCGATCGAAACAGCGGCTCGCGACGCGCGCTATTCATTCTTCGCCAAAGTCGCGAAGCAAAAACGTTGTCACACCATCTTCCTTGCGCATCACGCCGACGATCTGGTCGAAACATTTTTGATCAACTTGTTTCGCGGCGCCGGAAACGCCGGCCTTGCCGGCATGCGCGAAGTGGCGAAGCGCGAGATCGACGATGTCGATCTTACGATTGTCCGTCCGCTTCTCAGTGTGTGGCGAAGCGACATCGACAAATACGTGCGAAAGCATCGGCTAAAATTTCGCGAAGACGCCTCCAACAAAAATCTCGCTCCGTTACGCAACCGCGTTCGTCACCGCGTCATCCCGTATCTCGAAAAAACCTTTGGCCGAAGCATTCGTCAGAACATCTGGCGGACTGCCACGATTGCCGCCGAAGAAGGAAATTTTTTCGAGACGTTGCTTCCGCAAAATCTCACCACGCTTGCGGTTGCGTCTTTGCGCAAAATGTCCGTTGCTGTTCAGCGACGGACATTGCACAGCTGGTTGCGCGCTGCGAAAATTTCCAATGTCGGCTTCGATTTGATCGAGCGGGTGCGCGAACTTCTCGATTCAACCGGCCGTGTCGCCAAAACAAATCTCCCGCAAGATCGACATGTCCGTCGTCGCGCTGGAAAAATTTTCATCGAGTGATTCCTTCTGATTTTTAGGGGACGCTGTCAGTCCCGAGGGAAGCAGACTGCTTCCTCTACAGCAATCTGCGGAAATCTGCGTAATCTGTGGACAAATAAAATCATGAATCCCGAAGTTTGCGTTCGCTTCGCCCCGTCTCCCACCGGTTTTTTGCACATCGGCGGCGCGCGCACCGCGCTTTTTAATTGGCTCTTTGCAAGGCATCACGGCGGAAAATTTATTCTTCGTGTCGAAGACACCGATAAAGCGCGCAACACCGAAGAAGCCACCGCCGCAATTTACGACGGCCTTAAATGGCTCGGGCTCGATTGGGATGAGGGTCCGCATGTCGGAGGAAATTTCGGCCCCTATTTTCAAAGCGAGCGCAACGAAATATATGAGCGTTCCCTGAAGAAGCTGCAGGATGCCGGCCACATTTTCGAAGATGGCGGCGCGTTACGCTTCCGTTCACCGCGCGAGCATGTCGTGGTCGACGACGAAGTTTGCGGTAAAATCGATTTTGATTTGTCGAACGAAGAGACGCATCCCGATATGACCATTCGCCGGCCGAACGGCTCGTGGATTTTTCATTTCGTTAACGTCGTGGACGACATCGAGATGAAAATTTCACACGTCATTCGCGGCGAGGATCATCTTTCGAATACGCCGAAGCATATCGAACTTTATCGCGCGCTCGGCGCCGAGCCGCCGCGTTTCGCTCACATCCCGCTCATCATGAACAAGGATTGCTCGAAGATGAGCAAGCGCGATCAGGGCGCGAGTGTGGACTATTATATGAAGAGAGGTTTCCTGCCGCAGGCGGTGCGCAATTATCTTTGCCTGCTCGGTTGGTCGCCGAAAAACGATCGCGAGAAGATGTCGATCGAAGAAGTCGTTTCGATTTTCAATTTGAAAAATGTTGTGCGCGGTCACGCCACCTTTGATCCGGTCAAGTTGCATTGGTTGAATGGCGAATACGCCCGCGAGCTGAGCGATGAAGATTTTCACAATCTTGCTCTCGCAGCATTGCGCGCGAGCGAAGTGAAGATCGACAATTACTCCGCCGAGTATGTGCGGGCCGCGTTGCAGACCTGCAAAGGTAAGATCAACACTTTCGATGAACTGCCCGCCTACTGCGGTTTCTATTTCTCGGATGACATCGCCTACAATCCGGAAGGCAAAGCGAAACATTTCACGGCCGAGAACAAACCGCGATTGCAAGCCGTGCGCGATAGTTTCGCCAAGATCGACATCTTCAATACGGGAGAAATCGAAGCGACGATGAAATCAATCGCGACGAATCTCGCGGTGAAAGTCGGCGCGCTCGTGCACCCAACGCGGCTGGCCGTTACTGGCAGCAACGCCGGGCCGAGCTTGTATCATCTGCTCGAAGTCCTCGGGAAAGAAAAAGTGCTCGCCCGAATCGATCAGGCGTTCGCTACTTTTTCTTAACTTCCTTCGCCCACGTATCTCGCAATGTGATGGTGCGATTCCACACTTGTCGATCTTGCGTGGAATCTGGGTCGAGCGCGAAGTAGCCGAGCCGTTCGAATTGATAGCGTTCGTTAGGCCGCGCGTCTTTTAGCGCCGGTTCGCACTTCGCCGTCACCACTTCGAGTGAAATCGGATTGATGAACGATTTGAAGTCGCCATCGCCGCCATCAGGTTCCGGAACGGTAAAGAGCCGATCGTACAAACGCACTTCGGCATCGATCGCATGCGCGGCGCTAACCCAATGGATCGTCCCCTTCACCTTGCGATTCGACGTCGCGCCGCCCGACTTGCTCTCCATGTCGATCTTGCAACGCAGCTCCGTTACCTCGCCGGCTGCATTCTTAATCACTTCCTCGCATTGAATGATGTAGGCGTATTTCAGCCGCACTTCGCCATCGGGCTTGAGCCGAAAATATTTCGGCGGCGGCGTCTCCATGAAATCGGCGGCGTCGATAAACAATTCGCGGCCGAATGGAACTTTCCGCGTTCCGGCATTTGCATCCTCGGGGTTATTCCCCGCCTCGAGTTCCTCCGTTTGTCCCTCGGGATAATTCGTCAGCACGACCTTGATCGGATGAAAGACAGCCATTCGCCGCGGCGCGACGCGATTAAATTCGTCGCGGATCGCGTGTTCGAGCACAGCCATATCAGTCGTGCTCGGATATTTCGTGATGCCGATGTTGTAAGCGAACGCGCGCAACGCGCTCGCGGTCACACCGCGCCGGCGCAACCCCGAAATGGTAAGCATGCGCGGATCGTCCCAGCCGTTAACGAGTTTTTCGTTCACGAGCTGGATCAGCTTTCGTTTGCTCATCACCGTGTAAGTCAGATTCAAGCGCGCGAACTCGTATTGATGCGGCCGCGGCTCCGCCAACTCGAGCGAATCCAAAATCCACTCGTAGAGCGGGCGATGCACTTCGAATTCGAGTGTGCAGACCGAATGGGTGATGCACTCGATATAATCACTCAGCGTGTGCGCCCAATCGTACATCGGATAAATGCACCATTTGTTGCCACGATGATGATGCTCCGCGTGACGAATCCGATACAGCACCGGATCGCGCAGCCAGATGTTCGGCGCCGACATGTCGATCTTCGCGCGCAACGTTCGGGCGTTGTCCGGAAACTCGCCTGCTTTCATTCGGCCTAACAAATCCAGATTCTCTTCGACGGTTCGATTTCGAAACGGACTCTCTTTGCCTGATCGCCGGAATTCGTCCGTCTGCTCCGGCGACATATCGTCGACGTACGTTTTTCCCTTCCGCACAAGATCGACAGCGTAATCGTAAAACTTCTCGAAATAATCCGACGCGTAGAGCGGTGCTCCACCAAGATTTTTGTCCGCCCAATCGTCGATCAGCCAGTGCACATCAGCCATGATCGAATCGACATACTCCGTTTCCTCCTTCGTCGGATTGGTGTCGTCCATGCGGATGTTGCAAACGCCGCCGAACTCGTGCGCCATGCCGAAGTTCAGGCAGATTGCTTTCGCGTGACCGATGTGGAGATAACCATTCGGCTCCGGCGGAAAACGCGTCACGATTTTCTGATGCTTTCCCGTGCGCAAATCTTCCGCCACAACGTCGCGGATGAAATCGGACGGAGTTGGATTTTCGGGAGGCGCTGTCATGGTTGGAGCTGGTGAAGAAACTCCATACGCTGGTCGATCTCAAGAGCTGGAAAAAAAAGAGTCCTATCCGGCTTGGCGTCTTTGGCGATCCCGTAGCGCACTCGCTTTCGCCGCAAATGCAAAACGGCGCGCTTAAAGCGTGCAAGATCGACATGCAATATGCGCGCTTTCAAATTTTGCCGGCCGAATTGCAAGAAGCTCTCGAGCTCGTGCGTGAACACGATTTCGTTGGGATCAATCTCACCGTGCCGCACAAGATCGCCGCGTTTCAATTAGTCGGTGAAGCAGATGAAAACGCGAAGCGAATCGGCGCGGTCAACACCATCAAGATCGACAATGGAAAGTTGCGCGGTTTTAACACCGATGGAAAAGGATTCTCGCGCGCCATCCGCCAGGAGTTCGTTGTCGATCTTCGCGACCTGCGCGTGATGATCCTCGGTGCCGGCGGCGCCGCGCGCGCGATCGCTTTGCAATGCGCGAAGGAACATTGCGAACGTCTCGTCATTGCCAATCGCACTTTCGACAAAGCCAAGGCGTTGACCGAAGAGCTGCGCGAATTCTTCGTCGGACCGAAAGTGCTCGGCCCGGTTCCGCGTTTGCAGGCGATTCCGTGGGAAGAGAACGCGTTCCGTTTCCAAATAGGAAATGTCGATCTTGTCGTGAATGCGACGCCGCTTGGATTGAATCGCGGCGACGTATCGCCGATCCCGTCGCGACTGATCGAACCGCATCTTTTGATCTACGACACGGTTTATTCTGAGCAACGCACGCCGTTAGTGTTAACCGCGGGTGAAGCCGGCGCGCGTGCGGCTAACGGATTGTCGATGTTGTTGCATCAAGGCGCACTCGCCTTTGAGATTTGGTTTGGCCGCGAAGCGCCGATCGATGCGATGCGGGAGGCGCTATGAATTTTCCTGCGCCATCTCCTGACCGCGTTTCGCGGCCGCTTCGACGGCGGCGATAAGGCCCTCGGACGTTTTCAATTTCTCCATCGCCGCGAGTCCGGCCGCGGTGGTACCACCGGGAGTCACGACCATTCTTCGCAATTCTTCCGGCGACATTTTCGTTTCTCCGGCAAGTTGCGCGGCACCGAGAACAGTTTGAGTCGCAAGCGTGAGGGCGACGTCGGCAGCGAGTCCCATCTTTTCTCCACCTTGCGCGAGCGACTCGATCACGGTGTAAACGAACGCCGGTCCACTTCCGCTCAACGCGGTGACGGCATCGATCTGCGCTTCCGCGATTTCCACGACGACGCCGATCGCGCTGAAAATCTTCCGCGCAAGATCGACATCTTCATTCGTGGTGCGGTCGCCGCGCGCCAGCGCTGTCGCCGCGCGACAAATCGCCGAAGGCGTGTTGGTCAGCGCGCGCATCACGCGCGCTTTCGTCACCGCTTCCATCGCCGACAAGCGCACGCCGGCCGCAAGCGAGATAACGAGTTTGTTGGCCATCGGCGCGTCGCGGAGAACAGACAGAACAACCCCCGGCTTCACTCCGACAAAAATGACGGCGGCTTTCTCCGCGACCTCCGCATTCTCAGTGGTCAAATGAATTTTGGTTTCATTTTTCAAAACGCCGCGCGCGTTCTCATTGGGCTCGCTCGCGATGATCTCGCCGGGTGAACAAAATTTCGCGCGCAGCAATCCGCGAATGACTGAGCCGGCCAGTTTGCCCGCGCCGATGAAACCGAGCCGATAGGTTTGAGAATCCATGTGACGGCGCGATGTTAATCGATGGTCATCACCGGTGTCGATCTTGCGGAAGAATTGCGCGAGCTGAAACACGAGCGCAACGCCGTGGTTCTGGCGCACAACTACCAGGTGCCGGAACTTCAGGATGTCGCCGATTACGTGGGCGATTCGCTTGGCCTTAGCTACGAAGCACAAAAAACGGATGCCGATGTAATTCTTTTTTGCGGCGTCCATTTCATGGCCGAGACGGCGAAGATTCTCAATCCGACCAAGCGCGTCATTCTGCCTGATCTCGATGCGGGCTGTTCGTTGTCGGAATCGTGTCCGCCGGAAAAATTGAAAGCGTTCCTAGAAAAGAACGCCGACAAAAATTATTACGTCATCGCTTACATCAATTGCAGCGCGGGGGTGAAGGCACTTTCCGACGTCATCTGCACGAGCGGCAACGCGGACAAGATCGTGCGGGCGGCTCCGCAAGATCGACATCTACTTTTCGTGCCCGACCAAAATCTCGGCGCGTGGGTGATGGAGCGGACCGGGCGCAAAATGGATTTGTGGCAGGGGAATTGTTATATCCACATCGAGTTCACCGCGCGCAGCATCGGCAAGATTCGCGAGGAATATCCGGATGCGCCGGTGGTCGCGCATCCCGAATGCACCTACGCCGTGCGCATGCTGGCCGATGAAGTTTGCTCAACCGAAAAAATGGTGACGTATTGCAAGCAATCACCCGCACGCGAAATCATCATCGTGACCGAAGCGGGGATGTTGCATCGCTTGCGCAAAGAAATTCCGGACAAGGTTTTCATTCCGGGCCCGACCGATAATTGTTTCTGCGGCGAATGCCGCTTCATGAAAATGAACACGCTGGAAAAAGCGCACGCGGCGTTGCTGAATATGACGCCGGAAATCATTTTGCCCGAGCCGCTACGGAACAGGGCGGAAGCGCCGATTCTGCGGATGCTCGAGCTAAGTCGCTAAGATCGACATCTTCATTTGCGGATTAAGTTTGTTTTTGCGGCGGGCAATTTCTAACTTCGGCCGCGATGCAACGACCGTCGATCTGGCTGATGCTCGTGATTATTCTCGTCAGTCTGCTTTTTTTGCGCGAACCGCGATTGCAGCAATGGGACGAAGGATTTTTGCGCTGGCTCCTGCGCAATTCGCAGCCGAAAGGCGGAGTTGTTCCGCTCACCGTCGTCGAAATCGGGCGCGATGCAGTCGTGCAAAAAACTGGCGAAACCCCGGCGAAGGGGACAGTCTCGCCGCTGGAATTCTCGCTGTTCCTGCAAGCGGCGCTCGAATTCAAACCGACGGTGGTGGCATTCGAATCGATCCTGCATTGGCGCGAAGGCGCACAGGATCAGCAACAAATTTTTCTCGATCAGGCCATGCGCGTGCCGAAGTTGGTGGCGGCCGCGGAACTGACCGCGACG
>JBDUDM010000132.1:0-4432 GCA_040002925.1 Spartobacteria bacterium | reverse complement strand
AGCACCTTGTGCCAGAAACGCGCGTAAAGAAGATGCAGGACCGCGTGCTCGGTTCCGCCGACATAAAGATCGACACCGCCGGGTTGGTCGCCGCCCATCCAATATTTCTCGGCATCCTGACTAACGAAGCTCGCGTCGTTCTGAGGATCGCAAAATCTCAGGTAATACCAACAGGAGCCGGCCCATTGCGGCATCACATTGGTTTCGCGCGTCGCTTGCTCGGAATAGCGCACCCAATCTTTCGCTTTCGCTAACGGCGGTTCGCCCGTGCCGGTTGGCTTATAATCTTCCAACGGCGGCGGAACGACCGGTAACTCCGCTTCATCAAGCGCGCGATGATGTCGATCTTGTTCCCAGACAATAGGGAACGGCTCGCCCCAATAACGCTGCCGCGAAAAAAGCCAGTCCCGCAATTTGTAATTGATCGCGCCTTTCCCTTCACCACGTTCTTCCAACCACGCCGTGATTTTCTTTTTCGCTGCCGCGCTCGGCAATCCATCGATGATGGGTGAGTTGATCGCGACGCCTTCGCCGATGAATCCAGTCGAAGCCTCACCCGACGGCGGCTCGACAACATCGACAATCGGTAACTCAAACTTGCGCGCGAATTCGAGATCGCGCTCGTCGTGCGCCGGCACTCCCATGATCGCACCGGTGCCGTAACCAAGCAGCACGTAATCCGCGATCCAGATCGGGATCTTGGCGTTGTTCGCGGGATTGATCGCGAACGCGCCGGTGAAAACGCCGGTCTTATCTTTCGCGAGTTCCGTTCGTTCGAGATCGCTTTTACGCGCGGTGCGTTCGCGATACTCGCGAACAGTCGGCCATTGTTCCTCGCTCGCGACAAGATCGACAAGTGAATGTTCCGGCGCGAGCACCAAGTAAGTCGCGCCATACAAAGTGTCCGGCCGCGTGGTGAACACGCGGATGGTGGCGCGAGCGTCTCGCTTGCGATCCTCCCCCTTTCGCAAGCCAGAGGCTTGCGCCACTTCAAATCGGATTTCCGCGCCTTCGCTCTTCCCGATCCAATTCCGCTGGAGAAGCTTGATCGATTCCGGCCAGGCGAGGCCGTCGAGCTCGTCCATCAGCCGCTCTGCGAACGCCGTGATGCGGAGCATCCATTGGCGCATCGGCCGCCTAACGACCGGAAATCCGCCGACGTCGCTTTTGCCATCGACCACTTCTTCGTTCGCCAAAACGGTGCCGAGTTCCGGACACCAATTGACCGCGACATCGGCGACGTAAGCGAGCCGCACACTATCGGGATCTTCGCCACGATAGGTTGAGATTGGTTCGGCTTTGTTGGTCGCGGGATTGAACCAGGAGTTATAAATCTGCAGAAAAATCCACTGCGTCCATTTGAAATAGCGCGGATCGGTGGTGTTGATCTCGCGCTGCCAATCGTAGGAAAAGCCGATCGCTTTGAGCTGCGATTTAAACTTCGCGATGTTCTCCCGCGTGGTCAGCTCCGGATGTTGCCCGGTCTTGATCGCATACTGCTCGGCTGGCAAACCGAACGCATCCCAACCCATCGGATGCAACACGTTGAAGCCGCGGAGGCGTTTGTAGCGCGCGACGATGTCGGTGGCGGTGTACCCCTCGGGATGGCCGACATGCAATCCGGCCCCGCTCGGATACGGAAACATGTCGAGGACGAAGAACTTCGGTTTGGCGGGGTCGAAATTTTTGTCGCCCGGATTGGGCGCATGAAACGATTGTCGATCTTCCCAGACGCGTTGCCACTTTGGCTCGATCTGATCGAATGGATAAGGTTTGCGGCGCTCGCTCATGCAGAAAAGGTGGACAGGATTAACAGGATTTTGAGGATTTTAATCCAGAGAATCGTGTAAATCCTGTCAAACAATGCTTCCGCTGCTACTCGCCACCCGCAACGCGCATAAGACGCGCGAGTTTTCTGAAATTCTGGGAGAACCTTTCCGGGTCACCGATTTGTCGCACTATTCGAATTCTCCTGTGGTTGAAGAAACCGGGAAAACTTTTGCCGAGAATGCGATTTTGAAAGCGCTCGCGGTGCCGCAACTCCGACATTCGTCGCGAGCGGAGGATCGACCCGCCTTCGCCAGGCTATGGCGTGGCAGGCATCTACTCGTGGTGGCGGACGATTCGGGTTTGGAAGTGGATGCCCTCGACGGCGCACCTGGAATTTACTCGGCTCGTTTCGCCGGTGAGCACGCTACCGATGTGCAAAACGTGGATAGGTTGCTTTCCGAATTAAAAGGACGCGATCCTCGCAACGCGCGGTTTCGCTGCGTGATCGCGCTGGCCCGCGACGGAACGTTGCTCCAGACATTCGAGGGCACCGCCGAAGGAGTGATTGTCGATCTTGCGCGCGGGTCGAATGGATTCGGCTACGATCCGATCTTCGTGCCGAGCGGATTCGACAAGACGTTCGCGGAGTTACCGCGCGAAATTAAGAATCGAATCAGTCACCGCGCTAAAGCGATCGAGCAACTGCGCGAAATGCTTCGCCGCGAGAACTAGCGCGGCGGCGCTGGCGGCGGAGGAGCGGCGGGAGCGGGAGCGGCACCGCCCGATCCAGCGACAGGCGCGGAACGAATCTGGTAACCGACCTTGGTGATGCCGACCTGACGGACCTTATCGAGTAATCCAATGACATCGCCATGCATCGCCATTGGTTCGGCGCTGATCGAAACTTTGATGCTCGGATTTTGCTGATGCATTTGGAACAGACGCGGGGTCACCTGATCGTCCTGCACAAACGCGCCATCGAAATAATAAACGGGGCCGGCCGCGACCCGGACGGAAACGAAATCCTTCACGGTTTGCGGCGGGACGGCGGTGTTCGACGGAAGATTGACCTTGATGCCCTTCATGTGAGTCTGGCTCAAGCTCACCATCATGAAACTGGCGAGCAGGAAGAACATAATGTCGATCAAAGGAATGATCTCGATGCGCGCGTGTTTTTTCGGAATGGGTGAAGCAACTCGCATAATCAGTAGGAGGCGCCGGTCATGGTGAACGTGATCGGTATTTTCACTTTCGAGACGGTGCCAGGTTTGAAGCGCCAGCGTTTGAAGGTGTTCACGGCGGAGTTATCGAGAATGGGATTGCCGATGCTTTGCGCCATGGTCGCATCAGTAACAGAACCACTTCCCGTATCGACGGTGACGACGCAGACACCGCTGCCGGTGATTCTGCGAGAACGTGCCTCGTAGGGATATTCGGGACGGGGCGAACTGATCGCGAGCGCTTTCGCGCCGGAGATCGACATCATTCCGGGTGGACGCGCTGCGCCCACCGTCGCCGCTTTAACAGGAGCGACTTTTTGGTTCGGTGGACGTTTCGGTGGCGGCGTTGCTTCCTCGCGGAATTCGGGTTGCACGTCCGGCATCGGCGGCGGGTCCGGCAAAGGAATATCTTCCGGCGGCGGCGTCGGCTCGTCTGTCGGCGTCTCCAAGGTCGCGATCACTTCCGCGGTCGGGATATCGCTGAGGTCGGCCGGGGGCGCTTCATGCTTAATCGCAGCGACGACCGCCCCGATGTGGACCAATGCTGCGCCGCCGGCTGCGGCCCAGACTTGCCACTTGGGAGGCGGGCGATAGAGAATCGGCTTAGCCATAATTTACTTTCTCGTCGAAGGGAGTTCGGCAGCGGAGTAACTCTTTATTTCGAAGGCGATTTTATAGAACCCGGCGTTTCTCAGCTGATCGAGAAGACGCGTCACATTGAGGTGCGGAGTGGAGGCATCGCCGCGGACGAACACTTTTGCTTCCGGATTTTCCTGGTGCACTTGCCTCAATTTCACCTGCATCGCGTCAGGAGTCATCTCAGCCTTATCGAAATACCAACGCCCGCCTTCATCCACCGAAACGCTGATGTAATCTTTCTTGGATTGCGTTTCGCCCGATGCACCCTTCGGCAGATTCACCTTCATGCCCTTCATATGCACCTGGCTCAAGCTCACCATCATGAAGCTGGCGAGCAGGAAAAACATGATGTCGATCAAAGGAATGATCTCGATTCGCGCTTTTTTGTGCGGAATGGGTGACGTGACTTGCATGTTTTTCTTCGGCGACCGGTTCAGTTCATTTTCAAAAACGGGCGATTAGCGAGCCGACGTAGTGCTCATCGACGCTTCCTGTTTTGGTTTTGAATTCGCTTCCAGCATCACCTCCAGGTTCGTCGCAGCTGTCTGCAACTCGAACTCAAGGTTAGACACTCGGGACGTGAAAAAGTTAAACGGAATCAGCGCAAAGATGGCAATACCGAGACCGCACGCGGTCGCGATGAGCGCTTCGGCGATACCACCGGTCACCGCTTGCACCGCCAGCTCTTCGTTGCCGAGAAAGCTGAACGACTTCATCAGACCGGTGATCGTGCCTAAGAGACCGAGCAACGGCGCCAGCGTGACGAGCGTATCCATCACAACCAGGAAACGCCCGGCGCGTTT
>JBDUDM010000131.1:0-4498 GCA_040002925.1 Spartobacteria bacterium | reverse complement strand
AGATCGACATCTTCATTCCGTCAATGCGGGATCGGGCGACCGGTCCACAATAACTTCCCGACGATGACGGCCATGTAGATGACCGGCCAGGCTGAGACCACGACGAGAAAGCCGAACACAATCATCTCGCGGACCCGTTCGCGCGCTGACTCCATTAGAAATTCGCGGCTGAGATTATTGAATTTGCGCGACTCGGATTCATCGTCGCCATCCGACGACGGCCATTGCCCGCGCCATTCGCCGAGGCCGGAGTGAAAGAAATAATCGATGCGCGGAAACTGTCGCTTACCCGCAGTGGAGGGACCCGCCGGTTTCATCTTGCCGTATCCATAGCTTGGATCGTTCCCCAAGATGCCACAGGAGCGCGTCTCGTAAAATTCGAATCGATGGCGCAAACCGAATTCTGATCCGATGATCCCGGATGCTTTACGTCGTCGCCACGCCGATCGGGAATTTGGGCGATATCACGCTGCGCGCGCTCGACGTGTTGCGCGATGTCGATCTTGTCGCAGCCGAGGATACGCGGCACTCCGGCGTTTTGTTAAAGCATTACAAGATCGACAAGCCGTTCATCAGTTTTCACGAGCACAACGAAGCGATGCGGACGGCGCAGCTGGTCGAGCGACTCGCCGCCGACGAAAATATCGCGCTCATCACCGATGCCGGAATGCCCGGAATTTCCGATCCGGGGGCGCGGCTCATTCGCGCATGCGTTAAACGCGATCTACCATTCACGATTATTCCCGGCGCATCGTCGATCGCGACCGCGCTGGTGGGCTCGGGATTTTCGAGCGAGAAATTCTTCTTCGGCGGATTTTTGCCGAATAAAAGCGGAGGGCGCGAACGCGAACTGCGCGCGGCGGCTGCGCGCGATGAGACGTCGATCTTCTTCGAATCGCCTCACCGTTTGAACAAGACGCTGAAAGCTTCGATCGACATCTTGCAAGATCGACAACTGTGCGTGGCGCGGGAGCTGACCAAGAAATTCGAAGAATTTCGCCGCGGAACCGCTGCTGATCTTCTCGCTCACTACGAGGCGCGGCCGCCCAAAGGCGAGATCGTGCTTGTTATTGCGGCGAAAGAATAGCTACTTGCCAGAGCGACAGAGTTATGGGACTTTGCGCGGCTTTTCCCCCGAAGCATTTCTTCGTATGGCTTACGCAATTATTAAAACTGGCGGTCGGCAATATCGTGTCGCAGAAGGCGAGACGGTCGATGTCGATCTGCTAGACGTCGAAGCTGGCAAGACGGCGACATTCGGCGAAGTGTTGATGCATGGGGATGGCGATAACATTACCCATGGCGATCCCTTCATATCCGGCGCGAAGGTCACGGCCGAAGTGGTGGAGCAACGCAAAGACAAAAAGGTCATCGCTTTCAAATATCGCCGCCGCAAAGGTTATCACCGCACCGTCGGTCATCGTCGCAAGCTGACGCGGTTGAAGATTAAATCTATCAGCGTGAGCGGCAAGAAAGCGGCGGCTAAGAAAAGCGACGAATAATTTTCTCTTCCGACCATGGCACATAAAAAAGGACAAGGCAGTGTTAAGAACGGTCGCGATAGCGTCAGCAAGCGACTGGGTGTAAAAAAATTCGGCAGTGAAGTGGTAATTGCCGGAAATATCATCATCCGTCAGCGCGGAACGAAATTCCTGCCGGGCCGAAACGTTGGCCTCGGCCGCGATTATACCATTTTCGCTTTGGTCGATGGCAATGTCCGCTTCGACCGTTCCGGTCGACGGGTGAATGTCGATCCAATCGCCGCGGCCAAGTCGAAGTAATCACGGCCAGCGCGCTGGCGCGCTTCGATTTCAGCGGTTGTGAACACGATCGTCTTTGCGGTATAACCGGTTTCGCCTCATGAAGTATAAAACCTTTATTCTCTTCGGCGCGCCTGGCAGCGGCAAAGGCACGCAGGGGAAAACGCTCGGGAGCATCCCGCGTTTTTTTCATTGTCCATGCGGCGATGTTTTTCGCTCGATCGACACGCGCACCGATGTCGGCAAAGCGTTTTTGGAATATTCGAGCAAAGGCCATCTCGTGCCCGACGAAATCACGGTCGAACTTTGGAAGGAAGCGATCGACGCCGCGGTCGACGCGCACAAATTTAAACCCGATATCGACACGCTCGTGCTCGACGGCATACCGCGAAACGTGTCCCAGGCGAAAATCATGGAGAAGATGATCGACGTGGAAAAAGTGTTCCATCTTTCCTGCCCGAATCGCGAGACCTTGTTCATGCGCTTGAAAAAGCGCGCGCTCAAAGACAACCGGCTCGATGACGCGAACGAACAAGTCATTCAAAAACGGCTCGCCACTTACGAGGAGGACTCGAAGCCGGTGTTAAAATATTATCCGAAGGATTGCCTGACCGTTGTTGACGCCACGCAGGCGCCGTCGAAAGTTTTGTTCGATATCCTCGCCAGCGTGAACGGCCTGGATGGACACAATGAGTCAGAAGCAGTTTGAAAATTTCACCGCCTCGTCCCTCTATTGCGAGAAATGCAAAGCGGCCATGCCGGTGCGCGAGCGGCTGCTGCTGATTTTGCCGGGCAAGGAAATCTTCGATTATCTCTGCACCAATTGCGCGTCGTCGGTCGGGCAGCGTGAAATCACCGCCGGCGAAAAAATGATGGCGCAAGCCGCGGCGCCGCCGAGGCGAACGCGTCGGGCTGCGCCCCAAACGTTGCTCCATTAACGCGCGATGCGCGTTCTCTTCATCGGCACGGGCGAAATCGGCGCTCCGACATTGCAGGCGTTGCTCGAGTCCGAGCACGAAATTGTCGGCGTCGTGACCCAGCCAGATAAACCGGTCGGGCGCGCGCAACGGATCGAGCCGCCGCCAATTAAAAAGGCGATCGCCGGAATGGAGATGTCGATCTTGCAACCGGCTCGGATAAAAGATCGACAATCGATCGAAGACATCCGCGCTTTGCAACCGGATGCGATCGTGGTCATGGCTTACGGCCAGATTCTTCCGCGCGAGGTGCTCGAGGTTCCGCGAGTTGCCTGCCTGAATTTGCACGCATCGCTATTGCCGCGCTGGCGCGGCGCCGCGCCGATTCAGGCTGCGATTGCCGCCGGCGATCGCGAAACTGGCATCACCGTGATGTACATGGATGAAGGGCTCGACACCGGCGATATCCTGCTGCAACGCAAGATCGACATCTTGCCTAACGAGACCGGCGGTTCGCTGCACGATCGGCTTGCGGAAATCGCGTCGGAGCCGCTTCTGGAATCGCTCCGGATGTTGACGGCAAAGAATGCAGCGCGCGTTCCACAAGACAGCACGCTCGCTACGCACGCGCCCAAGTTGCAACGCGATGCGGGCGAGATCGATTGGCAGGAATCAGCCGAGGCGATCGAAAGAAAAATTCGCGCCTACGATCCGTGGCCCGGTGCATTCACGAAGTTGTCCGGCCGCCATTTGAAAATCTTCTCGGCTTCGATTGTCGATCTTAGCGGCAAGCCGGGCGAAGTGATTCCACATGATAGTGCGTTGGTGTTCGCTACTGGCCACGGAGCGCTGGCGCTGGGCGAGGTTCAATTGGAAGGAAAACAGCGAATGAGCGCGGCTGATTTCATGCGTGGGCATCGCTCGATCCGCTAATTTGCTTCCAAAATACCGCCGCCTTCTATTTCATCTCACTCGCCATGAAACCGGACGCGCCCGCTTACAAACGCATCGTGCTGAAGTTGAGTGGCGAAGCGATGCAGGAAACGGGCGGCCGCGATAATATTTCGCCGCATGTCGTCCACGAGGTCGCGAAGCGAATCACGGAAGTGCACGACCTCGGCGTGCAAATCGCCATCGTCATCGGCGGCGGAAATATCTGGCGCGGATTGACGGCGGCGGATCGCGGGATGGACCGCACGACGGCAGATTACATGGGCATGCTGGCGACGGTGATCAACGGCATGGCGCTCAAAAGCGCGCTCGAACAACTCGGTGTGCAAACGCGCGTGCAGACCGCGATTGAAATGAAAAATGTGGCCGAGCCATTTATTCTCGGCCGCGCGATCCGACACCTCGAACTCGGTCGCGTGGTCATTTTCGTCGCCGGCACGGGCAATCCCTATTTTTCGACCGACACGACGGCGGCTTTGCGGGCGAGCGAGATTCGCGCGGACATCATTTTGAAGGCGACGAAAGTGGACGGCGTTTACGACAGCGACCCGAACAAGAATGCGAATGCGGTGCGTTACGAACGCGTGAGTTACCAGGAGGCGTTAACGAAGCGATTGAAGGTGATGGATTCGACTGCGTTCAGTCTTTGCATGGACAATAAAATTCCGGTGATCGTTCTCGATATGAACAAGGCCAGCAATATTCGCGACGCCGTGCTCGGACGAAAAGTGGGCACGCTCGTTTGCGGTGAAGCTGAGGCGGATAAGACTGAAGCATGAGCAGCGACGATATTTTACTCGAGGCCGAGATGACGATGGAGAAAAGCGTGGACTACATGGTCCATGAATTTTCGGCGGTGCGGACGGGCAA
>JBDUDM010000049.1:0-15295 GCA_040002925.1 Spartobacteria bacterium | reverse complement strand
AGCGCCAGAAAAAGACTAAACGGCAGTTTCAAATCGCCGATACCGTGGCCGCGAAGCCGAGTGTTTTCCAACGAAGAATCTGCCGGATCAACTCTTCACTGCGTTTGCCTGGAGTTCCTCGAGCGAGACAAACTCCAGCGCGGATGAATGCGTTGCATCCAGATCGATTGGCGCGGCGCGTCCGCGCTTCAATGCTTCGACCCAGCGAGTGACGCAAACACACCAGCGATCGCCCGGTTTCAGACCGGGAAAGCCCCACTCGGGATGCGGCGTGACCAGATCGTTCCCGTCGAGCACCGAAAAATCCAGAAATTCTTCGGTCACTTCGACGCAGACCGTATGCAACCCGCGATCTTCCGGACCGGTGCGACAGAAGCCGTCGCGATAAAATCCGGTCACGGGATCGTTGCAGCAACATTTCAGTTCGGTCCCGAGAACGTTCGTAGGCACACCGCAATTAACGCGCGCCGCTAAGATCGACAACTGCAAGATCGACATCGTACTGTGGCGGACCCGGCAACGTGAAAAAACAGATTACCGTTTACTGGCTCATTCCGGCCGCGCCGTATCGCGAATTGTTTTCCGAAATCATTCGGATTCTGGCGAAAGAGTTCGATGCGCCGCGCTTCACTCCGCATCTGACCTTGGTCGCGCGGCACGATCGACATTCGGCGAAGGAACTTTTGCGTGAGCTCAAGACGCGACCGATTCGGTTGCGCATCCGCGGCGTCGCTTCCTCCGCAAAATTCACCAAGACAGTCTTCGTCCGTTTCACTCCGAACAAATCTCTCGAACGTTTGATTGGCGATCTTGCCGGGAAGGGAAAGTCGCCGCGCGATCCACACGTGAGCCTCGTCTATCAAAAAATGACTGCTGGCGAGAAACGCTCGCTCGCGCGCGTGATCAAGTTGTCGATCCGCGAAGTTGTTTTCGATTCCATCCGGGCCATGCGCGTTTCCATTCCCGTGCAAAAAGCTTCGGACATCGGGTCGTGGCGAATGGTGGCGAAGAAATCGCTTCGCAGAGCGAAGCGGCTACAGTCATTTCGATGAGCGATATCGTTGGGATCGATCTCGGGACGACCAACTCTTTGATCGGAGTGATGGACTCGGGTTTCCCGGTTTTGATCGCAAACGAGAATGGGGAGCGACTTACGCCGTCGGTCGTTCATATCGGCAAAGGCGGTGAGACTTTGGTCGGTCGGCCGGCGGCGCGAATGCGCGCGCTCGAGCCAAGATCGACAATCTATTCGGTGAAACGTTTGATCGGCCGGCGGGGCGACGACGCGGAAGATGTCGATCTTGCCTACGAGGTTGTTCGGACAACGGACAAGCCGTTAACGGTGCGAGTGAATCAGCGCGAATATTTGCCTGAGGAAATTTCCGCGCTGGTGTTGAGCAAGTTGAAGAGTGATGCGGAGCGCGCGGTCGGACGTGAAGTGACCCGCGCGGTGATTACGGTGCCGGCATATTTCAACGACGGGCAGAGGAATGCGACCAAACGTGCGGGCGAACTGGCGGGCTTCACCGTCGAACGAATTATCAACGAGCCGACTGCGGCCGCGCTCGCTTACGGACTCGATAAGTTGAAATCGAAAGCGAAGATCGCGGTTTACGATTTCGGCGGCGGGACATTCGACATGTCGATCTTGGAATTGAATGAAGGCGTATTCGAAGTTTTGGCCACGAGTGGAAACACGCGGCTGGGCGGCGATGATATTGACGCAGCGTTGATCGCGGATTGCAAGTTGCCGATTGCGGATTGGAGAAAGCGCGAAGCGGTTGTCGAAGCGAAGCATCGGCTATCGGCAGAAACGTCCGCGAAGATCGACATGCCATTTGTCGATGGGAAAAATTACGTTTACGAGCTTTCGCTTGAGCGGTTGGAAGAACTGGCCCGGCCGATCGTCGAACGAACGCGGATGCATTGCTTGCGCGCGCTGGCCGATGCGAAGTTGAAGACGGAAGGACTGGACGAGGTGATTCTGGTCGGCGGGGTGACGCGAATGCCGTTGGTGCGTGAATTCGTGACGGAACTTTTCAAACGCGAGCCGAACGTTTCGCAGAATCCGGACGAAGCGATTGTGATCGGCGCGACGATTCAGGCGGGGATTTTGTCAGGCGCGGTGCGCGATGTGGTGCTGCTCGACATCACGCCGCTCTCGTTAGGGATCGAAACGTTTGGCGGATTGATGAATGTGATCATTCCGCGCAACTCGACCATTCCGACCAAGGCGGGCGAGATGTTCACGACCGCGGTTTCGAATCAGCGGTCGATGTCGATCAAAGTATTACAAGGCGAGCGCGAGATGGCGCGGGACAATTGGAAGCTGGGCGAATTCGAAATTGAATTCGAAGCGGCGGCGAAAGGAGTGCCGCGCGTCGGGGTTCAATTCGAAATCGATGCGAATGGAATTTTGCATGTGCTGGCGCGGGACACGCAAAGTGGAGCCGAAAGGATCGTGGAGATGACGAGCGCGGTGGATGTTTCGGATGAAGCAGTTGAGGCGATGCTGGCGGATTCGCTTGAGCACGCGTTTGAAGATGTAAGCGAGCGGCGCTGGACGGAAACCAAATTGAAGGCGGAGGAAATGTTGGCGGCGGTGGACGCGGCGTTGCAGATCGGCGGGGACAAGATCGACATCTCCGAGCGCGCAGACATTCTCGGAAAGGCGGAACAGGTGCGAAGCGCGTTGCAATCGCGCAAGATCGACATGTTAAAAGAAGCGAACGAGGCGCTGGATGCCGCGACGCAAAAATTAGCAGCGTTAATCGTGGAGCAAGCGATGTCGGCGCAATCGCCGTTACGGAGTTGACGCGGGCGTCGGAGATTCCGGCGGAGTCGGCGAAGGGCTGGCGGAAGGAGCCGGCGGCGTCGCGGTCGCGCTGGCGACTTTCGCCGTGACTTCCTCTAGCAGCTTTTTTTCTTCGGAGAACAATGGACCGCGCCGGGCGGCGTCGATATATTCTTTCGCCGCATCGAATAAATTTTCATCGACCAGCAGAACCGCCGCGTAAACGGCCGCATGCGATTCATGTAATTGCTCGGGCGGAAACTTTTTCATCAGCTCGATGCCTTCGGCGGTGCGGCCGAGGCCGTAAAGGGAAAAGGCGTAAGTCATGCCGCAGTTGAGATCGTTAGGCGCATGCTCGTATGCCTCGTGCGCGACGCGATGGCCTTCGGAGGCGTTTTGTTCGAGAAGCAAGGCGAGTCGGGCAAAGTTTGCGGCGGTGCCGGCGTCGCCGGGCGAAGCTTCGTGCAAGCGTTGCATGGTGCGGTATAGATTTGGCAGGTCGTTGCGCGCGCGATAAATTCGCGAAAGGGCATCGAGCGCTTCACGGCGAGCGGCGGTATTCTTGACAATGCGCAGCCAGAGTTGCTCGGCTTCGATGGTGAGATTCCATTTCTGCGCGAAACGGGCGAGGATCAGCTCGCGCTGGGGTTGGTCATTAGCGGCGTGTTCAGCCGAACGCCAGGCGGAGTCGAACTCAGCATCGTTACTGCCCTGGCGCATCTGGCGGGAGGCGTAGGCTTGATAGGCCAGACGAATGTAATCGGAGTCGTTCCAGGAGCCGCCGCGCGTCCAACGTTTGAGACGCGACCAGTTTTTCACCTGCGCGAATGCTTCCGCGACCGCGATAGCCGGTGGGGGAAGGGTCGTTAGGTCGGACGGAAGTATTTCGGTCCACTTCAACACATCGGCGGCGAGGCCGTTGCTGTTCATCCAATTCATGAGCGATGCGAGATCGGTCGCCTGCCGCGCGGCGACTGGTTTCACTTTCTCGAGCAAGGCGTTGAACTTTTTTTCGTCGAGTTTGCGGTAGAGATCCAGGCAGAGGAGGTAATCGCCGAAGGTGACTTGCTGCGACATTTGCAGGTCCTGCGCGAGCCCGTCCGCCGCGGGAAGGTAGCCGTGCACAACGGCGTCGCTGAGTAATGCGCGCAAGGCGCCGGTGCGGAACGGCACCGTTTTACTAAGGCGTTCAAGCATGCCGCGGGCGGCTTCCCTTTTCTCTGCGTCGGCGGATTTGATCTGGAGAACGGCCAGATTGAACTGGAACAGTTCGTTATTCGGTTCCTGCCGCAAGGCTGCGGCAAAATGCTGCTGCAAGCCGGCTTCATCACCCTGCGCGCGGGCGAGCCAGCCGGCGACGACGTGATAAGCGGCGCGGTCGCGATCGTTAGGCGAAACGCGCTCAAGGGCTTTCCGGGCGGTGTCGAGCTCGCCGAAACGCAACGCGGCGGAAGCGAGATTGAGGTGACTGTCTAAATTATTCGGGAGTAAACGCGCGATCTGCGCGCGCCACGCCACGGTCTCGATACGATTTTGCTTTTCGGTGGCCTCAGCCAGGATTTGGAAAACTGGAAGGGAATCGCGATGGAGTTCGAGCGCTTGCTGCGCCGCGCGGGTCGCGCCGTCGAAATCATTATGCTCGAGCAGGGCCGACGCGCGTTTCAGCAGGCGCGATTCGCGCCAGTTGTGATAGGCCTGCGTGCCGTAGTTAAGAAAAATCAGGACGAGGGCGGAAGCGACGATGATCGCGCCAACGAGCAAGCCGAGCTGGCGCGGCTGAAATCTCTGTCCGAGATCGCCGAGATTTGCGAATGATCTGATTCGGCGTCGGCGTCGGACGCGTTTGATTTTTTCCGTCACTCCAGTGTCCTATCTTGCGAAGGAAGGGATTGCAACTCGCGCGGAGGCGGGTCGAGACGGAGACCGAAAACTAGGCAGATTCTTTTACCACCGGGACGCTTTCTATGCTTTCCATGACTTTCTCGCGCAAACGCCGTCCCCAAACGTAACGCGCGAGAACGACTTTGATGGTCGCGGTTAACGGAACGGCCAGGATGGGACCGAGCAAACCGCCGATGAGCAAACCCCAGACGAAGATCGACACGATCACTGTCATCGGATGCAAGCCGACCGAATCGCCGACAATGCGCGGTGCGTAAAACATCCCTTCAAGATTTTGAATGACGATAAAGATGCCAGTAACAATGAGCGGGTGAGTCCAATCGCCCCATTGGAACGCGGCGATGACGACGGCGGGCACCCAGCAAAGAAATATTCCGACATACGGAATCATGGTGAGAACGATGACGACCAGGCCGATGAGGGGCGCGAAATTGAGGCCGAGAATGGTGAGCGCGCTGCCGATTAAACATCCGTCGACCAGACAGACGAGCAGTTGGCCGCGAAAATAGGCGATGATGTAATGATTGATTTGCGAGAGCAGCTCCGCCACTTCGTCTTTGAGAGGCGATGCGCGTAACGGCAGATATTCTTTCCAGCTTTTCTCGATCCGAGGCCGTTCCTTGAGAAAAAAGAAAAGATAAACAGGCACCATGACTAAACTGAGAAGAAAGCCAGTGACGCCGAGAAATCCGCCAATACTGGTCTTGATAATATTCCAAATCTTCTCGCTCAGCGTGGGCAGGTAGCGCTCAAGGTTCGGGATTTGTTTTTCGACATAGCCCTGGACGCGTTGACGCTCGGCCGAAGTCAATTTTGACGGCGTGGCCTCAATCGCTTCCGTCGGCCCGGAAGGAGATTCAGCGGCGGTTGCATCGACTGGAGAAGGAGTTGCGGTTGCCTTGGGAACGGGAGTGCCCAGGGCCCAATCAACCAGACCGCGGACGGGTGAGACTGACTTCCCGCGGGCGCTCGTCGGTGTGCCCCAGCTCCGGTTATAGCGCACCATAAGATCGACAATGTTATCTCGCGCCTTTTGGGTGTAGTTAGGCAACTCCTTCGCGAAACTTGCGCTCTGCTCGGAGATGGTCGGGACGAGCCACCAAAACAATCCGAGCAGCGCAATGGCGGCGACGAAAAAGAGCAAAACGATCGCGGGAGTACGACGCATTCCGCCTTTGCAAATGCGCGTGACCAGCGGATCGAGCAAGTAAGCGAGGATGGCGGCGATCGCCACGGGGATGAGAATTGGCTGAAGAAAGCTGAAGACGTTCGCGACGACCCAAACGACGGATGCCGCGATGATGAAAATCGTAACCACGAAGAACGCGGTGAGCGCAGCCCACATGGTTTTGCGCTGCCATGCGGTGGGATATCTCGGGTGTGCGCTCACTAATGCGGAGGATCTGCGCTACTGGATTGGATTCGGACTTGGGGCGTTACCTTTGCTCATTTTGGTTTTCGCATTGTCAATCTTGTCCGCCACTTTTTTATTTTGCGGGTCCAGGGTAATGGCTTTCTGCCATGCCTCCAAAGCTTGCGGGATGCGGTTAAGCTGCGCGTAGGTGTCGCCGATGTGCTCGTAGACGACCCCGTCATCACGTTTCATGTTCTCGGCCGCGCGCTGAAGATCGACAAGCGCATCCTCGAATTTGCCCTGGCGAAATTTAATCCAACCGGAAGTGTCGAGATACGCGCCGTTGTTCGGGTCGTTTTGCAGGGCGTGGCTGATCATGTCGGCCGCCTCCTCGAGATGCATGTTCTGTTCGGCCCACATGTAGCTGAGGTAATTATAAGCGTCGGCGGCGTTAGCCGGATCGAGAGCGATCGATTTTCGAAATAGATCAGCCGCCTTATCGTACAATCCGGCTTGCTCGGCGGTGGCGCCGTAGTCGAAGTAGAAGCGTGCGTTAGCCATTTCGGCGGAATCCGATTCACTAGCGTGCAGCGCCTCTTCGAAAGTGATGACGGCTTGCTGCGAATGCTTCGCTTCGCGCAAAGCGATCGCTTGATAATAGATCATCTCGGGCGCGTCCGGGAAACGCCGCCGCGCGTCGGTGAGAACTTTAACTGCGCGCTCCGGGTCCTTAATCGGGCCGAGCAGTAAATCCCCGAGGCGAAGATAGGTGTTCGCGTGACTGGGATTGATCAACGTGCTCTGTTCGTAGTTAGCGGCCGCTTTGACGAAGAGTGCTTTCGCTTCCGTGGTTTTGTTTTCGCGTTGTAAAGCGCGCGCTTGATCATCCAGGACCTGAGCCAGGAGGTCGTAGGGCTGATATTTTTCCGGGTGCTGCTTGATGATTTCCTCCAGTAACTCAATTGCTTTTGCGCGTTGGTTCGTTAGGACAAATCCCGTCGCGAGTTTTTCCTGCGCATTGGCGTCGTCGGGCTGAAGTTCGAGCACACGCAGATAAAGAGGAATCGCTTCGCCGATCTGCTGCGAGGAAGCGTAATAATCTGCCACCTCTTTGAGAACGGTGGGATTATCGCCACCGCGATCGGTGGCTCGTTTGAAGATGTCATTTAATCGCGCGAGTTCCTCCGGCTTCGGCTGGGCATCTGGTTTTAGAATCGACGCGGCGAAAAGTTTGCCGAGGCGCAGCCAGTAAACGGGATCGTCGCTCTTGATTTTGGTCGCGCGTTCGAGTGATTGGAGCGCGCGGGCATCATCGCCGCTGGCGATCTGAATTTCGTAAAGCCGCTGATACGTCTCGATGTTCGTCGGATCGAGCGCGATGCCGCGATTCGCGTATTCGATCGCCTGATCGTTCTTGCGCAGGTATTTTGCGTAGATGAATGCGAGTTGCAGATACGGAGCGGAGGCGCGCGGGTTCGCTTTGATTGCATCCTTTAGGACGTCGATCGCCTGAGGAAATTCGTCCTGCCGTGTTAATAATGCCGAGACGCGGCAAGCGAGTTCGGCTTGGCCAGGATCGACATTGAGGACTTTGCGATAGGCCTCGAGAGCTTTATCCATCTCTCCGCTTTCCTCGAACCCGACGCCTTCAACAAAACGAGCGAGCGCTTCGGCTTTCCGCTCACCGTCGGCGTGAAGTAAAAGATCCTTCGCCGCATTTCGGGCGAACGAGTCATCCTGGTTAGCGGATTCTTTCCGCGTCGGCGCTGGATTCGGCGGCTTCGGCGCTGCTGGTCGCGCAGAAGCAGACGCCACCGCGGAAAGCGCCAGAATTGCAAGCAGGTAGCTGGAGCCGCGCGCTGCTCGAGTCTTCCGCCTTGTCATGCCGGCGATTGTAAGGGAGCGGGGTGCGAATCGCAAACAATCGGCAACGAACGAGAACTAGAACGAGTTACGCTTTGTAGCGCAGGCGTTTCTTATGGCGATTATCTCGCATGCGCTTGCGGCGCTTATGCTTTGAGATTTTCGCTTTACGTCTTTTCTTAAGAGAACCCATAGAAGTCGCGGCGCAGAGAAACTGAAACCGCTCGCCACCCAAGCATGTGCTTCACGAACGCGCAACCGGCTTCTTCCGTTGCGCGCACTTTTGTGGGCAAGATCGACATCTTCATCGTTCGAAGATCAGGATCAAAATTCCGACGGCGCAGAGCAATACCGCCATCATCCCGCTTTCATATTTTTCAAGCCAGGCCAGGCGCATTCGATTTAGTCCAGCGAGAGTGAGCGATGTAAAAACCACCATCCCCGCGACGGTAGCCACCGAAAGAATCAAAGTAAGGATGGCAAAACCCTTCCACCCGTAACGAATTCCGGAAACGTAAATCGGAAGAAATGCTTCGCAGGGCGAAAGGGTGAGGAATGCAAGCAAGCTCGTGATGGCAGCACGATCGGAACGGCGCGCTGTCGGCGCAGATGAATCAGCCTGGTGCAAATGTTCGTGCGGATAATCGAAATGAACATGACCATGCCCGATGATTTGCCTAACGAAGTAGTAAATTCCGAAAAGGAACAGCGCCCCGCCGGCCAGGCGTCCGAACCACTGCCCGATCGACTGATCCAGGGTTAAACCGAACCACGTAATCCCCAGCCCAAACGCCGCGGTGATGATGCAGTGGCCGGTTCCGGCGAGCGCCGTGATGCCGACCGTTTTGCCGCTACTCCAGCTTTGCACCCGCCCCGTTAGGATAAACGGCAACCAGTGCGTCGGGATCGCGGCGTGCGAAAAAGCGATGCCAAATCCGGTGACGGCGATGGCTGGCAGGACGGCTTGGTTCACTCGTGTCTCTCGGCGTTTGTTCGTCTCCTAACGCGAGAGACGGCGGCGAGCCTTAGCGAACCTGGCGACCGAAGCCGCGCACTTCCAGCTCAAATGGGATTGTCGCTTCGGTTATTGTGCCCGGCTTGAATTTCCATTTGAAGCAGGTCAGCACCACTTCGGCATTAAAAGCGGGAAACATCGTCTTTTTTAAAACATGCACTTCGGTGACGTCTCCGTTTTTCGGATCGATCTTGACCTGGCAGACAACTTTTCCCCGCATGCCTCGCCGCGCCAACGACCACCAGGCCGGCTCGGGCGAAGAGACGACATAATTTTTATAATTCGCTGGACCCTCGATCGAAGCGTCCGATCGCACGGACCAGAACATTTGGGCGACAGCCAAAAGCAGAATGAGCGATCTTAGCGACGTCTTCATAAGCGACATGGCATAACGAAAACGTGAAATCGCTGCAACCACAATTCCGTCGGGCTGCAGGGATTTGAACCCTGGACCTCCTGCACCCGAGGCAGGCGCTCTACCAAGCTGAGCCACAGCCCGTGACTGGCGACTGACTATTTCGTCTGATCACCGTAGGAGGGCAAACAAATAGTGAGCATCGAGGGTGATTTCTGAGCTGAATCGAAGCTACAGGCTTTCTCACTATCGCAACGGCAACAGTGCTCAAATTCGCACATTTGCAAAGAAATCGCGATTTTTCGCATTTCAAACGGTCTTGTCGCAGGAATTCGAAAATAGACACATTTACTGCTGTTTACCATAACTAGTGAAATAGACAGAATGAAACGAGGAAAACTTAACGCTCAAGCGGGCGCCACCTTGATCGAGATCATGGTTGCAGCAATGCTCCTCGCAGGGT
Organism: Spartobacteria bacterium; assembly: GCA_040002925.1. Lineage (GTDB taxonomy): Bacteria > Verrucomicrobiota > Verrucomicrobiia > Chthoniobacterales > UBA10450 > JAJPGZ01. The sequence goes on along the minus strand of JBDUDM010000049.1, from coordinate 5,549 downwards.
TTTTCGCCTCGATCTTCGAACTGAACGCCGTCTGCTTGCGATATATCGATGCAAGCAAAGAATCCGTCGCCGCGCTCCAGACCGTGCACGACCGCTGCGAAACTCTGAGGAATCTTGCCTTCACTGACCTGACCAGCACGTCCTACGTGCAGAGCCTCCTGGCCGCTCCGCCGAACGCTTCAGATTTTTGCCGGAAAGTAACGGAAGTTATTAAAGTCAGTGCTTACCCGACCCCGAACGGCATTACCCAGTTTACGCGTTCGCCCAACGGCACTGTTACCACGAATTCGACTGCCGCTGATCTCGGCACTTCCCTCGTGCAAATCGATGTCTCGACGTCTTGTAACATGACTCTCGGCGGCCGAGGGCTTTCTGAACAAACAACCACGCTGGTATCAAACGGAACAAAAAAATGAAATTAACACCCACCAAACAAACCGCCGGTTTCACTCTAAGCGAAATGATGCTCGGCCTAACGATAAGCTCCGTCGTCGTGGCGGCGGTTACATCGAGCATCGCGCTGCAAAAGAGTTTTAGCGCGGTCGACAACTACTTCGCTACGCTCATGCAGCAGATTCGTATCATCGATTATCTAAACCGGGATGTGAAACGTGGCTTGATCGTCACGACCTCGGTCGATCTGCAATCGGTTACGGTCAATGTTCCGAACTACATCATCCAGTCAGGTGACCCCGAAGCGGCCAACCCTGCGCTCATCGGAACGTCGCGCACGCCGACGATCGCATACACGCCCAGCGGTTGGCAGGTGAATTACGGAGCGTCGCCGAGCACGGTCGTTTACTCAATCAATGGGATGTCGATCTTGCGGACGGAAAACGGTGTCGTCACGACTATCGCCTCGAGCACTGATCAGCTAGTGCCCCAGACGACGGACGTTGAGCTGGCTAATACCGAATATACCAACACGTCGGTGACGTTCCTCCCCATCTTTACCACTGGTAACGCAGTCGCGGAGCGCTCGGGCACGAGCATTTTCGCAACGGCATACATGCGCAATCGCCTCCGCGGTTAATCGATTCGGACCACCGCCATGAAAATGCGTTTTGTTAGGAAGGAGAAGGGGAATGTCTTGCTCTGCGTTATCGGCACAATCCTCGTCGTGTCGGTTATCGGAGGGAACGTTTTACTCAATTGCGTCACGCGCTTTAACGCGGCCTCGAGCCAGGTTCGCGGTTGGAAAGATTCGCTCTACGCGGCGGAAGCCGGTGGCGATATCGCCTACTCCGAGGTAAGGAAGACGGTGCTCGATCCTACGCATGCGTTCACCGGCTGGACCAATGCGAGCGGCGTTTACACCAAGTCGCCGGTGACGTTCGGCGCGAATAGTCTCAGCGCCGGCGGCGTAGCGGATGTGTTTTATTACGATCCGATCACCGGCAATGCCTGGTATCGCATTCGAGCCAAAGGGACCGCGCCCGTGATGGGGCTCAAACGCGTAGGAATGAATGATCGCATGGGGGTTGGAACGCGTGGTGACAGCCTGTTGCGAAAAATCGACTTTAATTACGACCATTTTATCGCCGCTTATGGCCCGAATGGCGATGGTGCTGGAAAAGCTTTGGTGGCGGTTTCGCGGCCGCAAGTCACTCGCCGCATTGAATTGGTCACGGCGCCGATCACTCCGTTTGAAGCCGCGATCAAATGCAGCGGGACGTTCTATGGCCTTGGTGATGCCGCCCAGGTCGACAGCTACAATTCGAACAACGGCACCTATTATTTTTGCGCGAACAATCCGGCCGATCCTCGCTTTAGCGATTCTCGAAGCGGCTCGGTCGAGATCGGCAGCGCCGTCGCCACAATCCGAGGGATGCTCTACGGCAATGTCGCAACGAATGGCGGGACGATTGTTCGATCTCAATACATCACCGGGACCATCGACAACAACGTTCCATTCACCCTTCCCCCGTATTACCTCCCAACTAATTTCGCCACGCCACAACCATCGCCGACCTACGTGACCGCCAATACCACGATCACTCCTGTCGGTGCGATCGTTTGCAAAACTTTCTACGGCAATGGCAACACCAGCTGGCATTACGACCGCGCTCTCGACTCGATGGGGGAAGCGGTTGATTATCGCGTAGTTAGTTACGTCGAGGACGTTCGTTAGCGCCTTCCCGGCGGAGATCGACGCAAAGTCGATTGTCGATCTTGCTCGGCGCTAACAAATCCGTTTGACAAGCACGACCCGTATTCGCAAAATCAAAACTCGTTTTTTCCCATGATCGCGACTCCTCTTTCGCCGCCAATGTCCCTTCCCAGCGAGTCCGCCATCCTCCCATTTCCAGCAGAAGCAGTTCGCCCCACTGTCAGATCCTTGCGCATTATGACATCCCAACTCCTTCAGGACGCAGCTCACGTCATTCCCAATCAGCAACTCCTAATCAATGTCGTCTCGAAACGCGTCCGTCAGCTCGGGCTCGGACACCGCCCCATGATCGACGCCGGTTTGCGCGCATCGCTCACCGATATCGCGCTAAAAGAAATCATCGCCGGCAAACTCACGTTCGAAGCCATCGAAGAAGATTCTAAAGACGGCGCGTAGCCATTGTAGGCCATCTCCGCGAGACGGCGCATTTGGCGTCTGACTCAGACGCCCTACAGTTATCGACATGGCCGCCGAGTCGATCCTCAATCGCAAAGCATTACGCGATTTTCACATTCTCGATCGCTACGAAGCCGGCATCGAGCTCAAAGGCAGCGAAGTAAAATCAATTCGCGCCGGCAAAGCGAACATCAGCGACGCCTTCGCTCGCATCGAAAACGGCCAGGCCTTTCTCTACGGCGCCGACATCCAACCCTACGCGCAAGCCAGTCACGAAATTCCCGCCGCCAAACGCGTGCGCAAACTTCTTCTGCATCGGCAGGAGATCGATAAAATTTACGGCGAAACTCAAGTCGCCGGCCGCGCCCTCGTCGCGCTGAAGCTCTATTGGAAAAACGGCAAACTCAAAGCCGAGCTCGGCGTCGCGCAGGGAAAAGTCGCGCACGATAAGCGCGCCGATCTAAAAAAGCGCGCGGTCGATCGCGAAACGCAGCGCGAAGTCGCACGCTTCAATCGCAAGCATAGCTAAGATCGACATGTTGCCTTCCATTCTGATCGCCGCGGCGGCTGCTATCTTCGCCGTTTGGTGCATCGCGCGGCTCATTCGGACGCTGCGCTATTCGCTCCGCGACAGAGTCGCGATCATCACCGGCGGCTCCCGCGGCCTCGGTCTCGTGATCGCGCGACACCTTTGCCAGCACGGTGCGAAGGTCGCGCTCCTCGCGCGCGACGTCGCGGAACTCGGCCGCGCCCAAACCGATCTCGCGCGTTTCGGCGGCGAGGTGAGCGCATTCCAATGCGACCTCACCGATACTTCGCAAATTCAGTGGGCCGTTAGGCAAATCCTCGAACGTTTTGGCAAGATCGACATCTTGATTAACAACGCCGGCATCATCGAAGTTGGACCGCTCGCCCACATGCAGCGCCAAGATTTCGAGCAATCGATGCAACTTCATTTCTGGGGCGCCTACGATTTAATAGCCCAAGTCCTTCCCCAAATGCGAAAGCAACGCGCCGGTCGTATCGTCAACATCTCCTCCATCGGCGGCAAAGTCGCTGTCCCGCATCTCGCCGCCTACAGCGCGAGCAAGTTTGCCCTAACGGGCTACTCCGATTCCATTCGCGCCGAACTCGCGCAGGACAACATCAAAGTCACCACCGTCGCGCCCGGTCTCATGCGCACCGGTTCGCACGTAAACGCGAAAACAAAGGGCGATCACGACGCCGAGTTCGCCTGGTTCGCCATCGCGAATGCCACGCCCATCATCTCCATGAGTGCCGATCGCGCCGCGCGAAAAATTCTCGCCGCCTGCCGCCGCGGCCAGCCTTCGCTCACCCTCGGATTCGTCGCGCGTCTCGCCATTGTCGGCAACGCGCTCTTTCCGAATCTCACCGGCTACGCCATGAAAATCACCAACCGCTTCCTGCCTGGCGCCGTTAACGCAACCGGCGACGAAGCGCGCCTCGGTTGGGACAGTCGTCTGCGCGGCGCAGCTCCATCCTTTCTCACTCAACTTTCCGATCGCGCCTCCGTTCGTAACAACGAACAACGTCTTAACGATTAGCGCATCGGCGATTAAACGTTGAGCGTTGGGCGTTGAACGTTTCTGAGAAAATGAGCAAGCGTCTCTTCGTCGCAATCGATCTCCCCGATTCCGCGCGAGACCTCCTTGTCGATCTTGACCCAAAGATTAGAGACGTGCGCTGGACCGCGCGCGAACAAATGCATCTCACGCTCGGCTTCTTTGGCGACGTGAATGAAGATGTCGATCTTGTCCTAGGCGAAAAATTGAGCGCGATCGCGTTCGGCGCCTTCTTTCTGCCGATCAAAGGCGTCGGAATATTTCCTCCGAAAGGGTCGCCAAAAATAATCTGGATCGGAGTCGGCTCAGCCCATCCGCACCTATTCCAAATTCACAAACGCGTGCAGGAAGCAGCCCTCGCGGCCGGAGTCGAACCCGACTTGCGTCCCTGGCATCCGCACATCACGCTCGCGCGTTGCCGGGATGTCTCGGCGCAATCGCTGCGAAACCTTCTGCAATCGAATGTCGATCTCGATGCCGGAATGATTCGCGTCGAAGAATTCCACCTTTACTCAAGTAAGCTCACGCCCGCAGGTTCCGTTTATACGCGAGAGTTCTCGATTAGGGCGAAGGAGTAGATCTCGATCTTGCCGTCGGCACCATGATGGCGTCGCGCATGCCGTGCAGAAGTTTTTTGTCGGCGGGCGCGATGGTGGCGAGCGCGCCGCGCAATTTTACTTTGTCCGATTCGACGAAGAAATACGGACAAAGCCGCACGCGTCCCTTCATCGTTTTCAGTTCGTCGCCGTCCCAATAGCGGTGCTCCACCAAACGTCCTTTGTGAAAACGTTGCAGAATCGTCGGTGACAATTCGGAGGTAGCGAGCGCGTTCTCGATTCGTTGTTGCCAGTCGGCGTGTGGAAGATCGGAACCGAGCGCGACGCCGCGACTGCCCCAGCCGAGCGGTGAAAATCCGCTCACCTTTAAAAGTAGATCTCGATCTTTCTGGCTGAACTTTCCCGCTTCTCGCCAATCATGAATCTCCAGTCGCGGGATGACCGCATGTTGCGGGAGCGGCGTGGGATCGAGCAGCCAAGTGTAGGGGATTACCTTTTGCAGTTGCTGAAAATATTTGTCGCCCAGTTCGCGCCGCCAGAATTCGCGCAGCGGTTGCATCCAGAAAAGGGCAAACCACATCTTCTCTTCGAGGAATGGTTTGATCGGCGGGGTGACGGTGATGCGGCCGTCCGCGTTCGCGCGAAGGAGATTGTCGATCTTCGCAATGTTCGGCAGATCGAATAACTCGAAGAAGCGATACACTGCGCGGCCATCCTGCGGTTCGTAATTTTCCGCGGCGACCACGCGCCATGGCAGATCACCATGTCGATCTTGCAAGCGCGCTGAAATCCATTCCATCTCCGGCCGGTATGTGGCCGACTCCTCCGAGATGACGATGTCGC
>JBDUDM010000048.1:0-15377 GCA_040002925.1 Spartobacteria bacterium | reverse complement strand
TGTTCACGCCTTTCGGAAGCGCATGCGATTGTCGATCTTGCGCGAGCCAACCGGCGGAAACGCCCGTAACATGAAACACGCCCTCGCATCGTCAAGCTCTTAATATATATAGAGCGCTCATGAGCCGCACCATCGTCGCTCCCTCCATCCTCGCGGCCGATTTCGCCGATCTCGCTAACGAAGTCCGCCAAGTGGAAAAAGCCGGCGCCGATTGGATCCATTGCGACATCATGGATGGCCACTTCGTCGACAACATTTCCTTCGGCCCGGCGATTGTCGATCTTGTGCGGAAGCACACCAAACTTCCGCTCGACGTTCATCTCATGATCGAGCACGCCGATCATTACATGCCGCGATTCGTCAAAGCCGGCGCCAACTCCATAACCGTCCACGTCGAACCCGAATCGAAACACGATGTCGCAAAAACCTTGCAACAAATTCGCGAAGCGAATTGTCGCGTCGGCCTGTCGTTGAATCCTGGAACGCCGTTCGAAGCGATCGAGCCGTTTCTCGACAAGATCGACATCTTACTTGTCATGACCGTGCAACCCGGCTTCGGTGGCCAATCTTTCCGTGCCGAGCAAATGGAAAAAGTGAAACGCGCGAAAGCGTTGAACGGCAAGATCGACATCGAAGTAGACGGCGGCATCAATTCCGAAACCGCGCGCATCTCCATCGAAAGCGGCGCCAACGTTCTCGTCGCCGGCACGTCGATTTTTCACGCCAGCGATTACGCAGAAGCAATTCGCGAACTACGCGGCGGCTAACAAGCCTGCTCTGTCATCCCGAGCCGCGCAGACGGCAAGGGACCTCACCGACGAAGCTCGGAGTCACACAATCTAGTTAGCGTGCTCAAACAGCTTGTGAGAGATCCTTCACTCCGTTCAGGATGACAACACGGCGTGGACAACACCTACTACGTATACATGATGACCAATCGAAGCCGCGTCGTCTTATATACTGGCGTAACAAATAGTCTGGAACGTCGCCTCTGGTTCCACGGCAACGCTTCGGATAAAGCCTTCACCAAGCGCTACAAAGTCGATCGCCTGGTTTACTACGAAAGCTACGAAGACGTTCGCGACGCGATCTCGCGCGAGATAGAAATCAAAGGCTGGCGACGCGAAAAGAAAAACGATCTCGTGCGAACGCTTAATCCTACGTGGGAAGATTTGGGTAAGCGGTACATCCTCTCTGAATAGGCGGGGTCCCTCGCCGTCTGCGCGGCTCGGGATGACAGAGCCAGAGATATCGCACGCAAGTAGATTGTCGATCTTAGCGCGCGTCGGCGGATTCCGCGGCCATGACCGGCTCGGCTTCGGCGCTCGTCTCCGCCATCACTTCATCCGTCTGGGTGACGCGCACGACTTCTTCGACTGTCGTTAGGCCTTCGACCACGCGTCGCCAGCCGTCCTGTCGCAACGTCATCATCCCATCCTGAATGGCGCGCTGCTTCAATTCCGAGCCAGTCGATTTTTGAATGATGAGCCGGCGCAGCCCTTCGGTCACGACACAGATTTCGTAAATCGCCGTGCGCCCGACATAGCCCGTCTGCCGGCAATGATCGCAACCTTTGCCGCGGTAATATTTGAAGCCGGGCGAAATATCGGCGCCGATTTCCTTCAGGTAATCGATGGGGTATCCGACCGACTCTTTGCACTCGGGGCAAATGGTGCGCACCAGTCGTTGCGCGATAAATGATTTCACGACGGATGCGAGCAGGAAGGGTTCAACATCCATGTCGAGCAAACGCGTGATGCCGCCGACCGCATCGTTCGTGTGCAGCGTGCTGAAAACCAAGTGCCCGGTCATGGCGGCGCGAATGGAAATGTCCGCCGTTTCGACGTCGCGAATCTCACCGACCATGACGACGTTCGGATCCTGTCGCAAAATGTGGCGCAGACCTTTGGCAAAGGTGAGATCGATCTCCGGTTTCACATCGATCTGCGAAACGCCGGGCAATCGATATTCGACCGGCTCTTCGATCGTGATGATGCGGCGTTGCACCGAGTTGATGCTGCTAAGAAAGCAATATAACGATGTCGATTTTCCGCAGCCGGTCGGGCCGGTCAGCAAAATGATTCCGTTAGGCTGGGCGAGCAGACGACGAACGATTTCTTCCTGCCGCTCGCTCATGTCGAGCCGATCAAAACCGAACTGCTGACTGCCGCGGCTGAGCAAACGCAAGCTGATCGATTCGCCGTTGACCGTCGGGATGGTCGAGACGCGCACATCGATCTCCTGATTATTGTTCGAGTGCAGGTTCATGCGGCCATCCTGCGGAAGACGCCGCTCGGCGATGTCCATGTGCGCCATCACTTTCAAACGCGAGATGATGGCGGACTGCAGCACGCGTAGTTGCGGCGGCACCGCCACTTCGTGCAGAATGCCGTCGATGCGGTAACGAATGCGCAAATCGTCTTCGAGCGGTTCGACGTGGATGTCCGTCGCGCGCTCGATGATGGCTTCGCGAATAATCTGGTTCACGAATTTCACCACCGATGCTTCGGGATCGTCGGCGTTCAAATCGGTGCTCGTCTCCGAATCCTGCAAAACTTCGAAGGCGCGATTCGTCTTTAGAATTTCATCGAACGTTTCCGCCCCGACGCCGTAAAGCGTTTTCATCGCTCGCAAAATCTGCGCGCGCGGCACCAGTACCCACTCCGCCGGTTTCTTCAGAAGCTGCGACGCGAGCTGCCGGCCGGTTGAGTTGAAAAGATCGTAGGTCGCGAGCACGACCGATTTTTCTTTTACCTCGATCGGCAGGATGTGGTGCTGGAATACGAAACGACTCGGCAAGATCGACAAGGTCTCGCGATCGATTTTTCCATCAAGCGTTTGCACCGGGACTTTGAAGAAGGCGCCGATAGCAGCGAGGAATTTGTTCTCGTCGACCTTTCCGGAATCGAGCACCTGCGCGACCCATGACCCGCCATTTAGATTCTGCGCGAGCTGTTCCGCTTCTTCCGACGTTTGCACGCCACCGGCCAGGAGAAGATCGACAATCGATTTGCTGACCGGCGCGTTCACGTTGTCGATCTTACGGAAGATAAAGCGCGCGGCGGACCGGAATGGTCAGCGTGCCGGTCACGCGCATCGAATAATTTTTCTGGAGCCGCGCGATCGCGTCGCTTACTTCAGCGGAAAAAATTCCATCGATTGGTCCGCAAAAATAACCGAGCCGCTGCAAGTCGCGTTGCAACGCGCCGACGTAAGCGGGTTTCAAAGTCAATTCCCGACCGGATTCGAGATAGTAGAGCGGTCGCCACCGATAACGCCTTTCGAAGTCGGTCGAGTTGAGCACCGGGCTCTGATGAAGCAATCCCCAATCGTCGCGCGGCGCTAGGGCGTCGGTAGAATGAAAGAACGGTTCGTCGATCGCCTGCGCGGTAACAGCAAATGCGCACAACAGCGCTGCGACTGCCGTTTTTTTTGAAATGTGAATCATCATTTAATCTTTGGGAGCTGGCAGGTCGGGTGCCGGCAGTTGCTTGTCATCACCGATTCTAGGCGGGCAATCCGGGCAATCCGTCTCGTCGATCTCCGCTCCGAAGTGACTCTTGTTCTCGTTCTTCACACGCAACCGATAAAGATCGAGATTCGTAATCGTAACCTCCGGCCGCATCAGAATGATTAGCTCAGTCCGACCGTGTGTTTTGCTCGTACTCCTAAAAAGAGATCCCACGACAGGAATGCGCGACAGATATGGAATGCCTGAATAGCCCTTACCTTTGTTATCGGTAATCAAACCACCGAGAACAATCGTGCATCCGTTAGGTGCCAAGACATTTGAGCGAATGTATCGCGTCGCGATTGTCGGTACCGAGTTGCCACCAAAGTTTTTGTCGCTGTTGGGGACGACACTGTCGATCTTCTGCAAAATATCGAGCGATACTTCTTTATCGGAGTTGATTAGCGGCACGACTTCAAGTTGCAAAGCAACCTTCTTAAACTGGATGCTCGATTGCACGGAGGCAACACCGGCTGACGTAGTAGCATTGCTCAAAGTACTGACTGGAACCGGCACCTCTTGTCCGCTTGCAATGATCGCCTTCTTGTTGTTGCTCGTAAAAATCATTGGTCGCGAAATCACTTTGAAGCGTCCAGTCGATTCCAGCAGGTGCACAGCCGCAGCAAGATAATTTCCAGCTGCAAAATACACATTTGTTCCACTTCCAGCAGCTTTTAGCAGGTTTGCGAAGTTTATCAGTGACGCGGAATCTACAATACCAGGCACGGCTGTGGAAGCGGGCGAAGCCGAAGTCGGGATGGTGATTCCTGCGCCTCCGTTGTGCGAAATGCCGACGGCTTTGTTCTTGTACTTCAAAAAGTAATCGACCCCTGTTTCTTCGTCGTTGCTGAGCGTCAGCTCACCTATGACGGTGCTAATCGCGACTTGCGGCGCTTCGACGTCCATCTCATCGAGAATCTTCGCGACCTTCACCACCACCTCGCGATTGCCGAGCATGATGATCGAATTCGCGCGCTGATCGGCGATGATCTTGGCGTTGCCGATCGTCACCGCTTTCGGCGTCGTATCAGTCGCAGTCGTGGAGAGCTCTTCGGAAATATTAAGACTGCCGCCGGTATCGCTCCCTCCGCTCGAAAGCCCACCGCCATTCGGATTGTTCGACGTTCCCCCAGATCGATTCTGTCGATTCTGTTGTTGCTGCTGATTCGCCGGATTGGCGGGCCCCAATCCACCTTCCGCGCCGGCTTGTTGGTTACCACCCGGTTCGGTCAGCGCCTGCACTAACACCGGCAACACGTCGCCCGCCGCAATATATTTTAGCGGCCGCGTCACCGGCTTCGCGAATTCCACATTCGCATCGAACTCCGCGATCAGTTTCCTAACGAACGGCATATTGATCGGCCGAGTCACCACATGAATGCGATTCGTGCGCACGTCCGGCGTCAGTTTGATTTTCCCGACGACCACCGAATCCTCCGACAACGCCGCTAACGCGCCGACATCGCCTTCCACGCTCACCTGTTGCACGGCCGCCGGCGCGGGCCGAACGCCGCGGATTCCGCCCGGCACCGGAACGACCTGCCCGGGTTGCTGTCCCTGGCCCTTCTCGAAAACCTCCTTGAGCATGTCGACCACCTTGCTCGCATCCGCACGCTCGAGTTTGATGAACTCACTCACCACTTCCGCGGGCGGCGTGTCGATCTGATCGATCACGCGAACGAGCGAGCGAATGACGCTGGAATTTTCCGTGATCAGTAACGTCGACGATTTCGGTAACGCCAAAAACGAAGTGTACGGCTGCGGTGGCGAAAGATATTGCGCCAGCACCTGCTGCAATTCCGTGGGATCGGCGTAATGCAGTTTGAAAAGATAACTGATGACGTGATCGCCCGCCGGAATTTGCGATTGGTCGGAAATAATCGGCACGCCGCTCGTCCGCGGATTTTTCCCGGTGCCGATCACCTTGACGATCCCGTTCTCCGCCGGCACGAGCGAGAATCCGTTCATGAGCAGATTCATCTCGATGATCTTGATCGCTTCGTCGCGCAGCACGTCTTTGCTGATGAAAATGTTGACCTTGCCCTGCACGAAATTATCGCGCACGAGTTTGAATCCGGTCAGCTGCTCGTAAAGACGCAGCACATCATCGACATCGCTGTTCGGGAACTGCAGACGCACTAGATTCGGTGCGGTCGAGGGCGGATTTTGTTGCGCCGTCGTTCTGGCCGGAGTCGCAGCCGCGATCGGCAACGGCGTTACCGCCGCTGGCGGCGGAGCATTGGGCGCAGCTGCTGTCGCTGGATCAGGCGTGTCGTCTTCATCATCTTCGTCATCCGCCGGAGTCGGCGTGATCAAAGGTTGTGGCCGCGCCACCGGCCGGACCTGCGCGAACGCGCCAGACGGGAGGGATATCAACACCGCAGCTACGAAGAAAAGTCTCAGCACAGCCGTATTTACGGTTTCACCATAGCACGGTCAACCGCCTTCACCATCCCGAACCCCGGCGGCGCGGGCTCGACGCTCACGCATCGACTCTGTCATAACTCGGGCGCGCGCGATGAAGCTTATCATTCAAATCCCCTGCTACAATGAAGCCGCCACGTTGCCCGCGACACTTCACGATCTTCCGCGCACGCTCGACAAGATCGACAAGATCGAATGGCTCATCATCGATGACGGCAGCACCGATGGCACCGCCACCGTCGCGCGCGATCTCGGCGTCGAACACATCATAAGCTTTCCGCACAATCGCGGTCTCGCCCGCGCATTCGTCGCCGGCATCGAAGCCAGCCTCGCCGCCGGCGCCGACCTCATCGTCAACACCGATGCCGACAATCAATATTGCGCCGCCGATATTCCCAAGTTGATCGCGCCCATCCTCGATGGCCGCGCCGATATCGTCATCGGCGCGCGTTCCATCGCGCAGGTCGAACATTTTTCCGGCACGAAAAAACTTTTGCAACGGCTCGGCAGTTGGGTCGTGCGCATGGCCAGTAATACCGACGTGGTCGATGCGCCGAGCGGTTTCCGCGCGCTCAGCCGTTCCGCTGCCCAACGCCTCAACGTCTTCTCGAAATACAGTTACACCCTCGAGATGGTCATCCAGGCCGGCCAAAAGAACATGTCGATCTTGTCCGTGCCCATCCGCACCAATCCGCCCACGCGTCCCTCGCGCTTGATCAAGAGCACACTTGGCTACGTCTTTCGCTCGTTAGGCACAATCATCCGCATTTTTATGAGCTACAGTCCGCTGCGGTTTTTCATCGCGCTCAGCTCCGTCCCGCTCATCGCCGGATTAATTCTGAGCGCGCGCTGGCTCTGGCTTTATTTTGGCGGCACCCCGCGCGCCCATGTTCCCAGTCTCGTCGCCGCCGCGATTTTTCTCCTCGCCGGATTTCAACTCATCATCCTCGGCCTCGTCGCCGATCTTCTTTCGGTAAATCGCAAACTGCTCGAAGACATTCAACTCCGGTTGCGCCGCCGCGACGGCGATTCGAGTTAATGAGCGGCGAGTTATTCGCCCGGGCGGCGCTCCAGGAAATCCCGAAACTTCTCACCCTGCAGGATCGCAATCCGCATAGCGCGACCTACGGCTGCTTCGATCGCAACTACTGGCATTACAAAGTCGCGGATTTTCCCTGCGGCATGTCGCAGGAATTCGTCTGGCCGCTCGCGCTGGCAGTAGATGTCGATCCTCCGCTCGCGACGACTGTCGGAGTTGCCGACAATCCGTATCGCCAAAACGAGACGATCCGCGAATACGTTCGCGCCGGAATTCTTTTCGCCGCACGCAGCGCGCACCGGGATGGCTCCTGCGACGATTATTTCCCTAACGAACGCGCCCTCGGAGCGACTGCGTTCTCACTCCTCGCCTGCGCCGAAGCCTATCAACTCATCGGCATGCAATCGGAGGAAGCGTTGCTTTTTTTTCGGCGGCGGGCCGATTGGCTAATGCATCGCGAAGAGAGCGGCCGATTGAGCAATCACCACGCCCTCGTCGCGCTTTGCCTCGATGTCGTCGGACGGTTATGCAAGATCGACAACTACATTTCCGCGCGTAATCAGCGCATCGCGCAACTCCTTTCCTGGCAAACCAGCGAAGGTTGGTTTCCCGAATACGGCGGGTTCGATCCCGGCTACGACACGCTCACGCTTTCCTGTCTCGCGCGTCTCCATCAGACGCGCCCCGATGCGCAGCTAGAGACTGCAATCCGTTCTTCCGTTTCGTTGCTCGCGAACTTCGTTCATCCGGACGGCTCATTCGGCGGCGAGTACGGAAGCCGCAACACTTACAATTTTTTTCCACACGGATTCGAAATCGCAGGCGGTTGGTTGCCCGAAGCGCTCTCGATCAACGATCGTTTCCTCGCCGGGCTTCGAGAAGGTCGCGCGCCTTGTTATTCCGACGACCGCATCATCGGCCATCACCTCTGGAATTATCTGCTTGCCGCGCGCGACTACGTGATCGAGCGGCCACCGACGACGCCGCGTTCTCGCGAACGCATCGAACTGCGCGAAGCCGGCGTCGTCATCGATCGCCGAGACGATGCGGAACTTTATCAGTCACTAAACAAAGGAGGCGTCTTCAAATTCTTTCGTGAGGAACGCCTCGCGCTTTCTGATACCGGCATTTCATTGCGAACTCATCGCGGCAAAATCGCGGTCACGCACTTGATCGACAATTACACACGCGAGATCGGCGCAGACGGAATTTCCATCCGCGGCGCGATGGGTTGGGCGAAACAAAAACAAACGACTTCGTTAGACCTCATCATCTTGCGCATGGTCAATCTGACTCTCGGCCGCTTCGCGCCAAACCTCGTCCGCATGCTTTTGCAAAAATTGCTCATCACCGGAAAAAAGCCCGCGCCGTTTCGTTTCGAGCGCCGGCTGCATTGGAATGGAACCGCGCTCACGATTACCGATCGAATCGACGCTGCGAGCTGGCGCGACGTCGAGGCCGCTGGGATCGGTGGCGATCAAACTTCGATTTACGTCGCGATGAGCCGCACCTTTCAGCGCGGGCAATTGCAGCCGTGGCTTGATTTCACCGCCAAAGTCCGCGCGCTCAAAGAAGGCGAGCCGCTCATCGTCGAGCGAACGGTGTGACCCGCAAACTCATCACGCTCGCGATCAGTCTGCTGATCCTCGCCGCGATCTATTACAAGATCGACATCCACCGCCTCGCCGACGTCTTCGCGCATACGGAGCCGCGTTCTTTCATTCTTAGCCTAACGATGGTAATCCCGCTCACGCTGTTGACCGCTGCGCGGTTGCAACTGATCGCTCCCGCCCACGCGAATCTCGGTTTCGCAAAAGCGAACCGCCTCATTCTCGTGGCCAGCGTTCTCAACATGGTTCTGCCTTCGAAAATGGGCGACGTGGCCAAAGCGTATTTCATGAAAACGGAAACCGTCAGCGGTTCGCTTGCGCTCTCGCTCGTTATCTTCGAAAAAACCGCCGACATGCTCTCGCTGTTGTTTTGGTGCGCGCTGGGACTTCTGCTCTTTCCGGAACGCAACGCACTCTTCGTCGCGTTGGCCGCGGCCGTAGTCATCGGATTAATCGCCGGCGTCGCGATTCTTGCCTCGCGCAATCTGGCGAAACGCGTCTTCGCCTTCGGCGGCAAGATCGACAAGGTGCGCACCTTCGCCGCGAGCTGGAGCGAAATGCAGGATTTTTTCTGGTCCGATAAATCGCGCGTCGTCGCGGTGAGTACGATGTCGATCTTCATTTGGTTTCTGCACTTTCTGCAAATCTGGCTCTTCATCATCGCGCTGCGCGCCTCCCCTCCGTTTGTTACGACGCTCGCGTTGGCGCCGCTCGCAATTCTAGCGGGGCTGTTGCCGCTCACCTTTGCCGGAATTGGCACGCGGGACGCGGCCTTGATCGTTTTGTTTCGCCCTTACTTCACGGCGCCGGTCGCGGCCGCGCTCGGAGTTCTCTGCACTGCGCGCTACATCATTCCCGCGCTGGCCGGCCTTCCGTTTCTGCATCGTTACCTAACGAAACTGCGTGGATAAGATCGACAATCAAACGTCAGAGCGTCGCTGGCTCGCCGCCGCGCTCGCGGTCGCCGCCTGCTACAGCGCGATGGCGCTACGCCTCGCCTTTGCCTCGGCCGATCTCGTGCAGGACGACGCGCGTCAGCACGTCTTTTGGATGGCGCGCTTCCGCGACTCCACTCTTTTCCCGCACGACCTCATCGCGAATTATTTCCAAGCCGTCGCGCCTGCCGGGTACAAAGCGATCTACTGGGTTTTCGCCAAGCTGGGTGTCGAGCCGTTGCTGCTCTCCAGACTGCTCCCGGCAGTCATCGGCATCCTCACGGCTTACCTCGCCTTTCGATTTTTCCTTCGCCTAACGAAAGACGCGCGCGGCGCATTTTTCGCCAGCGTTCTGCTTTGTCAGCTCGTCTGGTTTAAAAACGACGTGATCTCAGCCACGCCCCGCGCGTTTGTCTATCCGCTCTTTCTCGCGTTTTTACTGTTCCTCCTGCAACGCCGCGTCCTTCTGTGTCTGCTTATGCTCGCGCTCGAAGGTCTGATTTATCCGCAAGCTGCTTTTGTCTCCGCCGGCGTTCTGATTTTTCAGCTGATTAAACTGCAAGATCGACATCTTGTTTTCTCGCGCGAGCGCGCGGATTATTTTTTAGCTCTCGGCGGACTGGCCGTCCTTGCGGCGGTGCTGATTCCATTCGCCAGCACGATTTCGGAATTCGGGCCGGTCATCACTCGCGCTCAAGCCAGTGCCTTACCCGAGTTCCTTAAACATGGCCGCTCCCAATTCTTCATCCAGGGCGCTGGCTTTTGGCTAACTAGTGCGCGAAGCGGTTTATGGCCCGGCGCAATCCCGAGTCATATCATCGCCTTAGCAATCGCCGGCGCGTTGCTTCTCTTTGTCAGCGCAAAGGTTCCGCAGCGCGGCACCTTGCGCACTGTAGCACTGACCGCCATTGGCCTTTGGGCCGCTGCTCATCTTCTGCTATTCAAACTCCATCTGCCCGCGCGCTACTCGCAATGGGTCTTCCGCATTTTGATCGGCACGACCGCGGCAATCGCGCTTTCCGCCGCCTTCGATGCAGTGAAGCGATCACGCTTGATCTCCGCATTGCTCGTGGGGATTGCGGCCGCAGTCATCGCCTTTCCGGCGTTCGCGAAAAATTTCCCGTATCACTCTTACGTTGGCGCGCAGCCAAAAGCACTTTTCGAATTCCTGCGCACGCGACCCAAAGAAAGTTTGATCGCGACCTTACGCGACCACGGCAGCACGATTCCGGTGTTAGCGCAACGCTCGGTCCTGGTCAGTGCCGAGCACGCCATTCCGTATCATCAAGGTTATTACCGTTTGCTCCGCGAGCGGGGTCAGGACTTGGTCCGCGCCCATCTTACTGCCGATCCGATCCAGCTGCGCGCGTTCATCGAAAAGTACCATGTCGATCTTATCGTCATCGGCCCCCGGCCTGCCACGTCGGGCTCGATCAAACATTTGCGCTGGTTCCGCGAAATCTTTCCAGACGATGCGCTAACGACCTCCTCGCAAACGCAACCGGTTCTGTGGAATTTCGCAGAGTCATGCAAAATTTGGGAGGACAAAGGGAACATTGTCTTGGACGCGCATTTGATCGCGCAGAAGATTGCCGCGCATGAAAACTCGAACGCTCGTTAACGCCATCGCTCTTTCAATCCTGACCGCAATCGGCGTCGCTGCCGCTGAGGTCGACACCGAAATTCGCGCAGTAATTCAAGCGCAGCAGGAGGCGTGGAACCGCGGCGATATTGACGCGTTCATGAACGGGTATGCGCGCTCAGAACAGACGCTTTTTGTTTCCGGCGACGAAGTGACGCGTGGCTGGCAGACGGTGCACGATCGTTACAAGACGAAATATTCCGATCGCGACAAAATGGGAACGCTTGCGTTTTCGGAGTTGGAATTTCGGCCGTTAAGCGACGACGCCGCGGTCGTGGTCGGGCGTTGGGAACTCAAGCGCAAGATCGACAATCCCCACGGCAGATTCACCCTCATCTTCCGCAAAACGGCGGATGGCTGGCGGATCGTGCAGGACCACACCTCGGCCGCGCCTTGATCAGTTCTCCGACAAACGCGCGAGAAGTTTCTCGTGAATGCCGTCGAAGCCTCCGTTGCTGAACACAGTCACGACGTCGTTAGGCTTTAACATCGGCACGATGCGATTAACGATCGCGTCCGCGTTCTTTTCGTAAAATGCGGGATGCCCATCCTTGCTGATCGCGTCCACGACGGCCTCGGGATTGAGCCGATCCGCTTCCGGGATTTGCTCCAGCTTCGCCACTTCCGAAATGAAAACGCCGTCCGCCAATTTGAATGCCTCGGGAAGTTCTCGCTGAAAAACGGCGCGACGGGTCGTGTTCGAGCGCGGTTCGAAAATCGCCCAGAGCCGATGCGCGGGATAACGATGCCGCAACGCGCGTAATGTTTGCGCGATGGCGGTGGGATGATGGCCGAAGTCGTCGATGATTTTCACGCCGCGCGCTTCGCCGCGAATTTCCTGGCGACGCGCGATGCCGGAAAAACTTTTCAACGCATTGTCGATCTTAGCGTCGGGCACGCGATAAAACCGCGCGGCGGCCGCGGCCATGGCGGCATTGCGCACATTGAACTCGCCGATGAGCGGAATCTCAAAAGTGTGATCGCCCAACTTAAAGCGCGATCCTTTTTCATCGTAGGCAACGTCGCGAATGCGTTGCGCACAATTTTCGGAGAAGCCGACCTCGATCATTTGCGCGAGCGAATCTTTTGCGACATCGACGCAGTTGGGATCGTCGCCGTTCAGCAACACCATGCCATTTTGCGGGAGGATGTTGAGCAAGCGGCGGAAGCTGAGTTTGATCTCGTCGATGTCGTTGAAGATGTCGGCGTGATCGAACTCGATGTTGTTTACGATCAACAACTCGGGCAGGTAGTGAAGAAACTTGGAGCGCTTGTCGAAGAAAGCGCTGTCGTATTCGTCGCCTTCGATCACGAAATATTTCGAATCGTTCAGGCGCGCGCCCTGGCCGAGATTTTTCGGAAGACCGCCGATGAGATAACCGGGCTTGTGCCCCGCCTCCTCCATAATCCAAGCGAGCAACGCGGTGGTGGTGGTTTTACCGTGGGTGCCGGTGACGACGAGATTGTGTCGGCCGCGGAGGAAATGCTCTTTTAAAACTTCGGGGAGCGAGAGGTAGAAGAGTTTGCGATTGAGGACGGCTTCCACTTCGGGATTGCCGCGCTTAATCGCATTGCCGACGACGACAACATCGACATCGTCCGGAATGTTTTCCACGCGATAGCCCGCGTTCAGTGCGATGCCGCGCTCTTCCAGAAAGATCGACATCGGCGGATAAATGTTTTCGTCAGAGCCGGTGACGAGCGACCCGCGCTCCTGTAACGCCGCCGCGACGGAGCCCATGGCTGTACCGCAAATTCCAAGAAAATGAAATTTTTGCGGCGCGTTCTTCACGCCGATTCTTACGCTGGAGAATTGCTCAGCGCTACTGAAACGAAATATTTCTATTTCTTCTTGAACACTTCGACCGCGTTCCAAGCTTCATCCGGCGGTTGCTGTTCGTACTCCAGCGTGCGTTCGAGATACATCTTGGCCAGGAAATCGTCCGGATAAAATTCGAGGAAGCGCGAAAATAAAATTTTCGCTTCGGTAAAATCGCGCTCGCGGAATTTGATGACGCCTTGCTCGTAGGTTTCGACCCATTTTAACAACTCCGGATCGACATCTTCATTGCGCGCGCCTAACAAGGTGAACACTTCTACCGGCTGCGTTTTGCCTTTGACCTGCACGCGCGCAACGGAACGCAGATGGAATTCGTCACGCACTAATTCGGCCGCCGATGGCCCGATGAGAATGTCGACCGCGTAAGTGCGAGTGAGCGCTTCCAGTCGTGAAGCGAGATTGACCGAATCGCCGATGACCGTGGGATCCAATCGTTCGTGCGGTTCGCAGGAACCGATGTTGCCGATGATCGCTTCGCCATGATTAATGCCGATGCCGAAACCGAGTTCGGGCCGCGCTTCGCTGCGCCAGCGTTCGTTAAGCTTGGCTAGTTCTTTTCGCATGCCGAGCGCCGTCCGCACCGCGGCGGTGGCGTCGCCCGCCACGCCCTGGCTACTGACATTTCCCCAGACCGCCATGATGGCGTCGCCGATAAACTTGTCGAGCGTCCCAAGATTATTGAACACGTGCCCGACCATGCCGCTAAGATATTCGTTCAACTGCTTAACGAGCGTGGCCGGATCGGCCTTTTCCGACAGGCTGGTGAAGCCGACGAGATCGGAAAACAACACCGTGACCGGCTTACGTGAGCCGAGCATCGAGTGATAATAGCTGTCCGGATTCTCGAGAATTTCTTTGACTAGGTTCTTCGAGACGTAACGCTCGAGCGTGCGGCGAGTGCGCATTTTCTCCATTCGCTCGAGCGCGTATTCAAATCCTAGCCCGATGAGCCCACTGCCGAGAAATGTCGCCAGCGTTGGCACGACGAGGATGAGTAAACCCCAGGAATCGTAGACTAGCCTAACGATTCCGAGGTAAACAACGGCGATACCGAGCACGGTGAACAGGCACGCAAGCGGGCGCCGCACCAGTGCGAGTGCGACCCACGCCAGGATGCCCGCGATCACGATGCAGACGAAATTTACCGCATTTGACGTGGCCCTGAGAAACTCGTGGCCAAGCGCCGCCGCCAGTGCGTGCAAATGCAAAGCCGGGCCGGGCGTTTGTGGACCGAGCGGCGTCTCGAACACGTCGTGTGCGATTTGCGACGACGCCCCGAGAATAATCACCTTGTCCTTGAAGAATGCTCCGTCCTGGAAATTGGCGTGCCAGACTTTCCCATCGAACACTTCCCAAAGTTTGAGGGGTTGAAACGCATCCATCGGACTGAAGCGCAGCATGTGTTCATTTGAATCTCGCGGCACGTCGTCGGCCCGGCCTAACTTTCTCATCGCTCGGGCGCTCAACGCCTCATACGGCACTTCACCGGGAATCGGCTTCTGAAACGCCAGTTGCATGTCTGTGATGGTGTAGCGGATTTGTCGAATCTTCCCGTCGGCCGGATCAGGGAAAAAAACGACGTAACCCACGCGATCATCCATCAATGGCGGCGGCGGAATGAGTGTCGCATTCGGTCCGACAGTCTTGGCGCCGGTACCTGCATTGGCGTTAGCGAATTCAATGTTCGCCCCCAACACCACTTTGTCGCGATACCGTTCCAGCGCTGCTCCGAACTCGGCATCTCCCTCTCGATCCGATTCGAACGTGACATCGAATATGACCAGCCGCGCGCCCGCACCGATTAATCGATCGAGCAAATGCGCCCACACTTCGCGCGACCACGGATAGGGCTTCTCCGCCATGAGTTGGAGCGGCCGATTATTCGCGATCTGCGCCGGATCGAATGGCTGAAAAGCCCGCGACTCCTCATCGATGCCGAGAAAAACAAAATCCGTCCGGGTCGGCGTTTTGCGGCCTTCGCGTCCGAGCAAGTCGCGCACGTTTTGCTCGGCTAGCCACACATTCGAGAAAAACGGAATACCGGGCGCAAAATGCAACCCGATTACCAGCGCAGTCAGCACCGCGCAAATGCCGGCGATGACCCAGAGCCGGTTCCGATTCAACCAATGCATATGTCGATCTTATCAAATCCGATCCAATACCTGCCAGCGCGAAAGAGACATCGCACTAGAGCAGTATCAGAACGTGATGCCGTTTTTTGTTTCGTAGTCCGTCAATGCGTGCCGGATGATCACGGCCACGGCCTCGCCACTCGTTGTCCGATTTTGGGCAAACTCTTGCAGCGCGTGTTTCTCCGCCGGTGAAACGCGAACCCTCAGAATCTCAGACTTGTTGACCTTCCTTTTCTTCACTCAG
>JBDUDM010000047.1:0-15384 GCA_040002925.1 Spartobacteria bacterium | reverse complement strand
TCTCAATCTACGACTGGAAGGCGACCTTTACGGCGCCAACCCAGTGCCAGATCTACTTTTAACGAGAGAAATGTCGGCGCTGTTAATCGAACCGTCGGCATTGAGGTCCTCCCGGAAATTGGAATTGCTGATCGCCACACCAGATTGCGACTTTGTTTGACCGATGTCAGCGGAGTTGACCGATCCATCCTTGTTGGTATCCCCAACCAGTACATCCATCCGCGCCGAGACTGCTGCGAGAACTGCATCAGCCGTATCGTGCACATTGCTCAACGAGATCACGAGATGCTGTTGATTCGGGACGCTCGACAGTTCCACGGTCACCTGATTAGGCATTGGTCCAAGAATTGGCTGGGCCACGGTCGCAGTGCCTTGCGATACCGCTGCGCTTCCGGCAGTGGCGAGCGCCCGGTCGAAGGTAAACACCAGTGTGTAGTTGACGTTGTTAGTGCGACACTCGATCCCAGCTGGCCCGGCGAATGGAAGTTCGATATCGAACGTGCCAGCCGCGCCATGAGTCATGCGCGAGACGACACCCGGCACCGGCAGGGTGGCGGCGGTGGCCGCTTCGGCGTTAATAAATCCGAAGCCATCGAGCGGAGTGAATCCGCGACCGATCTTATTCTTTAAGCGACCGCTGAACGGAATAGTGTTGCCGCCGTCCACGATTGTTCCGGTGAATGTCATACCCGGCTGAATGTTCGTGCCATTCGGATCTTCGGGAATAAAGACGCCGTCGCCGAGAAGGTCGGCGCTGGCGTCGGGACGGAAGAGAGTAACGCCGCGATTAATGACCGGCGCAGAGACGCTGTTTGTCGTTAGGCCCTGCGGCGTGGTGGCGTCCTGTTGCTGCAAGCGGCCGATATTAAACCGGAAAATGTTGCCGGCACTTAATTTGTTGTCGGCAAAGGTCAACGTCGCGGTCCAATCATGTTCGGTCGGGTCCATCGGATTGGGATTCGATGGCGGCGGCGCTGGATTGCTCCGCGTGAAGGTAGCGTCAGCCGCAGTCAGGCCGACCGAATTGCCGGTCAAGAACCTGGAAATGAAGACCATGCCGGGCGTAAATCGATAGAGCGCCGGATTTAGAAAATCCGCCGGCGTGAACCCGTTGAAATTTCCCCCGGTGGTATTTCCGCCGGTTTGGGGAGTCCCTTCCAGATTGAAATTGAGTGTCTTTACGTAGCCAGGACCGGTGTAGGAAAGGTTCCAGGAATTTGGATCGTTCGCTCCAAGCCCGAGATTGGTGTCGCCATCACTACTAATGAAGATGTCGATCTTACCTCCGTTGGCGGCCGATGCTGCGCCGCGCGCGACGAAGGGATCGAGATCGTGCGGAAACGCCGTCAGCTGCAGAATCGTTTTTACTTTCTGTGGTGAGAGACTTCCCGGACCGCCGTGCGATTGCAGCACGAGAGCGGCCAGTGCTGCCGCGTTTGGCGACGCCGCGCTCGTTCCGTAGAAGTTTGCGAAGTTGTCCGGATCGTATACCGAGTCGGCTTCGACCGGAATGTTTCCGAGCGGGAAGAAAGTGTTGTTCACACCATTCCCGGCCGCGACGTCGGGTTTGAGCCGGACCTGTGGCGTGGCCAATCGATTACTATTCGCGTCGAAGAAAATGGTGACCGGTCCCGTCGAGGTGAAGTACTCAGGGATATTCGGCCGGAAAACATCGTAGGCCGCGACGCTGTTCGCACCGGCGGCGGCGCTGTGGCCGAAAGTTACCGGCATCAGATATGAGGTGTACTCAGCGGGGCCGCAATTGCGCGTGCCGTTACCGAAGTAGACGTACTTGAGGAAGTTTGCGGCATTGGCCGGCGCCGTCGTGTTCGAACGGCTGATGACCATCTGTACTTGAGGACTCGGTAGGGCCGGAACGTTTAATTCGATGGGTCGGTTATTAATCAAGTTGTTAGTCGTTAACGATTGAGCAGGAATGTAATTTCCGTTCATGTCGAAGTACAGAATGTTAAAATCCTGCGTCATCGTCGATGGCGCTTGAGCTTGATTAACCTTGATGCTGAACGGCCCGCGCGTCGGCACCGAGACGCCGCCTGCGACCGGGGTGGCATAAGGATGGACGTGGAGAGTGTAAGTGCCGGTGATTTGCGGGAAAAATGTCACCGTCTCATCAATTCCGGTATCCTGGTCGATGATCGTTTTGCCGTTCGGATCGATTACGCCAACGATGGCGTCAAAATTATCGGCGGGCGTGACAGGGGTAGCCTTTTCTGTGATTACGTATGAATTGCCAGCGGTTAGGTTGACTTGGAAATCGACGGCAGCGCCACCCTCGCTATCGCCGGAGCCGGTGAAAATTGGCGGATCGATTAAAACGGGTGCAGATGAATCGTAGGGATCATTCCATTGGAAAACAAACGCCAGCGCGTTGCTGCCGCTGTTGATCGTTTGGGCAACGTCCTGCTTGGTCGGATCGCCGCTTGGATTAAAATTGTGGAAGCCACCGGCATAAAGCTCGGCCGGCACATTGGCCAGGTTAATGGTGGTATTTTTCAGCGCGGCGTTAGTAGCGGGAGTTAGTCCGCTGCCATTGGCAACGGGACGATAAGCGGATTCATAACCGTCAATCGCCCAGTTGTTCGCGGCGGAGGAACAATACGTGACCCCGGCGGCGACAACGTCGTTGACGCCTTGCGCTATGATTCCATCCTGGAACATCGGTTCGTCCAGATAAGAAACGTCGTCGCAAACCACGTCACCTTTGAATCCCTGCTGCGTAGACGCTGGATAAGTAAACCCGGGAAGTCCACCCAGCGCGCGAATGTTATTTGCAAACCCGAGTTCACCGGTGTCCGCGGTGGCAAACCCGATTCGCGCTTTCGGCGCCATGTCGTGCACGATCTGGCACATCGCCCGGCCCTCGTTCGTCGCGCCTGGCGGACTGAGAAAGTCCTGAAGGACGACGACCGGTTGCGAATTGGCCATGTTACCCGGTCCTGGCAAATCTTGCGTCGCAACGTCGCCCGCCGCCGTAGTGCTGCCGCCTTCTTCGCTCGGCTGCGAGTCGAAGCTGTCCGACATCACGCCGATCGATATGCCCGTTCCATCCCAATTGAGAGAAACATTAGGATTGTAAAAAGAATTGATCCGATTAACGCGATGTTGATTGACGCTCTGTGCCGTCACCGCACTGTGAATCGGCCGCAACTGAAGAATGACAGAGCCGACTCCCTCGTTGCCCGCGATGGCTGGCACATCATCGAGCGAGACGTAGCCTTCGATCACTCCGTGTCCTACATATTTCGTGTCGACGGCCATCACTGAAATCGATGGGAACCTGGCTTGTAACGACGACTGCAACGCCTCAACCGGCACGCGTCCGTTGGGCATGATTTCCACGAGATATTTCGCAGTCGTGCTGTCCGAGATGGCGGCGTCCGCATGCATTGCCGCTTGCTTTGCCACCGCTGTTTTATAAGCGTCGAAGCTTTGCGCGGCGTTCGCTTGTGTTACCGCGGTCGACGTTCGGCTCGCCCTTTTTCCTCCGGCCTTGGTTGAAGTTTGAGTTGCGATTTGGGTCGAAGCAGTCGCCGGCGCCGCGGTAATCACTCCTTTTTGGATCAAATTATTTTCCACCAACTTGTCCAAACCGTTGCTGAGATTTTCCGGAACCGGTTTTGCAGAAGCCGAAGCAATCAGCGCGGCCAGAGAAACGGCCGAAGCCGCCAGAGTAAAAAATCGTGCGAGCGGAGCGTGAATCGATGATGTGGTCATTATGCTTAATCTCTTAGCTGGCATTTACTTAAGTTTTTGGGGTTGGATTAAGAGTCGGATTTCATATCTCAACTGGACGTCTCGTCAAGCAAATTTATGTAAATGTCGGAAGTTATTTTTGCTTCGCCCGCCAACCTCGATGTCGATCTTGCACAGCGCGTGCGCGTTGATTTCTCCCGTCGGGATGTTACGTAGCACCGCTCGATGAGTCAGAATTACAAAGACACGCTTAATCTTCCGCGCACCGATTTTCCGATGAAGGCAAATCTGACCGCGCGCGAGCCCGAGCTCTTGAAATCGTGGGAAGATACCGGCCTTTACCAGAAAATTCAGGCTGCTCGGCAAGATCGACAATCGTTCGTGCTGCATGACGGGCCGCCTTTCGCGAACGGTGATGTGCACATGGGCACCGCCCTTAACAAAATCCTGAAAGATTTTGTCGTGAAATCGCAGACCATGCTCGGCAAGCGCGCGCCGTATGTGCCGGGTTGGGACTGCCACGGGTTGCCGATCGAGTACAAAGTCGTCAAAGAATCTCGCGGGCTTTCGCCGCTCGAAGTCCGGAAAAAATCCGAAGCCTTCGCGCGTAAGTATGTCGATCTTCAACGCGAGCAATTCAAACGTCTCGGCGTCTTCGGCGAATGGGAGAATCCCTATCTCACGCTCGATCCAAAATACGAAGCCGAGATCCTGCGCGCCTTCGCGGTCATGGTGGAAAAAGGTCTCGTCTACCAATCGATGAAGCCAGTCTTCTGGAGCACCGGCGCGCAGACCGCGCTCGCCGAAGCGGAAGTCGAATATCAGGACCGCGACGACACCGCCGTTTATGTGAAGTTCCCGATTGCCAGCGGCGAATGGAAAGACAAGGCCGGCATCGCCATCTGGACGACGACGCCTTGGACTTTGCCGGCGAACGTCGCCATCGCGGTTCACCCCAAAGAGCTTTACGTCGTGCAGGAATTCGCTCGCGAGGGTGTCTCGGAAACGTTGTTGTTAGCGCAGAAGCTCGTCCCGCAATTCTGCGCGAATACAAAATTCGAACCGGTCGGCGAACCGCTCCAATCTTTTCCCGGCGCTAAGATCGACAAGGTGATGGCGCGGCATCCGTTCCTCGATCGCGAATCGATTGTGCTCACGGCTGATTTTGTCACCATGGAAAGCGGAACGGGTTGCGTTCACGTCGCGCCAGGCCACGGCGATGACGATTATTCGTTAGGCCGGAAGAATAACTTGTCGATCTTGTCGCCGGTCGACGATCACGGTCGCTTTACCGAAGAGGCTGGTCTGCCTGATCTCGTCGGCAAATACGTCTTCGACGCCAACATCGAAATCGTAAATTTGCTGCGCGAACGCGGCGCGTTGCTCGCCGAAGAAAAATATCACCACTCGTATCCGTATTGCTGGCGCTCGAAGACGCCGATCATCTTCCGCGCGGTCGAACAATTCTTCATTCGCATCGACGACCTTCGCGGCAAAGCGCTCGAGTCGATTCACAACGAAGTGAAATGGATTCCGGGCTGGGGCGAAAATCGCATCGCGGGCACGGTGGAATCGCGGCCTGATTGGGTGATCTCGCGCCAGCGCAGTTGGGGCGTTCCGTTGCCGGTCTTTTATTCGGCTGAAGGCGAAGTGGTGCTCGATGCCGGAGTGATTCGCAAACTGGCCGATCTCGTTGAGCAGAGCGGTTCCAATATTTGGTTCGAAATGGACGATGTCGATCTTGCCAAGAAGGTCGGGCTTCCCGCGGGAACGACGCATCGCCAGGACACGATTGACGTTTGGATCGACAGCGGTGTTTCCCATCTGGCGGTGGTGAAGAAACGGATGGGCGTCGAGCAAGCGGACATGTATCTCGAAGCGACCGATCAACACCGCGGCTGGTTTCAATCTTCGCTCATGACCAGCATCGCGTTGAACGAGCGTGCGCCTTATAAAACGTGCGTCACCCATGGCTTCGTGGTCGATGTTGACGGAAAGAAAATCTCGAAATCGAGCAGCTACGACAAACCGATGGACGCCGGCCATTTTGTCGGCAAGCACGGCGCCGATCTCGTTAGGCTGTGGGCCAGCAGCATCAATTACACGGATGACGTTCCGTTCTCCGAAGAAATCTTCACGCGACTGGGCGATACCTATCGGCGCATTCGGAACACGCTGCGGATTTTGTTAGGCAATCTGGCGGATTACGAATTAGGAAAGCAGGAAAGCAGGAAAGATTCGTTGGTGGATCGCTGGATTCTGGAAAGGCTCGACCAGGTAACGGCGGAATGCCGAACGGCTTACGAAACCTTCGAGTTTCACAAGGTTTATCACACGCTGAATCAGTTCTGCGCGGTCGATCTGAGCAGTCTCTACATCGACATCACGAAAGACCGGATGTATTGCGATCCCGTGGACGCCGGACGTCGCCGCGGAACGCAGGCTGCCATGCGCGAGATCTTCGATGCACTTTGTCGACTGCTCGCGCCGGTCCTTGTTTTTACGGCTGAAGAAGCGTGGCGACATTTCGGTGCGACCGATTCAATTCACGTAGCGGAATTTCCGACTGCGCAAGATCGACATGCAGGTGCCACTGAGGATGTGGCGGAGCTGTTGAAATTGCGCGGAGTAATCGGTCAGGCGATCGAAGTGGCGCGCCAGGAAAAGCTCATCGGCAATGCGCTCGAGGCCGCAGTTGTTTTGACTTCGGACGCGAAGGTTCTCAGCAAGATCGACAAGGAAGAGCTGGAGGAATTTTTAATTCTAAGCGATCTCACGATCAAATCTGGCAGCGAATCCAGTGCGTCCGTTACCCGAACGAGTCACGGCAAATGCGTGCGTTGCTGGCGGCATCGGCCGACGGTCGGTAAGAGCGCGGAACATCTGGAGCTGTGCGATCGATGCGAAAGTGTGGTAAGCCACGCGGCAACGTCGGCAAGATCGACATGAAGTTTATTTTTCTCCTCTCACTCCCGCTCTACGCGATTGATCAATGGACCAAGCACATGGTCCTGCGTTTCGTGCATCCGGAGGAACCGCGCATCGTCATCGCCGGATTCTTCGATCTCGTTAACGTCACGAACACCGGTGCGGCTTTCGGTTCTTTCCGAAACAACAATAATTTCTTCGTCGCGATCTCCTGCGTGGCGCTGCTCTTTGTCGTCACGCTGCTGGTGCGACGGCGAACGGTCGATCATTGGCGCGACGTTTCACTCGCGCTTCTGCTCGCCGGTGTGCTCGGCAATCTGACCGACCGTTTGCTTTACGGACACGTGATCGATTTTCTCTTGTTCGATTTGCACATACCGCTGGCGCATCCCTGGCCGGCGTTCAACGTCGCCGACTCCTGCATTTGCATAGCGGTGATCTGTTTCCTTATTCATTCCCTGCGGCAAAACAAACGCGCCGAAGCAATATAGTGGCGCAAGCTTCCAGCTTGCGTTCTGTTTATTTCGCAAGCCAGAGGCTTGCGCCACTATGAAAGCATCGCCGATGGAACAGACGGCGCGCGGAATCGTCGCGCGTCTGCGCGAGCGCAAACACATCGCTTACCTGGCGGGCGGTTGCGTGCGGGACATGATCGGCGGCTTGTTGCCGAAGGATTACGACATCGCGACGGACGCGACGCCGGAAGAAGTGCAGAAAATTTTTCCGCACACGTACGCGGTCGGCGCGCAATTCGGTGTCGTGGTGGTGGTGGAGGACGGAATCAATTTCGAAGTCGCGACCTTTCGTTCGGATGACGCGTATATCGATGGCCGTCGTCCGACGGCGGTGCATTTTTCCACGCCGGAGCAGGACGCGAAGCGCCGCGACTTCACCATCAATGGAATGTTTTACGATCCGGTTGCCGAAGAGGTGATCGATTTTGTCGGCGGCCGGGCCGATCTCGAAGCGAAGCTGGTGCGGGCGATCGGCGATCCGGCGCAAAGATTTGCGGAAGATCGCCTGCGAATGTTACGAGCCGTGCGTTTCGCCGCGGTGCTCGATTACAAGATCGACAAGCAAACGTGGGACGCGCTTGGTGCGAATGCGGCGTCCATCACCGAGATCAGCGCGGAACGAATTCGCGATGAGCTGGTGCGCATTTTTCTCTCAAAAAATCGCGTGCGCGGCTGGGATTTGCTGGATGAAAGCGGATTGCTGCGGGCGATTCTGCCAGAGATCGAGCCGATGAAAGGTTGCGAACAGCCGCCGCAATTTCATCCGGAAGGCGATGTTTTTCGGCACACCCGACTGATGCTGCAGTTGCTGCCCGAAACCGTTTCGGTGCCACTCGTCTTTAGCGTGATTTTACATGACGTGGCCAAACCGCCGACGGCCCAGGTCGATGAGGCAGGACGCATTCGTTTCAATGGGCACGACCGGATCGGTGCGGAAATGACGGAGCAAATCTTGGAACGCTTGCGTTTCTCGCGCGCTGAAATTGACGCGACGGTCGAGATGGTGCGTCAGCACATGGTTTTCAAAGACGTGCCGAAGATGCGCCTGGCGAAATTGAAGCGCTTCATGGCGCGACCAACCTTCGCGGAGGAGCTGGAACTGCATCGCGTCGATTGCGCGAGCAGTCACGGGATGTTGGATAATTACGAATTCCTTTTACACAAAGGCGAGGAGTTCGCACACGAACCGATCATCCCTCCGCCGCTCGTGCGCGGGGATGATTTGATCGCGCTCGGAATGAAACCGAGTCCTAAATTCGGCGAAATTCTGGAGGCAGTCGAAACGCTTCAGCTCGAAGGCACGTTGCAAGATCGACAATCAGCGCTGGAGTGGGTGCGAAAAGAGTACTCGTTAGGTTAGATCGCGAAATGTCACGATTTGTGCAATGGCTTCGAGTCCGATCCGCTTTTTATTGTCGATCTTTTGCCGGTTGAACCTTCGCCGTTCTGCTTTCTCTTCTCGTCATGCGCATTCTCATGATCACCGCCGAAGCGCCGCCACTCCAGCGCTCCGGCGCCATCATCGACATCGTGAACGCGTTATCGCAGCAGCTGCGGGAACAGGGCCACGAAGTCAGTGTCGCGCTGCCGTTCTATCGGGAGATTCGAGAAAATCCTGAGTTCAGGGAGGAGGACACTGGCATCACCGTCGACATCCGAGTGGGCGATAAAATCTACGTCGCCGAATATCTAGAAGGTCGCACCCCGAGCGGCGTGCAATTATTTCTGATCCGCTGCGATGATTTTTTCGATCGGCCCGGCATCTACGGCGAACACGGCACTGCTTACGAAGATAACGCCGCGCGTTTCGCTTTCTTCAGCAAGGCCGCGCTTGAACTTGCCCGGCGCCTTGTCCCGTCAGTCGAAGTCTTGCATGTGCACGATTGGCCCGGTGCGCTCGTACCGGTTTACGTGCGCGCTTACCATCTCCCTTTCTCGACTGTCCTGACCATTCATCATCTCGCCGAGCAGGGAAGCTTCTGGGGCTTGGATTTCGAATTTACTAATCTGCACGAGCGTTTCTTCACCCTGCAGGGTTTGGAATTTTTCGGTCGCCTCAATTTCCTCAAAGGCGGAATCCTCGCCGCCGACCGCGTTACCACCGTGAGTGATCACTTCAAACGCGAGATGCTTACTCCCGAGGGCGGTTGCGGTCTCGATGCGGTGTTGCGCGAAAATCAGCACAAGCTCAGCGGCATTTTACACGGCGTCGATTACAACACTTGGAATCCGGCGATCGATTCTTACCTCCCTGCACTTTACGATCCTGCTTCGTTGTGGGGTAAACAACTTTGTCGCGATGCGCTGCTCAATCATTTGCGTCTCGCCGGCGCGCCGCGGGGACCTGTTTACGGAATGGTCACGCGCGTCGTTCAGGAAAAAGGTTTCGAGATTCTAGTGCCGCTCCTCGATCGCCTGCTCTCTGATGATGTGCGACTCATTATTCTGGGCGAAGGCGACCCCGCTTTCGAAACCGCGCTCGCCGTCACCGCACGAAAATTTCCCACTAAGTTTTCCTATCATCGCCAATACGATGAGCAGCTCGCTCATCTGATCGAGGCCGCCATCGACATCAGCCTCATTCCTTCCCGCATCGAGCCGAGCGGACTCGCGGCTATGCAAAGTTTGAAGTATGCGGCGCTGCCGGTAGCGCGCGCGACCGGCGGCATTCATGAGATCATTGAAGATTACGATCCGGTCGAAGACCGCGGCTACGGTTTCCTTTTCTACGAATATTCGACCGAGGCATTGTGGGACGCGATCAAACGCGCGCGCGAAGTTTTCCAGGACAAAACGGTGTGGGTCGCTCTGGCTGAGCGCGCCATGTCCCGAAATTTCTCATGGGAGGTTTCTGCCGGACGTTACGAGCAACTCTATAATGAGTTGCCCCGGGTTACCGACCAGGCTGCCGCCTGATCAATTGTCGATCTTACCCCGCTGAGCTAATTCCCGCGCCGCGCGCGGTGTCGATCACGACGTTAGGCGTCTTCAACATGGGTCGGTTCTCGATGGAAAATCGTGGTTCAAGGGCTCCAAGGATGTCGCGAATAAACTGGTCGCGCCCTCGTCAAATCCTGCCACCAAAACAAGCGACTATACCACGCGAGATGCGATTAGAGACTGCACCAACCGAACAGATGCACTTCCAGGCGGCGAAATTCCCCAGCCCTACGATTTCTTGCAATCCCGCGGGCATTCCTGTTTCCTCGGCGGTCCCAGTTCCCGGCACGATGACTTCTTCGCGTTCGCCGTTAAGGCCCTTGCTCGCCGGCCTGTTCGTTATGCTCGCGCAAGTCGCCATCGCCGTCTGCCTGCTCGCGCCGGAAGGACCACTTTGGTATCGCTACTCCACCTTAAACCAGCACGACAGCTACTGGTTCATGAACATCGTCGATCGTGGTTATCAGACGATCATTCCGCCCATCAACCATAAGGTGATGGAAGTTTCCAACGTCGCTTTCTTTCCGGCTTATCCCCTCATCGCCGGGTTTCTCCATTACGGGCTGCGTTTCGAAATGGACAACGCGCTTCTTCTTACCGCGCAAGCCGCCGCTTGGGCGTTCTGGACTTACTTCTTTCTTTTTTGCGAACGCTGGCGGCTTTCGCCGAAACTCCAATTGCTCGGCGCGTTGTCGATCATAGCCCATCCCGCCGCTTTTTTTCTCATCGCCGGCTATTCCGAGTCGATGTTTCTGATGGGTCTGCTCGGTTTCTTCTATTGGAGCAGCGCCGAAGGGCGCACCGCCAAAGTGATGGCGGTTTTGCACGGCATCTTGATGTCGGCGACGCGCATCGTCGGGATTCCGTGCGCCATGATTCCCGTGATGCAATCGGCCGTTGCCAACGGATCGCTGGCCTTGCGTCGCCCCTTTCACTGGATCCGCGAACATCTTCCCGCCATCACCATGTCGATCTTAGCGATGTTCGGCGCGGTCTTCTTCTTTCTCTACTGCCAGCTGCGCTGGGGCCATTGGAATATCTACATGCTCACTCAATCCGCCGGCTGGGGAATTGTCCCGGATTACCTCGCCGTCTTTAAACCTTCGAGCTACCACTGGCTTGTTCCCGCGCTCAATAATCCCACGCAATCGAGCCAGCTTTCCATGTCGCTTACCGCCGTTTTGTTTCTCGCCTTTGCCATCTGCGAATTTTTGCCCGCGATTCGCCGCCGCACTAATTGGCAACAACGCATCGGCTTCTATTTCGCCGCCGTCCTCATCTATTACATCTCCGTCAGCGGAGTGGCCTGCGTCGACATGGAGAGCATGCTTCGTTACGGGTTCTGCGTGCACGCGCTAATCGTGCTGGCATTTTTGCACTTTTTGCGCGAGTTTACCCTCCCGCCAGTGCTGGTCCGAGCTTTCGGGACCGCGGCCGTGGTGCTCTTCAGCGCCGCCGGATTAATCGTCCAGGGTTGGTACGTCTGGAATTTTACCAGGGGAAATTGGGTCGCCTAACAAAATCATGAAAACGAACGTAGCTATTATCGGAGCTGGACCGGCTGGGTTAACCGCCGCGTATCTCCTCTCTAAAAACCATGTCGATGTAACCGTGCTCGAGGCTGATCCCGTTTACGTCGGCGGCATTTCCCGCACCGCTACCTACAAAGGATTTAATTTCGACATCGGCGGGCATCGCTTCTTCTCGAAATCGAAAGAGGTCAACGATCTTTGGACTGAGATCCTGCCTAACGACATGCTGGATCGGCCCCGTTCCTCCCGCATTTACTATAACGGTAAATTCTTCGCTTACCCGCTGCGTGCGTTCGAAGCGCTCATCAAGCTCGGAATTTTCCGATCGATCCTGTGCGTCCTTTCCTACTTCAAGGCGAGGCTCTTCCCGGTCCCTAACCCAAAGAATTTCGAGGATTGGGTGAGCAATCAATTCGGCAAGCGTCTCTTCACAACCTTCTTCAAGACTTACACCGAAAAAGTGTGGGGCATGAGCTGCAAAGAAATCTCGGCCGACTGGGCCGCCCAACGCATCAAAGGTCTCTCGCTCGGCAGCGCGATCAAAAACGCGCTCCTTCCGAAACGGCAGCCGAAGGACAAATCGAAAGTCATCAAATCGCTCATCAATTCCTTCAAGTATCCGCGTAAAGGTCCGGGCATGATGTGGGAAGCTTGCGCCGACAAAACCAAATCGCTCGGCGGCAAGATCGAGATGGGTTGCAAAGTGACCGCGTGTGCTTACGACCGCACCACCGAGACCTGGACGCTGCAGTATCAAGATCGACAAGGTACTTTGCAGACCTTGCAATCCGAACACGTCATCTCCACCGCGCCGATGCGCGAACTCATTCGCGGGCTCACTCCGAAAGTTTCCGAAGGCGCCGAGCAAGCCGCCGCCAGTCTCAAGTATCGCGATTTCCTTACCGTGATGTTGATCCTGAAAAACCGCGACGCTTTCGACGACAACTGGATCTACATCCATGATCCGAGCGTCAAAGTCGGCCGCATCCAAAACTTCCGTTCCTGGTCGCCCGAAATGGTGCCCGATCCTGACAAAGCTTGTTACGGACTCGAATATTTTTGCTTCGAACACGACGGCGTTTGGGATTCGAAAGACGAAGAATTGATCGAACTTGCTCAGCGCGAACTCAGGCAGATCGGCCTCGCCAAAGAAGGCGATGTCCTCGACGGCTGTGTCGTTAGGCAGAAGAAGGCCTATCCGGTTTACGATGACGATTACTCGCGCCACGTCGACACCATTCGGCACGAGCTCGACACCAATTATCCGAATCTCCACCTCGTCGGCCGCAACGGCATGCACAAGTACAACAACCAGGATCACGCCATGATGACCGCGATGTTGTGCGTTGAAAATATTCTGGCCGACACGCAGCTCTACGATCTCTGGCAGGTCAACGGTGACGCCGAGTATCACGAAGGTGGCGCGGCCGGCGCAGAACAGACCACCGGCACAGCGCTGCGCCAGGTTCCTTCGCGCGTCAAAAGCGAGGCTGAGCTCGCGTCCGAAAGTTAATTACTTTCGTCGCTCAACTCTTCCATCGGTACGCACGAACAGAAGAGATTCCGATCGCCGTAGACGTTGTCGATCCTCGCCACCGCCGGCCAGAATTTGTGGTCACGCGTCCACGGTGCTGGAAAGGCCGCTTGTTCGCGTGAGTAGGGATGCTTCCACTTATCCGCCGCGATTTGCCGCGTCGTATGCGGCGCGTTCTTGAGCAAATTATCTTGTCGATCTTGCGTTCCGTCCGCGATCGCCTTGATCTCGCCGTGAATGGAAATCATCGCATCGCAAAAACGATCCAGCTCATGTTTCGGTTCGCTCTCCGTCGGCTCGATCATCATCGTGCCCGCAACCGGAAACGAAACCGTCGGCGCGTGGAAGCCGTAATCCATTAAACGTTTCGCCACATCTTCCACTTCCACGCCCGCGCTTTTCCATTGGCGAAGATCGACAATGCACTCATGCGCGACCAGTCCGCGTTTGCCTTTGAATAACACCGGGAAATACGGATCCAATCGCTTCGCCATGTAGTTCGCGTTCAGGATCGCCGTCTTCGTCGCATCCGTTAGGCCGCGCGCGCCCATCATTCGGATATACATCCACGAGATCGTCAGAATGCTCGCGCTGCCGTAAGGCGCTTGCGCGACCGGGCCAATAGAGTGGCGCGAGCCTCCGGCTTGCGAGTCTTCAGAACGCAAGCGAGACGCTTGCGCTACTTCCTGCGCCGGTAAAAACGGCGCGAGATGTTTCGCCACGCCGATCGGTCCCATGCCCGGCCCGCCGCCGCCATGCGGAATGCAAAACGTCTTGTGCAAATTCAAATGGCAAACGTCCGCGCCGTAATCACCGGGCCGGCAAAGCCCGACCTGCGCATTCATGTTTGCGCC
The DNA here is from genome assembly GCA_040002925.1 of Spartobacteria bacterium. Taxonomy (GTDB): domain Bacteria; phylum Verrucomicrobiota; class Verrucomicrobiia; order Chthoniobacterales; family UBA10450; genus JAJPGZ01. The sequence goes on along the minus strand of JBDUDM010000047.1, from coordinate 1,367 downwards.
ATCGAGATAAATTTGTCCGCCATGCGCGTGCACGATTTCGCAAATCTCGCGGATGGTCGTTTCGAAAACGCCGTGCGTGCTCGGATAAGTGATCATGAGCGCAGCAAGGTCTTCCGCGTGCGCGTCGGCTTTCGCGCGTAAGTCCGCAAGATCGACATCTCCATCTTTCAACGTCGCCACTGGCACCACTTTGAATCCGGCCATGACCGCGCTCGCCGGATTCGTTCCATGCGCCGATTGCGGAATGAGACAAACTTTGCGCGCACCTTCACCGCGCGATGCGTGATACTCGCGAATGGCGAGCAGCCCCGCGTATTCGCCCTGCGATCCCGCATTTGGCTGCAACGAAACCGCCGCGAATCCGGTAATCTCCGCGAGCCATTCTTCCAGCTGTTTGCACATGTCGATGTAACCAGTTGTCTGATCGGCCGGCGCAAACGGATGCACTTTCGCGAACTCCGGCCACGAAATCGGAAACATCTCCGCCGTCGCGTTCAACTTCATCGTGCAGGAGCCGAGCGGAATCATCGAATGACAAAGCGAGAGATCGCGCGATTCCAGTTTTCTCAGATAGCGCAGCATTTCCGTCTCGGTGTCATGCGTGTTGAAAACTGGGTGCGTTAAAAATGACGATTCGCGAATCGCGAATGAAGAATCGGCCGCGGAGTGCTTGTCGATCTTAGTGCCGAGAATTTCGCACAACGCGGCTAAATCTTTTTCTGTCGTTGTTTCGTCGAGGGAAATGGCAACGGCGCTTTCGCCAAGCTTGCGCAGATTCATTCCCGCTTCGGCAGCGCGAGCGATGAGTTCATCGGCGCTTTTGCCGGCAAGATCGACATGCACGGTGTCGAAGAAATTTTCGTGAACGATTTTCAAACCGGATGCGGCAAGGCTCCGCGCCAAACCGTGAATGCGCTCCGCGATCGCCCGCAAACCGCGCGGCCCGTGATAGACCGCATACATCGACGCGATCACGGCGAGGAGAACCTGTGCGGTGCAAATGTTACTGGTGGCTTTGTCCCGCCGGATATGTTGCTCGCGCGTTTGCAACGCGAGTCGATAGGCGGGGCGCCCTTCGGCATCGTGTGAAACGCCGACCAATCGTCCCGGCATGTGACGTTTGTATTGATCGCGCGTCGCAAAAAATGCGGCATGCGGTCCGCCGAAGCCTAACGGAACTCCGAAGCGTTGCGTGCTGCCGACCACGACATCGGCATCGAATTCTCCCGGCGGTTTCAGCAATGTCAGCGCGAGAATATCCGCTGCGACGACGACCAGCGCGCCGGCGCTATGCGCTTGCTTGACGAACTCGGCGTAATCGTAAATCGCGCCGTCGGTTGCGGGATATTGCACAAGCGCGCCGAAAG
>JBDUDM010000130.1:0-4545 GCA_040002925.1 Spartobacteria bacterium | reverse complement strand
TTTGGCGCCCGTAGCTCAACTGGATAGAGCATCTGACTACGGATCAGAAGGTTTGAAGTTCGAATCTTCACGGGCGCGCACTTCCGCCTCTAATTGAAATAGGGACGGATTTTTTCGTAACGCTTGTCGCCGAGCCTTTGACCCCACGCAGCGCGTTTGCGCCTTTGAACGGCCGGGCTGCGATGATGCGCGCCGCTAACGTCTCGCCAATGCCGGGAATATCTTCGAGTTGTTCTTGCGTTGCCGAATTCACGTCGAGCTTATTGCCATTCGAAGTAAGCGCGGATGTAGATGTCGATCTTGCCACAGCGGCAGTGGGGATTGGAGTCGGCTTCGGGAACGGCCACGCACTTGCCGCAGGTGCCGCCGCTCCCGGCGCCACACGGTCCGGATGAAAGAATGCGTCGAACGGATCCGCGCCCGCGCGACTCTTCGCCGACTGCGCCTCCGCCAGCATGCGCCCAAAATTCACTCCCCAACCGCCGACCTTCTCCGCCTTGGCGCCGCGTTCGAGTTGCTGAAGCTTTTGCCAATGGACGTTTGCGCGAGGCAAACCGATCGGATTCGCACTCGCGCCGTGGATGCGCGCCAGACCATTCTCGATCAATTGTTCTCCAAGATCGCCCGTCGACGTTTGCACCATCGCATCAGAATCGCTGCATCTTGCTGCGCCCAAGTGCGTCCTGAAAACACGTGCGCACCGCAAACGCCTGCGTCAGTTTTTCGCGCGTAAATTCCTGCGCTAGTTTTCCCACCGTCACCGTTTGTTCCGGAGTAATCCCAAAATATTTCGCCTGCTCATCAATTCGATCGCCCAGGCCTGTATCGGTTTCCGGCGTGTCAACGAAATAGAGGCGAAACAAATAAGGTTTGCCGGCAGCGGTTACGTGGAAGCTATCGCCATCATTCGACGCGTTCGCGACGTAGTAAGAATCATTCAGCACCGTCCAGCCGGAAATCGTGACTGCTCCACTCGTCGGTGCGGTTTTTACAAAGGAACGCGCCTTCGCGTGCGCGCACGGCGCGTGCATCGCCGTCGCCGCGGCGAGAACCGCGAGCGCGCTGCCGATGAAATATTTCCTCACGCGAGGATTTCGAACTCGGACATCATCTTGAACGTCTCATAGCGTTCGTTGATTTGAGCGAGAGTTAACGTGCGCATCCGCTCGAGGCTGAATTCCTCCACGCAAAAGCTCGCAAGCACGCTGCCAAAAATCATCGCCTTGCGTAGATCGGTGAAGCGAACTGTTTTGACGTGACCGGCGAGATAGCCAGCCATGCCGCCAGCGAAGGAGTCCCCCGCCCCGGTCGGATCGTGAATATCTTCCAGTGGATACGCGCCGCAGCTGAAAAATTCGTCCTCGCCGAAAAGCAGAGCGCCATGCTCGCCTTTTTTGATCGCCACATATTGCGGGCCCATTTTGCGAATGCTTCGCCCCGCCTTAATCAAGCTCGTCTCCTTCGTCATCTCGCGCGCTTCGCTGTCGTTGAGAATGAGAAGATCGACATGTGGCAACAGCGCATCCAAGTCGGCGCGCGCGGTTTCGATCCAAAGATCCATCGTGTCCGCGACGACGAACCGCGGCTTCTCCATTTGCTCCAGCACGTGCGATTGCAACGACGGCGCAATGTTCGCCAGCAATACGAAATCCGATTTGCGATAGGACGCCGGCAGCACGGGCTTGAAATGCTCGAACACGTTCAGCGCCACCGAGCGCGTTTCGCGCGTGTTCAAATCCCACGCGTATTCGCCCGACCATCGAAATGTTTTGCCGTGCGCGCGCTGCACGCCCTCGATGTCGATCTTGCGCGATTTCCAAAACTCGAATTCGGATTCCGGAAAATCGTCCCCGACCACACCAACCAACTTTACCGGCGAAAAAAAACTCGCGCCCAAAGCCGCGTACGAAGCGGAACCGCCGAGCAAGTCAGCATGTTCTTCGACCGGCGTTTTGACCGTATCGAGTGCGATGGAACCAACGACTAAGACTGACATAACAGCTCCTTACATTTTCTTGCGTATTCGGCAACGTTTTGCGTCTTTAATAAACCCGAAACGATGACCACGCGACGCGCACCCGCCGCGATCACTTCGGCGAGATTGTCGATCTTGATTCCGCCGATGCAAAATATCGGCAACGTAAGATCGACATGTACCTGTTTGATGTCCGTTAGGCCGATTGGTTGGTAATTCGGTTTGGTGGGCGTGGCAAAGAGCGGTCCGAAGCCGATGTAATCCGCCCCTGCTCGCTGGGCCGCCCGCGCTTGTTCCAAACTGTGCGTTGATTTGCCCACAATCAATTTGCGATCCATCGCGGCGATCGGCGCATCGTCTTGCCCAACGTGAACGCCTTCCACCGGGACGAGCTTCGCCACCTCGGGATAATCGTTCACAATGAGCGGAACCGAATTTGCGAACGTGATTTCGTGAAGCTCGGCCGCAAGATCGACAAGCGCCTGGATCGACATCTTCTTTCCGCGCAATTGCATGATGTCCACGCCGCCTTCTATCATCGCGCGCGCCATCGGAGAGCAATCCGCCACCTCGACGTAGCCAAGATCGACAATGCCGTAGAGCCGGCAATCGCTGAGCTCGCGCAAAACTTATTCGTGCAGCCGCGTCGGCGGCGGCGTGAGCTCGAAATTATCCGACGACATCACGCGCTCGACGAATCCGGTGTCGTAATTTCCCGCGCGAAAATCGCCGTTGCGCATCATGGCCGCGTGAAACGGAACCGTCGTCTTAATGCCGGTAACGTAATATTCGTCGAGCGCGCGCCGCATCCGGTCGATCGCGTTGATGCGCGTCGCGCCGACGGTGATGATCTTCGCGATCATCGAATCGTAATACGGCGGGACGGTGTAACCGGTGTAGGCATGCGAATCGACGCGCACGCCGCGTCCACCCGGCGCGTAGTAGAATTTAATGCGCCCAGGCGATGGCTGAAAATCTTTCATCGGATCTTCCGCATTGATGCGGCATTGAATGGCGTGCAGCCGCGGCACCGCGTGGGCGACGTGCTGAGACATCGGCTCGCCCGCCGCGATGCGAATTTGTTCTTTCACCAGATCGCATCCGTAAACTTCCTCGGTGATTGTGTGCTCGACCTGGATGCGCGTGTTCATCTCGATGAAATAGAAATGTCGATCTTGATCGACCAGGAACTCGATCGTGCCGGCATTTTCATAGCCGACTGATTTCGCGAGCTTCACCGCCGCGTTCCCCATTTTCTTGCGCAAGGCCGGCGTCATAAATGGGGATGGACATTCCTCGATCACCTTTTGGTTCCGCCGTTGAATCGAACAATCGCGCTCGCCCAGATGAATCGTGTGACCATGACTGTCCGCCACGATCTGAAATTCGATGTGATGCGGGCTGACGATAAACTTCTCCATGTAAACATCGCCATTTCCGAAAGCTTTCTCCGCTTCATGCTTCGCCGCGTGAAAACCGGTGACGAGACTCGGCTCGTTATGCGCCACGCGCATGCCGCGGCCCCCGCCGCCCGCGACCGCTTTGATCATCACCGGGTAGCCGATTTTCTTGGCGATCTTCATCGCCTCTTTCTCGTCCGGAACGATCCCATCACTTCCAGGCGTCACCGGCACGCCGGCTTTACGCGCAAAGCCGCGCGCGGAATTTTTGTCGCCCATGCATTGCATCGCGTGGACAGGTGGACCGATGAATTTTATTTTGCAGCTGCCGCACACTTCGGCGAAGTGCGCGTTCTCCGAGAGAAAGCCGTAACCGGGATGAATCGCGTCCACGTCGCCGACCTCAGCCGCGCTCATGATCCTGTCGATCTTGAGATAACTTTCCGAGCTCGGCGCCGCGCCGATGCAAATCGCTTCGTCCGCCAATTGCACATGCAGCGAATCGACATCCGCTTCCGAGTAGACCGCCAGTGTGCGGACGCCGAGTTCCTTGCAGGCGCGGATCACCCTCAGCGCGATTTCGCCGCGATTAGCGATCAGGATTTTTTGAAACATGAATAGTGGCGCGAGCGTCTCGCTTGCGCATGACCAAAACACAAGCTGGAAGCTTGCGCCACATTTTCAACGCACGCGGAACAACGCCTGCCCGAACTGCACCGGCTTCCCGTTCTCGGCCACCATTTCGGCGATCGTTCCGCTGATTTCGGCTTTGATTTCGTTCATCACTTTCATCGCTTCGATGATGCCGACCACTGTGTCCTCCGTTACCGTGCTGCCGACTTCGACGAAGGACGGAGAGTCGGGCGAGGGCGATTGGTAGAAGGTGCCCACCATCGGCGAAATGATATCTTTCAATCCCGCGGCCGCTGTCTCGGCGGCAGTAGCGGGCGCTGCAGCCGGCACCGAAGGCGCGATCGGCGCGGCCAACATCGGCTGACCATTCGCGGGCGCCTCCTTCTGTAGCTTGAGCTTGAACCCGTCCTTCTCCATCTCGAAGACGGAGAGTTCATTCTCCTTCATCAGGTCGATAATGGCTTTGATGTCTTTGAGTTCCACGGCGGCTCGGTCGAGGTGACAGGTAAAGCGGTTTTGCAATCGAGGTCAAGTCGG
>JBDUDM010000003.1:0-44603 GCA_040002925.1 Spartobacteria bacterium | reverse complement strand
GAACCTAGACAAAGAGATCCAGAATCTCTCGTGCTACCATTACACTACGAGGCAAGGAGCCGAAAAAGTTAAGGCGAGGGGCCGGCAACGCAAGTGCGCTGCTCGGAACTCGGACTAGGCGCCGTTCAAGGTCAGCTCGTGACCTTCGCGAGCAGCTTCCACTTCCATCGTGCTGCCACGCGCGCGCGCGAGCTCGCGTGCTTTTTCGACCATGGAGTCGACCATGTCGTCGTCGTGATTTGGGTCGTGATGAAAGAGGAGCAGTTTGCGAACTTTTGCATCGATTGCGAGATCGATCGCGGTGGTAATGCAACCGTGTCCCCAGCCGATATGTTTTTTATATTCCTCGTCGGTATATTGCGCATCGAGCAGGAGGACATCCGATCCGCTCAAAAATTCCACTAAGGCGGCGCGTTCGGTCACGGCAAATTTGGCCGCCTGTTCTGGCGTCGCATGCGCGCACGCTTCGGCGTGCAGCTTGCCCGACTCGTACGGCTCGTTGTCGGGAATGAAGGAAATAGATCCAGCGCTGGTGTGAATGCGATAGCCGACGCAATTGCCCGGATGATTTACGAACTTGGATGAAACGCGGACTTTGCCGATGTGAAAATCCATCTCGGTCAATTCTTCGATCGACAATTCGCAGGGAAGATCGCGCAGACGCACCGGGAAAAACGGCACCGCCATTTGCCGGCTCAGAATTGCGCCGAAACCACCGCCGACTCCTTTGTAACCGAGAAGGCGCAGCGCGTTTTTCTCGTTGTAAGCTGGAAGAAAGAAAGGCAGTCCTTGAATATGGTCCCAGTGCGCGTGCGTGCTTAGGAGCGTCACTTTCACCGGCTGCGATTTGAACTCGCGTTCGAGATCGTTTCCGAGCGCGCGAATTCCCGAGCCGGCATCGAGCACAATGATTTCCCCCTCGGCGCGGAGTTCGAGGCAGGTCGTGTTCCCGCCGTAACGAAGCGTGGACGATCCCGGAACCGGAATCGATCCGCGCACGCCCCATAATTTTATGCGGACAGTGGATTCTGAATTCGATGCCATGGGCGATTTGCGGCGAAGTTTGCCACGCCGGGTTCGCGAAACCAAGAGTTTTTGGCGCGGTGACGTTGATCTCTCATAGGTCCGCGAACAGATCCGCGCGCGGCAAGATCGACATCGTTAAGATCGACATCCCGCTTGCGAATGTTTGGGTAAAAAAAAGGCCACTACAACGGATGCAGTGGCCTTTTCGACAGGAAAAAACGAACGCCTATTTTCTTCGGCGGCGCAGAAGTGAAGGAACGCTGGCGACGAATCCCGCACCACAGACGCTGAGAATAGGAAGTAGCGCCGACATTTCCGGAACCGGCACCGAGACGCGGCCGATGTTATCGACCTTCGTTCCAGCATTGGGTCCCGTGCTGCGGGTTGCTTCAGCGGCGAAGTCCGCGGTGCGCAATTGGTCCGTGCCGGCGATGACCGAGAAGTTGCCGAGGAACGCTGATCCGGTGATCGGAGTAGCACCGGTATAGGTCCACGTCAGATTGAGCAGACTCGGATTGTCCGTAGCATTGACCTGCGCCGGCGTAGTGCCGAGCAGGGATGAGAAGAATGTCCAACCCGCTGGTTGCATATTCGATCCCGCGGTGAACGCGCCGAAATCGTAAAGGGTGAAATAGTCTCCCGTGGTCACCATTTGATCGATGGTTACGTTCACAGCGTAGTTCCAAGTGAACCCGCCCACTGCTGGGGCCGGCGTCGTGGGCGAAAGGGTGGGGATGATGTCAGCGCGCGTTGCAAAAATGCCGATGGCGAGCGCAATGGAACCGAGAATGAATTGTTTCTGCTGGATGTTCGTCGAAGCCGGCCGCGAGGATTCCGTCCCGGTTTCGCATCCATCCGGGATCCTGGCTGCGCTGCTCGTGGCCTCGGCCGCAGCAATCGCATTCTTTCTCGAGTATGCACGCGAACAAGTTTGGCATCCCGTCATCGTCATCTGGGTCATCGCCGCGATCGCGGTAACATCGACAATCGCGCTGTTGTGGCTGCGCAGCGGTCCGAAATATGCGTTGCCGGCTAACATCATTACTAACGCGCTGCTTGCGGCCGACGTGCGCATGCAGCTTTACCCCGACCAGGCCGAACAAATTTATGATCAAACCGCCGCGCGCTGGAATCGCGGAGAGGCGACCGAGATTGTCGATCTTGCGGCTGGCTAAATTTTCACCAGAAAGCCGATCGCGTGCTTTCGCTTTTCTCGATCGAGCGCGCGGTGGGGAATAATCAGCTTCTGCTGGCGCGGCTCGATGCGCTGGCGACTTTGCAACGCTGGAACGATATCAGCGCGCTGCTAGTAACGCTACCGCGGTCGCGTTGAAAGCCTACGATCTTCTCGCGAAAAATCCTGAGCACGCCGACTTCGCTTATCGCGCGACGCAACGTCTGAGCGTTCGTTCGGGCGATGTTTCGGTGCAACGCGATGCCGCGGAAAAGATCGCGGAGCGTGCGCGCGAAGATCCAAATGCGGCGGCGCAACTGGCGTATCTGAACTTATTAATTGGCACCGACATCGAGGGCAACGCGGCGGCGGCGAAAGCGCTCGTCGAAAAATATCTGGACCGCTTGTCTTATCGGGTGACGTTGGCGCTGGCGTATCTGCGCCGGCATGATCCCGGGCTCGCGGTCGCGCAGTTCAAGCAGGAAGGCGCGCCGCCGATTGATTGGCAGAAAGCGCCGCTGGGTTGGCGAGCGGTTTACGCGGCTGCGCTGCTCGGCAGCGAACAGCCCGATGCCGCGCGTGAAATTATCGATACCATCGCGCTGGATAAATTAACGCCGGAAGAACGCGCGTTGATCGAACAAAAATAATCGCAAGGCGACGATGTCGATCTTGTGATTGTCGATCTTACAACAAGCTCGAGCCGAACGCGCCCGGGCCTTTTTTCCAGCGCAGTTCCGGATCGAGATTGATTTCGCTTTGCGGTACGTCGAACCCGACTGCGCGCAATAAATAGGAAACGCCTTCGCGGCTATCCATTGTTTCTTTCAAGCTGCGGGCGAAGAGCTCGATGTATTCCTTGTAGGAATCGAGCGACAATTTTCCTTCGGCGAAATGTTCGGCCAACGCTTCGTCGTGGTATTCGATCAGCTCGAACAGAGCGCGGCGAAGATCCTGCCGCACGCGCGGATCGATCACCACTTTGAATGGCGACGAGGTGTGGTCCGGCTTGGCCAGACTCCGGGACGGTTGTTGCACCGCGGGAGGCTGTTGATTGACGATTTGGAAATCGCCTTTCAAAACCTTGTTCGATGGATCAATCACGATTCGATTGTCGATCTTACAAGATCGCCGATTTCGCCTAAAAGAAAATGGGGATGATCAGAATGGCCACGATGTTGACCACCTTGATCATCGGATTGATCGCGGGGCCAGCCGTGTCCTTGTAAGGATCGCCCACGGTATCGCCGGTGATCGCCGCCGCGTGCGCGAAGGAACCTTTGCCGCCGAAATTTCCTTCTTCGATAAATTTCTTGGCGTTATCCCAGGCGCCGCCGCCGGAAGTCATGGCGATGGCGACGAATAATCCGGTCACGATGGTGCCAACGAGAACGCCGCCGAGCACAACCGGACCGAGGGGTTTGATCATGGCGACGGCGAGAACGAAGACGAGCGGCAACAACGCCGGCACAATCATTTCGCGCAGCGCGGCTTTGGTGACGATGTCGACGCAGGTGCCGTATTCTGGAACGTCGGCCCCGGTTAAAATTCCGGGCTTGGCTTGAATCTGCCTCCGCACTTCGCGCACCACCGCTCCGGCTGCTTTACCCACTGCGTCCATGCTAAATGCGGTGAAGATGAATGGCAGCAATCCGCCGATGAAAAGTCCGATGATCACTTTCGGTTCGGTTAACGAAAATTGAAATGAGAACGGATCGCCGTTGCGGGTGAGATGCGCTTTCAATTCTTCGACATACGATCCGAACAAAACGAGCGCGGCCAATCCGGCGGAGGCGATGGCGTAACCTTTCGTTACCGCTTTCATGGTGTTGCCGACCGCGTCGAGCTCGTCGGTGACGGTGCGGACTTCCTTCGGCAAATTGCTCATGACCGCGATGCCGCCGGCGTTGTCGGTGATCGGACCGAACGCGTCGAGCGAGATGACGATTCCCGCCATCGACAACATCGACATGACGGCCACGGCGATGCCGTAAAGACCGGCGAAATGGAAGCTGATCAAAATGGCGATACCGATGAAACCGACCGGAAGCGCAGTGGCATGATGCCCGACCGCGAGACCAGCGATGATGTTGGTGGCGTGACCGGTCTCGGACGCGCGCGCGATTTTCTGCACCGGCCGATAATGCATCGACGTGTAGTAATTCGTGATGACGACGACTACGGCGGTCATGACCAAGCCGACGAGCGACGCGAAATAGATGTCGTTAGCCGAACGTTGCAGGCCGGCGACGACGACGCCGTTAGGGAAAAGACGATGCGTTGCGGGCCAAAATAAAATCGCGGAGACGATCGCGCTCGCGCCGACTGAGCCCATCAACACGGTGGCCGGTTTGCCGCCGGAAATGTTAACGAAGAGAATGCCGACGACGGCACCGAGAACGGAAATTCCGCCGAGCACGAAAGGATAAACAATCGCGGCGGGAGTGTTCGCCAGGGTCAAAGCGCCGACCAAGATCGCGCCGATTAAGCTGACCGCGTAAGTCTCGAAAACATCCGCGGCCATGCCGGCGCAATCGCCGACGTTATCGCCGACGTTGTCCGCGATGGTGGCGGGATTGCGCGGATCATCTTCCTCAAGGTTCTTCTCGATCTTGCCGACGAGATCGGCGCCAACATCCGCCGCTTTCGTGTAAATGCCGCCGCCGAGTCGCGCGAAAACGCTGATCAAACTCGCGCCCAGCGCGAGACCGACGAGACTGCGCACCGCGTCGTTGTGGCCGATCATGTGACTGGCGACGTTGTAGAAAATTCCAACGGCCAGAAGGGCGAGACCGACCACGAGCAATCCCGTGACCGCGCCGCCGTTAAATGCGACGCGCAACGCCGCCGAGGTCGATTCGCTGGCGGCTTGCGTTGTGCGCACATTCGCGCGGACCGCGACGTGCATGCCGATGAATCCGGCGGCGAGGGAGCAGAAAGCGCCGATGAAAAACCCGACCGCGGTTGCGTGGTCTTTACCGAAGAAAAGAAGGATGAAAAGGACCGCGGCGATGGCGCTGATGGTGATGACCTGACGATTTAGATACGCTTTCGCGCCTTCCTGGATGGCGCCGGAAATTTCGCGCATGCGCTCGTTGCCGGGAGAGAGGCGAAGGACTTTGGCGATGAGAATAAAAGCGAAGACAAGGCCGACGACCGCGCACAACATCGACAAGTTCACTCCGGAATCGAGAATATTTAAGGCAAGATGGGTCATGATTTTCGCGCGATAAAGCGCTCGACTCTAAGAAGAATTACCGCGCTGGCAAAGGCTATTTGGCGTCCGCTAAGATCGACAAAAGAATGCAGGGTGTTGCCTCACAACGAGAAGAATGTCTGCAATCGTTTCAAAAACGTAGCGCGATATTCATCTTCCTTTGCGGCCTGATCCGCTGGCAAGACCGTATCTTTTAACACACCTTCCGTTTCCAATTTTCGTTGCGCCAGAATTTCACTCAGCTGCTGCAAACATTCCGGTGCCTCGTGGATGATCCCGGCCATTACGGATTTGCCGATTTCCATGACATAGCAATCGCGCTCCGCTCGCACCGTCGCGCTCCGCGGCTCGCCCGTGAGCAACGACATTTCGCCGAAGCAATCGCCCGAGCTCAGCATCGCCACGGGAATGGTCGATCCGTTTTTCGAAATCAAGACCTGCGCCGCGCCGCGCATCAGCACGAACATGGAATCGCCTTCGGCGCCTTCTTCAATTACCCGTTCACCGCGACCGAACTGATTGAGGTGCGATTGCTTAACCAAGCTGTCGATCTGCGAATCGGTTAGGCAATGGAAGAGCGGTTCGTTCCGCAAAATCGTGCGCGCTTCGTCGTGTTCCTGCTCGATGGTGCGGGCGCCGCCCCGGCGTTCCACCTGCAGCGTGCGAATCGGGAATGGGATGGTGATCTTCTGCCGCTTAAGCTCGTACCAAATATTTGTGCGCACGGCGTCGGTCACGTCGTTGTAGGCAGCGTGATTGAGCATGTAATATTTCACCTCATAAGTGACCGCGTGATCGGCGAAATCGATCAGGAATATTTTCGGCGGCGGGTCGCTCTGCACGCCTTGCGCCGCCACGGTGGCGCGCAGGAGCGCGTCTTTCACGCGGTTCGGCGGTGAATTGTAATCGATCCCAATCCGCAGCCGCATGGCATGAAGTTGATTCGGATAATGCAGGTTAACGATGGTCGTGCGGACGATCTCGTTATTCGGAATGTCCAGGTAGATATTGTCGTTAGTCCGCAGCCGGGTAGAGCGCCAGTTGATCTCCATCACTTCGGCAAATCTTTCGCCGACCTGTAACCAATCGCCCACGCGATAGGGCCGGTTGATCTGGAGCGACATGCCGGCAATGATGCCGCCGAAGAAATTTTGGCCGGCGATTCCGAGAATAACCGCGAGGACGGCGGAGCTGAGGAAAATGCCTTTGAGCTCCCGTTCGGCGTGATACCCCACGCTCAAGACGATGAGGAGCGCGATCAGAAAGATGACAAGGGCGACGAATTCGCGCAGGAAATGGGGGATGGTCGTTTGCCGGATTTGCTCGAAATAAAAATCCCAGACGTAACGATTCACGAGCGTGACGACTACGGCGGAGCTGAGCAGGACGAGAGCAGCGCCGACGTGATCCCGCCAAGTGGCGTGAACGCCGTAAGCTGCTAGCGCGGCGTAGAACGCGAGCACCAGCGAAAAGAGTTGGAACAAAACTCCGAAGCGCACGCCGGCGCGTCGCTTCAAGAGACGGCCGAACGTGAGCGCGAGGAAAAACGTGGTGATAAAAACCACCGCCGTGAGGCCCGCTCGTTGCATTTCGGGTAACGCGCTAAACATCGAAAGCAAATTAGCAGCTAACCGATGGACACGACAAGGCTGCTCGTTCAGCGACGCCTACTTCAAGTTTCGGATTTCGAGTTTACACCTTCGGGGGTGAAATGATGAGCCACATCCAGCCGGCCAGAAAACAAACTCCGCCGATCGGGGTGATCGCACCCAGCCAGCGCATGTTGGTTAACGCCATCACATACAAGCTGCCGCTGAACACGATGATTCCGGCGAAGAGCAGCCACCACGCGCCGCGATTCGCCTTCGCGAACAACGCCAGCACGAAGAGCGCGAGCGCGTGCACGAAATGATAGAGCACCGCCTTGTTCCAAACATCGAGGAGACCGTGACTTTCGATTGTCGATCTTAGCGCGTGCGCGCCGAAGGCGCCGAGAGCGACAGCGAGAAAACCAAGCGCGGCCGCGATCCGAAGGAATATCACGCGATCAATATGCAGTTGCGCCTTCGCCTCTACAATTTCTTCTCGCTCGAGCGCAGCTGATAAAGATTCCGCTTTAGCTCCTCCAAGGATTCCTGCCGCTCGCGCCGCACCGTCTTTATATAGAAGATCGTGCCCGCGATTCCGAAAGCGGCCGCACCGAGAAAGTTTTTCTCCGGTCCGAGCTTCCACAAATACGCGCCGATCAGTGCGGCCATGCTGACGACGAGATCGCGCACCAGATAATATGCGCCCACCATTTGCCCGCGCCGTTGCGCTTCGCTGTGGCTAATAATGAGCGCCTTGCGCGAAGTGTCGCCGAATTCCTTGAACCCGCGGATAACGAATGCAAAGACGAGAGCGCCGAAGCTGTGTGAGAAAAGCAGCGTCAGCGGGAAGAGCGCGAACATGATGAACGTGACTACGACAAACGGCTCGCGGCCGTGTTTATCGGCGAAGTATGACGTCGGAATGATGCACAGACTCGCTACCACCACTTCGATCATGGTCAGAATGCCGACTTGCCGCGCCGTCGTACCGATATAATCCATCGCGAAGATAACGACCCATGCGTAGGGAATGCGTTCGCAAAACCGAATCAGAATGTCGCTCAGCAACAGTCGCCGCAGCGGCGCATTCAACTCGCGCAAACTGCGTTTGAAATTCCACCGCTCGACCGGCGCGATCTTTTCTCTCGGCTCCTCCCGCAATTCGCGTTGCACCAACAGCGTTACCCCGGATAGCAAGATCGACATGATGAGCGCGATGCGCACTCCGGGGATAATGCCGAAGTGATCGATCAACATTCCGCCGAGGATCGGCGCGATCATGATGGGCAATCGTTTCACCACCATCTGAATCCCGATGCCCATGGTGTAGCGATTGGCCGCGAGCGTCGCGCCGACGAGTGAGAACGTGGCCGGCAGCGAAAAACAGGTCCACGACAGGAACAAAAACATTCCCGCGATGACAGCGCCCCAATGCGGGATGAGCAGCACAAGCGCGTAACCGGCGATTGAAATTAAATTGAAGGTGATGAAGCCGCGCCGATGTCCCCAAAGATCGACAAGCACTCCGCCGGGATATGCGTAGACCGCGCCTAACAACGTCCGCAGCGCATCGTACAGCCCGATCACGAACACACTCGCGCCGAGGGTCTGCAGATATTTCGGCACGAACCGCATCCAAAGTTCTTCGCCCGCGCCGATAACGAAGATGGCGATGAGCAGAACGACGATGTTGCGCTTCAATCCGAAGAAATTCGCGAATTGCTGCCGGCGACTCACCCCGACAGTTTTGGCGGATTGCGTTGCGTTATTCAAGCCAAGGCGATTAATGTTTGCGCATGGCGCCCTGGTTTTGGTACGCGGTCGTCGCCGCGATTCTTTACGGCGCGCATCAAATCTTCACGCGGCTCGCGGCCGATCGCATCGGCGATGGCCTCGGCGGATTCGTGGTCGAAGCGACAGCCGCATTGTCGATCTTGCTCTATCTCGCGTTTTTATTTTTGAGCCACCGCTGGAATCAGAAGATGAGCAGCGAGGGCGTTTTCTATTCGGTGCTCACTGGCATTTGTGTCGGCGCGGGCACGATCGCTTTCTTTCTTCTCTTCCAAAAAGGCGGGCCGCTTTCCGCTGTGCCCGCGATTCTCGCCGCCGGCGCGGCCCTCATGGCCATCGCTGGAATTATTTTCTTTCGCGAACCGATGAGCTGGCAGCGTTTGCTCGGCGTTGGCTTCGCTATCGTCGGCCTGATTCTGTTGCGTCGTTAGGCCAGCGCGCACGTCTCCGCGTTCTGTTCGACCTGGATGGTCGAATGTTCGATTCCGAATGCGTGCTGCAAATGCGCGCAGACATCGTGCAGGAACGGATCGCCGCCGGTTTGATTTGGCATAACGAGATGCGCCGTCAGCGCGATCTGGGTCGTGCTCATCGCCCAAATGTGCAGATCATGCACCGCGCTGACATCGGGCAAACCGGCGAGATAATTTTTGACCGCGGCAAGATCGACATGTTCAGGCACGGCGTCGGTGGCGAGATTGAACGACTCGCGCAGCAAACTCCAAGTGCCGACGACGATGATGATGTTGATAAGCAAACTCGTCGCTGGATCGAGCCACGACCATCCGGTAAAATGAATCGCCACGCCCGCGATGACGACGCCCGCGGCGATGGCCGCATCCGCCGCCATGTGGGTGAACGCGCCGCGAATATTCAAATCGCTTTTGCGCCCGGCCATGAACAACCACGCGGTCACGCCATTGATGGCGATGCCGGCCGCGGCGACGCCGATGATCGTATTCGCATCGACATCTTCACGCCCACCTAATCGCCGGAGTGCTTCCAACGTAATCGCGCCGACCGCCACGAGCAGGAAGACCGCGTTCAACAACGCCGCCATGATCGACGTGCGCCGCCAGCCGTAGGTGCGCCGCTCCGTGCCGGGGCGTTTCGCGAGATGACTCGCGCCCCACGCCAGCACCAGACCGAGGACGTCGCCGAGATTGTGTCCGGCGTCAGCGAGCAACGCGAGCGAGTGTCCGCGAAATCCGAAAATTACCTGCGCCAAAACGTAGGCGACATTGAGCGTCACCCCGATGGCAAACGCGCGGGTAAAATTTTGCCCGACCGCGCCATGGTCGTGCGAATGCTCGTGCATGCCCGCGCTATCGCTTTAAAAAACACTCGCGCCCATTCTGCCTCGAAAAAATTCGGAGCAGAAACGCGAGACTAACTAATGTTTCTTCGTGGTCTCAGCTTTATCGCTGTGACCGGCCGCTTCTTCGTGCATCCCGAGAAAAGCGCCAGTGTCGCCGACCTCAATCGCCATTTCCTTGCCGTCTTTCATAATGATGGCTTCGAAAACATCCTTGCCGTTCTCGCTCTCCCGAAGAATGCGAACGACCTTGTCTTGGCCGGCCTTCGCTTTGATTGTTTTTTGCACCGCGAGCGGCAACGTCTGCATCGAGACCCGCGTCTCTTTTGGTTGGCCTGCCTGCGCGCTCACCGCTAATCCCGCGCTAATCATTACCGCTGCGATCAAGTTTTTCGTTTTCATAATTTGTTTTTTAACCGGATTCAGCGGACTGCGCTGATGTTCTAATGTAAGTCCGCCTTTTGATTGAACAAGACCCTTCCTCCGCAAGATCGACATGTGAGAATTTTATCCTGCACCGTTTTCCGAGTGGCGGTCACAATTCTGCTCGGTGGCGTTACTGGCGCAAATGCGCAGGAGGTCGAGAACCGCCGCGTTGTCGTGGAATCGGAAGCGGAGGAACTGCCGACAGCGTACGGTGCTCCGCCGGACATGTCGCACGGTCGCATCTCTACGCTGACCAAGTCTTACGTACTGTCGCCTTTCAGCTTCGAGCTCGAAGCCGGATACGAAGGCTCGATGTTCCGTCACGGCCTACCGAGTCAACTTTTCCGACAGGAGATTGAGATGGGTCTGCCGGCACGCTTTACTGTCGGAGTGCAAAATCAGGTGGAGCATTTCGCAGGGGAGACTCGCGACCACAGCTTCACACTCGAAGGGCGTTACGCGCTCGCGAATTGGAACAAGCTTCCGCTCAACCCCGCCATCTCCGCCGAGTACCGCTTCGGGCTGAGCGATGCATTGCACGATTCGGGCGAGCTGGCCCTCCTCATTTCGCACGACTTTCCGCACCTGATCGAATGGGCGATGAATATTTTTGTCGAACGCGAGTTCGGCGGCAGACAATCTGCCAGCGCGGGATTTGCACAGAGCGTGGAAATGCCCTTCCTCTTGCCGGAAGAGAAACTCGAGGTCGGACTTGAAATGCAATACCGGAGCGGCGGCGAAAGAATTGGTGGCGCAGGATCAACGAAGGGTTTGGCCATCGGCCCGACCCTGGCTTGGCGACCGACGAAGAACGTGCGTTTTGATCTCTCGCCGCTGATCGGCTGCAGTGATCACACACCCGCCGTGCAAATCTTCGCCGTCTTTTCCTTTTCTTTCGGCGGGACCGCCGCGGGCGACGCCGAAATTCCCGCCTCGGCACGCGGCCACTAAGCTTCAGGCGAGATGAACGAAACGCCGAACACCGCTTCGCAAGATCGACATGTGGTGGCGCCCAGTTTTCGTGATGCATTTCGTTTCTGGCTCAAGCTAGGCTTCATCTCTTTCGGCGGACCGGCCGGGCAGATCGCGATCATGCAGAGCGAGCTGGTCGAAAAGCGGAAATGGATTGAGCAAACGCATTTCCTGCACGCGCTTAATTTCTGCATGCTGTTACCCGGCCCGGAGGCGCAACAGCTCGCCATTTACATCGGCTGGCTCCTCCATAAAATCCGCGGCGGCATTGTTGCCGGTGTGCTGTTTGTTCTGCCGTCGATCTTCATTCTCTGTGCGCTGAGCTTCATCTATATCGCCTTCGGAAACATTCCGTGGATCGCGGCGATCTTTTACGGACTCAAGCCGGCCGTACTCGCGATTGTCGCCGTCGCGGTCATTCGCATCGGCCGCAAAGCGCTCAAGAGTGCGGCGATGTGGGCAATCGCGGCGGCGGCGTTCGTCGCCATCTATTTTTTCCACATTCCGTTTCCGCTCATCATCGTCAGCGCGGGAATTATCGGATTCATCATCGGCAAAACGCGCAATGAAAGATCGACATCTACTCCTCACGCTTTCGGTCCAACGCTTTCGTTAGGCCGCGCCTTGAAGATTTGCGCATTGTCGATCTTCGCCTGGTGGCTACCGATCGTTCTCGCGGGGATTTTTCTCGGAACGCAGCACACCATTTTCCGCGAAGGAATCTTTTTCAGTAAAGCCGCGCTCGTCACCTTTGGCGGCGCCTACGCGGTCTTGCCCTACGTTTCGCAACAAGCGGTCGAGACTTATCAATGGCTCGCGCCCGGCCAGATGCTCGATGGACTCGGTCTCGCCGAAACGACGCCCGGTCCGCTCATCATGGTTTTGCAATTCGTCGGTTTCGTCGGCGCCTGGAATCATCCGGGTAATCTGCCGCCGCTGTTATCGGCCACACTCGGCGCGCTCATCACCACGTGGGTCACCTTCGCGCCCTGCTTCCTCTGGATTTTTATCGGCGCGCCTTACCTCGAGAAATTGCGCGATAACAAATTGCTTTCGGCCACGCTTTCTACCGTCACCGCCGCGATCGTCGGGGTGATTCTGAATCTCGCCGTCTGGTTCGGGTTGCACGTCCTCTTTCCGCCTAACGGGGGCATCGATTGGTTCGCGGTCGCGATTTGCGCCGCGGCCTTCATCGCCATGCTCCGTTACAAGATCGACATCATCCCAGTCGTGCTCGCGAGCGGATTGCTCGGCGTGATTTACAAATTGGCGTTTTAAACTTCGTTGCGATGTCCCTGCGAATCGTATTCGTAGGTTTTGCCATCTTCCTCGCCGGCGATGGTTTTGTGCGAGCCATCACAGAACGGTTGGTTCCGGGAAAGACCGCACAGGCAAATCCAAACCGATTTTTCCTGCGGCTTTACTTCGAGCGGTTTGTTTTCCGATTTAAGAATTCTGCGCATGGCCAAACCTAAGGCCCGCCGATAGCGTCTGACAAGAGGCACGCTTGCTCTCCCGCGCCCGCTTCAATATTCTCGCGCCATGAATCGCCGCTCCTCTTCGCTGCTTTGCTTGTCGATCTTGTTCTCGCTCGCCGCATTTGGCGCGTCGCCTTTGCAGGAACGGGCCGATCGCTTTTTGAAATTGGCGAACGCCGGTTATCAAGGCCTCTATCGCGTGAACGCGGAAGCGCAGTGGCTCGCGGTTACTGATGTCAGCGACGCGCACGACGCCGCGTCGGAAGCGACCGGCAAAGCTTACGCGGCGTTCAACGGCAATCCGGCGATCATCAACGAAGCGCGCGAGCTTCTCGCGGAGCAAAAGCAATTGAGCGAGCTGACCGTTCGGCAATTGAAACAACTGCTCTTGAACGCGGCCGAAGGTCCGATGACGAATCCGGACCTGGTCAACAAGCGCGTCGAAGCGGAAACGAAACAAGCGTCCATCCTCAACAGTTTCGAGTTCAAGCTGAAGGGGAAGAAGATTTCGGCTAACGACATCGACAATAAACTGGAGAAGAGCGTCGATCTTGCGGAACGCAAAGCGGTCTGGGAAGCGTCGAAGGAATCCGGCCCCGCCTTAAAACAGAATCTTGTCGTCTTGCGCGACCTTCGAAACGGCGTCGCCAAAGAAATGAAGTATCCCGATTATTTCACCCTCCAAGTGTCGAATTACGACATGAGCACTAACGATATGCTCAAGATGCTGGAGGATTGGATGACCACGCTGCGGCCGCTTTATCTGCAACTGCACACCTGGACGAAATACAAACTGGCCGAGAAATATCATCAGCCCGTGCCGAAGAAAATCCCGGCGCATTGGATCAATAATCGTTGGGCGCAGGAATGGGAAGGTCTCGTCGATGCGGCGAAGATCGACAAGTACTTCGAAGGCCGGCAGCCCGAATGGATCATCAAAACGGCCGAACAATTTTATACTGGACTCGGGTTCGCGCCGTTGCCGGAAAGTTTCTGGCAAAAATCGGATCTCTATCCGCTTCCGAAAGATTCCAAGCGGAAGAAAAACACGCATGCCTCATGTTGGCATGTCGATCTTGAGAACGACATCCGCTCGCTGCAAAGCATCGAGCCGAATTCGCGTTGGTTCTTCACCGCGCATCACGAGCTCGGTCACGGATATTATTTCAAGGCTTACACCCGTCCGGAAGTTCCGCCGCTCCTGCGCACCGGCGCGGCGCCCGGATTTCACGAAGGCATCGGCGAATTGATTTCGCTCGCCTCCAGTCAGGTCCCGTATCTGCAATCGCGCGGAATATTGCCGAAAGCTTTCAAGCCGGACATGAACGCGTTTTTACTCGATGACGCGCTCGCGCGCGCGGTTCCGTTTATCTTTTTCTCGTGCGGCGTGATGCCGCATTGGGAAGCGGACGTTTACGCGAAAAATCTTCCGGCCGACCAATGGAACGCGCGCTGGTGGAAGTACGTTGGCGACATGCAAGGCGTCGAGCCGCCGTCACCGCGCGGCGAAGAATTCTGCGATGCCGCGACCAAGACGCACATCAACGACACGCCGGCCTACTATTATAACTACGCCTTTGCGACGGTGTTTAAGTTCCAACTGCACGATTACATCGCGCGCAAGATTTTGAACCAACCCCCGCAGTCTTGTAATTACGCCGACAACAAGGAAGTCGGCGCCTGGCTCGATAACATTCTGAAAAAAGGAAGCACGGAAGATTGGCGGAAAGTTTTGAAGGACGCGACTGGCGAAGATATTTCCACGCGCGCGATGGCGGAGTACTTCAAGCCGCTGCAAGCGTGGCTCGAAGAACAAAACAAAGGCCGCCAGATCGGCTGGGATTAGAAAACGTTGGAGAGGCGTTTGGGCCGAGCGCCTGATTGACCGTGTGATGCTCAATCGCATTCTCGTCATAACCGGCGCGGGGATTTCAGCGGAAAGCGGCATTCCCACTTTTCGAGGCGCGGGCGGTCATTGGCGAAATCTCGATCCGCTAAAGCTGGCGACGCCGGAGGGATTCGCGCAGGATCCCGCGTTGGTTTGGGAGTGGTATCGCGAACGTCGGCAAAACATTCGCGCGGCCGAACCGAACGCCGCGCACAAGGCGATTGTCGATCTTGCTAAACACGCGCGAGAGTTTTTGCTCGTTACCCAAAACGTGGACGATCTGCACGCGCGCGCCGGATTGCCGGCGGAAAAGATGGTGCAGATTCACGGCGATATTTTAGAGACGCGCTGTTCGCGTTGCCATTTCATCGGCGAAGATGTCGCGCGCTGTTCTCAATGCGGCGCGCAGACCCGACCAGGTGTGGTCTGGTTTGGCGAACAACTCGACTCACGCAAGATCGACATCGTCGAAAATTTTCTCGCGCGTGGAGATGTCGATCTTGCGCTGGTCATCGGCACGACCGCGCTCTTCGGTTACATCATCGATTGGGCGACGCGAGCGACCCGCCAGTTAATCGAGATCAATCCGGAGGAAACATCGCTCACGCCCAGCGCAACCGAATCGATGCGCGAGGCGGCGGGCATCGCCCTGCCGCGCTTAGTCGCTGCTTTGATCGCGCGGCCTAACTGATCCCGCGCCGCTGATGTGCTTCTCGACCGTGGGCGGGTTTCCGCCGTAGGTCACTTTGCCCGCGCCGCTGATCGAGACGCGCACCGCTTCACTCGCAGTGATGTCCACTTTCGATGCGCCCGATCCGGAAATCTCGGCCGTCTTCGTTCGCAAACCCGCGGCCTCGAGTTTCGACGCGCCACTCATGTCGACCAGAAGTTCATCGACCTGGCCTTCCAACGACATCTTCGAAGCGCCGCTTGATTGCAGATAAAATTTCGGGCCGGCTAGATGGTTGGCGCTCAGCTTGCAGGCGCCGGTAAGTTTTACCCCGCGCAAGGCCGCGCTCGACACGGCGACTTTGATTTTGTGCGACCACCAGATTCGCTCCTTCGTATCGAATTTCAGAGTGTTGCCGGAAAGTTGATTGTCGATGTACCCGAGCAGATTTTCATCGCCGGTGACGCTGAGGCCAGGCGCGCCCGGATGCCATTCGATCTCGAATGAGCCGCTCGCCGTGACTTCGGTGAAATCACCGATCGGGCGTTGCTGCGTAACTATGTGGCCGTTGCCGCGAATCCCGGCCCAGTCGCAGGCCGAGAGAAAGATGGTCAGGGCGGAGAGAGTGAAAAGAGCGAGTCGGTTCATGGATAATTCCTTTCTATTATGATGCGCCGATGCGCGGAACAGATTCAAAACTTTCCTGATCGGCGAAGATTTATTTCAAAATCTTCAGCTTCGCCGTGTCGACCAGCGCGTCATCGACATAAACTTCCACCCGATAAACGCCGGGAGCCCAGCCATCTTCCGGCCGGGCCAGCGTAAAGATGCCGTGCGAATCCGGCGCGGTCGCGTTAGTCGTCGCCTCATCGATCATGTAATCAGGGTCGGCCACCTCCCCGATGTCCTCCGCAATCCAGACCGCGCGAATCTTCGCTTCCGCGCGCAACCCGTTGCCCCGCCAGCGCGCGTAAATTTTTTGCGTCGCCGGACCGAACTCCGCTGCGCCCGGCCCGACCGCTTCCTTGCCGATCGTCACGCTCAACTTCTTGTCGTTCACCGCGGGTCGCGGCGCGACTTTCGGCCGCTCTTTTAATTCCAACGTGATCCGCCGCCGCATGGCGCCATCGGCATCGCGCATCGTCGTAACGTCTTTCACGATGCCGGTCCCGCTCACAAACCAACGGTCGATGATCATCACGCTCGGCGACGTTTGTTCGCCATGGATTTTGAAGGCGTGAAATTTTCCCGCCGCAAGATCGACATCTTCTTCGCCGGTGACGGCGTAATGCTGGTGCACTTTCGTCTCGCCGATCCGCGCGTCGTAATCCCAACTCGCGCCCTCCTTCAGCGGCGCGGCAATCATGATCTGCGGCGGATCGAGTTTCGTCATCTCGCCGCTCGAATCGATGCGGCCAAGACATTTCATCCCTTTGTCGTCGACCGAAAGCAGGTCCGCATTCGTCACCATTCCTCCGCGATGCATTTCGAATTTGAGTAAATCTTTGCCATCGAGCGCTTGTCTTCCGCTGATGCGATAAACGACCGGCACCTGCATTTTGCTCTGCGTCTCCGGCGATTTCCCAGAGAATCCGAGACCTTCGCCTGCTTCCTGCGTCATGAGGTAGGGCCACGTCGTTCCGTCCGTCGTAGGAATAATTGGCGCCGCGAAAGTCGAGGCGATCGCAAGTCCGCTAGCCATTAAGGCAAAGAATGTTTTCATCTGCTGCGTTGGAACGGGTAATCTGACATTACATGATTGCTTTCGTTCACCGGCCCGCGTCTTCATGAGCAAAAAGTACTTGTCGATCTTGTCTGTCTTTGGCTGCGTCCTTGCCACTTCGCAAATAATCGCGGCGGATTCGCGCCATGTTGTGGTCGTTGTCTGGGACGGGATGCGTCCCGATTTTGTCAGTGAACAAAACACGCCGACGCTTTGGAAGCTCGCGCAAAGCGGTGTGACCTTTCGGAATCATCATTCGGTTTATCCGAGCGCGACCAATGTCAACGGCGTCGCCATCGCGACCGGTGTTTATCCCGGGCACAGCGGGATTCTCGCGAATCACGTCTACCGGCCCGAACTCGATGCAAAAAAATCGATCGATGTCGAAGCGAGCGCGGTGGTGGAGAAAGGCGATCAATGGTCCGCCGGAAAATACGTTGCCGCGCCGACGCTCGCGGAACTCGTGCAGGATGCGGGTAAAACGACGGCGATCGCCACCGCGAAAACGGTTGGCCTCTTGTTAGATCGACATGTTGATCCCGCGCGCGCAAAAAAGTCGGTCACCCTCTTCGCCGGAGCATCGCTTCCGGGCGATGCGGCCGCTTCGCTCGCGAACACGCTCGGGGTTTTTCCGCCGGCGACAAACGCCGGTGATCGTGATGCCTGGACGGTCAAAGCCCTAACGGATTTTCTGTGGCGAGAGCAACTGCCGGCGTTTTCCCTTCTGTGGCTGAGCGAACCCGACGATACCGAGCACAAAACTGCGCCGGGCATGCCGGCCGCGCTGGCGGCAATCAAATCCGCCGATGAAAATCTCGCGCGGGTGCTCGCCGCACTGGATCGCCTGCATGCGCGGGAAACGACCGACGTCTTTGTCGTTTCCGATCACGGTTTCTCGACCATCTCGCGCTCGATCGATTTGTCGAAAATTTTGAAGGCCGCTGGCTTACGTGTGTTCACCGAGTTTTCCGAAGAGCCGAAGGTCGGCGACATCATGATGGTCGGGAACGGCGGATCCGTTTTGTTTTACGTGATGCAACAGGACGCCGCCGTCACGCGGCGGCTGGTCGATTTTTTGCAGCAATCGAATTTCGCCGGCGTCATCTTCACGAAGCAACGAACGGCCGGAACGTTCAAGCTGAGCGTCGCTAAGATCGACAATGAAACGTCGCCCGATGTGGTGCTCGCATTTCGCTGGAGCGATTCGAACAATCAGTTAGGCGTTCCGGGAATGATCGATGCCGATTGGCAGCGCGCGGTCGGAAAGGGGACGCATGCCACCCTCAGCCGGTTCGATATGCACAACACGTTGATCGCCGCCGGTCCGGATTTTCGCGGTGGCTTAACGAGCGATCTGCCAAGTGGAAATGTCGATCTTGCGCCGACCATTTTGCGCATTCTCGGAATCGGCGGCGGGAACATGGACGGTCGCGTGCTTTCCGAAGCGATGGGCAGGTCCGCCAGTCGGACGGACTCGTCCCGCGGCGAGATCGACAATCCGGTCGTAAAGCCGGAGACGGAAACGCTGGAAGCGACGAACGATTTCCCGATCGGGAAGTGGCGGCAGTATCTGCGCGTTTCACGGGTTGGATCGACAATTTATCTCGATGAAGGCAACGGAAGTTTTGTGGCGTCGAAAAGAGAAAACGATTAGCGGCCTCCTAAGGCGGAGTGCCGAAATTTATAGCGAATACAGCAGTGCAGATTTTCCTCGATGCGTGAATTTTTCCATTCGTTAGCCTTTATGCCGGCTGTTTGCTGGCCGCGGCCGCGTTCGCCGGCCCGCAAGCGATTCGCTCCGATTACAAGGATGCGAAGACCACCGTCGCGCCGATGCCGCCGTCTTGTAACTGGAGCGGCTTCTATTTCGGCATAAACGGCGGCGGAGTTTTCGGGAACAGCGAAATGAAGGACGTGGACGATTACAATCTCGACAATGACAAATGGTCTTATGACGCATCCGGATTTACCAAAGGCGGACAGATCGGCTACAATTTCCAAGTCCACTCGTTCGTCTTCGGATTGGAAGCGGACGCAGGTTACCTCGGCATTGATGGCGATGGAACTCAGCCGGCCTCACCTGGTGGCGATACGTTCGGTGAGACGAGCGGCGGTTTCTTTACCACGTTGCGCGCGCGCATGGGCGTGTCGCTGATGCACGATAAATGCTCGCTTATGCGACGGGCGGCGGAATTGGATCGAACGCGGAGAGTCGAGTAGTCGATAATTGCGACACGGGCAATTGCGGGCCGGATCTGGGCAGCGGTTCGTCGGACGATTTCCGCGTCGGCTGGACGGTCGGTGGCGGATTGGAATACGCGCTGAACTGTCATTGGTCGGTCCGCGTGGAATATCTTTATTTTAATCTCGAAGAAAACGACATCCACTTTCACAACGAGATCGACCGTCGGTTTAATTTCGACGCCGAGACCGACGGCAATATCGTCCGGGCCGACTTGAACTTTAAATTCTAGCCGCTCAACTTCGCTTCGACCGAATGTAATCGTAGCCGAAGTGAGCCATCACCTCGGGCACTTGATCGAGGCGTTGATTAATCGCGCTCAAATCTTCCTCCGATAACAGATCAATTTGTTTGGCGTTGTAGTTAGTGATCGGCTGTCGCACGTAGCCGTCGATCGAGTGGACCGCGACGTCTTTCCGTACATCGACATCGTCGAACTCGGGAATGAACTCGACGATTTTGCGGCGACAATAATCGGGTTCTTCCGAAAGCTGTTCGTAGCTGAGCGAGATTTGGTGATGCAGCGATTGCTCATTCTCAATTTGTTTCTGCGCGCAGCGAATCCAATGCTGGGTGCAGCGCTCGATCGGTAATTTCGCGCGTCGCCGAATTCCTTCCGCCACCGCGTAAGGATTACGCTGCATCAAAATGAAGAAGCTGTTCCGGAAATGTTTTTGCAGCATGGCGGTGCGAAAAACATCGGGCGGCGATTTTTCCAGGAAGATGCGCGGATCGGCCGTTTCGAATTTTGGATTGCGCGACCATTGCCGAAGCCAGCGGCGTTTGATTCGTCGCCACTTGTAACGCGATTCATCTTCGAAAACGGCAGCTTGCTCCGACCAGATACGGCGGCATTTCGGCGTCATCTTTCCCGGGATCGGCATGAGATCGGGAACGAAGCCCTGGCCATTGACCTGCTGCTCCGGTCCGGCCGGCGCGGGAAAGCCGACGCCATTGCGACATTCGCTCACGATGCGCTCAAGCAAGGTCGAGCCGCTGTTGTTCATGCAAATGATGAACAAATATTTGTCGCGGCGCGCGCGTGCTTGTCGATCTAACGCGCGGTTAATGGCAGTAATGGGCCACATGAGAAATTTACGGAGTCTACGGGGCTCGAACCCGCAACCTCCGCCGTGACAGGGCGGCGCTCTAACCAATTGAGCTAAGACTCCCGAAAGATTCAGATTGTAGAGGCGGCCGCCCTTAGCCGCAAGATCGACAATGAAGTTTGAAAATCTTGCGAGCGGATTGCGAAATGAACGCGGCAAAGGTATACTCGTTTCGGTTCGGCGAATTGATCCAAACTACGAATGAGCGACGAGCTTAGTGAAGGATTTGAGGGCGAGGAGGGAAGCTCGCGTCCGCCGAGTTTGCTCGAATCGTTCGATCGCATCATCGCATTTCTGCCGCCGGGCGATCCGACCCGGCGCGAACTTCTCGATCTTCGCCCGGATATTTCCGACAACGAGGAAACGTTCGTCGAAGCGCGCCGCATGATCGAGAAGCTGGAGGAGGTCATCAAGAAGGTGACTTCGCCGGCCAATCGCATCGGCACATTTCTGGGCGCGACGTCGAAAGAAAGCGCGCACATCGTGGTCGGTGGCGCGGATTATTTTTGCAATGTCGATCCTCGCATTGCGCTGGCGAAGCTGAAGAAAGGGACGCGCGTTTTGGTTAACGAGGCGTTCGTCATCGTGGGCGATCTTGGTTTTGAAACGGCCGGCCCGGTCACGAAAATCACCGAAGTCCTAGGCGACGATCGATTGCGCGTGGGGTCGGAGCACGGGACGCAATCGCTGGTGCTGCAACGCTCCGCCGAATTGGCGAAGTCGACATTAAAGAGTGGCGACGAAGTTCGCGTCGACTCGAACTACCGGATGGCGCTGGAGATGTTATCGAGCGCGAAATCGCAGGAACATTATCTCGACGATGTTCCGGAGTTGCCGTGGGAAAAAGTCGGCGGACAAGAAGCTGCGCTCAGCGCGATCAAGGATGCGATCGAGCTGCCATTGTTACATGTCGATCTTTTCAAAAAGTTCCAGCATGCGACCCCAAAGGGTTTTCTGCTTTATGGCCCGCCCGGTTGCGGAAAGACGCTCATCGGCAAGGCGACCGCATATAACCTAACCAGACAGCTGCAACAGCAGACCGGCTCGGAGATGCGCGAGTATTTTATGCATGTGAAAGGGCCGGAGATTCTGAACATGTGGGTCGGCGAATCGGAGCGGATGGTGCGCGAAATCTTCGCGACCGCGCGCGAGAAAAAACGCGAAGGCTTTATGCCGTTCCTTTTTATCGACGAAGCCGAATCGATCCTCGGCACGCGCCGCGCGTCGCGTTACTCGAATATTCTTTCGACGCTGGTCCCGATGTTCTGCTCGGAAATGGACGGCATCGATTCGCTGAACGACGTCGTCATTATTCTCGCGTCGAATCGCGCGGACTTGATCGATCCGGCCATTCTTCGACCGGGTCGGATCGATCGAAAAATTAAGGTGAACCGTCCGAACCGCGAAGGCGCCCGCCAGATTTACCGCATTTATCTCACGGACGATCTCCCATTCGAAGGCGCCCTTTCGAAAGAAGCAGGGAATATCGGCGAGGCGATCGAGAAAATGATCGAACGCTTTGTCGATTGGCAATTCGCGAAGCCCGAGGAAAACAAATTCCTCGAAGTGACGTTCCGGAGCGGCCGGAAAGAAGTGCTTTACCGCAGCGATCTTATCAGCGGCGCGATCATCGCGTCGATCGTCGAGCGGGCAAAAGCGATGACGATCAAGCGCTCGATTTCATCCGGTCAGGAAGAGGGCCTAACGGAGAACGATTTGCAGAACGCGTTCAACGCCGAATATGGCGAGAACGATATTTTTCCGACCAGCGACATTACGGAGGATTGGCTCAAGCTCATCGATTACGATCCGGAAAACGTGGTCAAGATTTCGCCGCTGAAGCCGCTCGGATCGCGCGCAAGATCGATATCGGGCGTCGTTTGATTCACTCGGACGCATGAAGCGCGTCTTTGGCCTCGAGACGGAATACGGAATCACCGTGGCTGGCGCGGAGATTGTCGATGTTGTCGCCGAGTCGATCGAGTTGGTGCGCGGCTACACCGAACAGGGCGCGCACATGAAGTGGGATTATCAATTGGAAGATCCGCATCGCGACGCCCGTGGTTTCCGCGCGAAGTCGCTTTTGCAGGACACCGACGAATCGGCCTACTACGAGCTCGATAAGAACCGGCCGCTCAGTTTCGAAGAAATAAAAAGCGACCTCGTGCTTTCGAATGGCGCGCGTTTTTATAACGACCACGCGCATCCGGAATATTCCACACCGGAATGCACCACGCTTCGACAAATCGTGGCGCAGGACAAAGCGGGCGAGCGGATTCTGGCGGAATGCGCCCGGCGCCGGAACGAAAAGCTTCCGACGGGACAGGAGATCCGGCTTTACAAGAACAACACCGATTTCGCGGGGCACAGTTACGGTTGTCACGACAACCACCTCATGCGCCGCGATGTGCCTTGGGACCAAATCGTCAGCGGAGTTTTACCATTTCTCATTACGCGACAGATTTTTGCGGGCGCCGGAAAAATGGGAGTGGAAGCGGAAAGCGCGGCGACCGCGCAGCCCGGTGTGTTTCAAATTTCGCAACGCGCCGATTTTTTCGCGGTGCTGGTGAGCATCGATACGATGAATCGCCGCCCGTTAGTCAATACGCGCGACGAACCGCACGCCGACGCCGATCGCTACCGGCGCCTGCACGTCATCATCGGCGATTCGAACATGAGCGAGTGGGCGACCGCGATGAAGATCGGGACGACCGCGATGGTGCTCGACCTGATCGAACGGGGCGAAGCGCCGCCGCTGGAAATCGCGCAGGCAGTCGGCGCGCACAAATCGATCAGTCGCGATCCGAACTTCGATTGGATCATCGAGCTGAAAGACGGCCGCAAGATTTCCGCTGTCGATGTGCAGCGGATGTATCTGCAGGCCGCGGCTAAGATCGACATGAACGAAGATCGACAATGGATCCTGCGCGAATGGGAAAATGTTCTGAACGATCTGGAACGCGATGCGATGGCGACAAGCGATCGCGTTGATTGGGCCGCGAAAAAATTTTTGCTCAATGCGTTGCAGGAAGAGGAGAAACTTTCCTGGAGCGATCCGTGGCTGCAATCGATCGATCTCGAATATCACAATGTCGATCTTGCGCGCGGGCTCTATTACGAACTCGCGCGACAAGGATCAATGCGTCGCTTCGTTAGCGAAGAAGATATCAGGATGTCGATCTTCACTCCGCCGGAGACAACGCGCGCATTTTTTCGCGGACGATCCGTGGCGCGTTTCAACGATAAGATTTCGTCGATTCAATGGGACGAGATCGTGTTCGGCAAAGGTGATCGCGTTTCTTTGCCGGAAGTGAGCATCGACGCGCGGCTCGACGCGCTGAATCACGCGGCGAGTGAGAACAAGGATTTCTCCACGTTCATGGATTCAATCCGCAAGATTAGTTAGGACCAGGTGATCAAACGCAGTTCATGCGTTTGCATGAGATGCGGATGCGTCGGCACCACGCGCACGCTGAAACCGTAAGCGCCGCTCTCGGAAGCCGGCACGGTGCCTTGGTAGATGTAGCTGCCGTCGCCGTTCTGTCCGCTCGCGCTTAACATCGTCACGGTCGGATCTTTGAGTCCGCCGTTTTGCGCTTCGCCATGATACGCTTCCACGCGCACGTGTTTGGGATCGACTCCGCCGAGATGAATGCGCGCGGTCAGTTCGAGCGATTCGCCCACCGGAATGTTTTGTCGATTTTGATTTCCGATCTGCACATCTTGAATGCGCACCTGCGGCCAATCTTTGCGGATCTGCGATTTCCATTGGCTGAGCTGCGTGGCGGCCGTGCAATTGTCGCGCGAAAAGTCCTGATGCGATTTTGCGGCGGGAAGGTAAAGACGTTCCGCGTATTCCTTTACCATGCGATGGGTATTGAACACGGGAGTAACGCTGCGAATGGAATCACGCATCAACTGCAGCCAGGCGAGGGGAAGTTTCCCATCGGGCTTGGCGTAATAGAGCGGAATGATTTGGTTTTCGAGCAGTTGATAAAGACTGCCCGCGTCGACTTCGTTTTGAAATTCGACGGAGCCGTTTTGAATCTCTGAGCCGATGGTCCAGCCGTTATTGCCGTTGAAGCCTTCGCACCACCAGCCATCGAGCACGCTCAGATTCAATCCGCCGTTAGGCGCGAGTTTCATTCCGCTGGTGCCGCTCGCTTCCAGCGGACGCAGCGGATGATTCAACCAAAGATCGACACCCTGCACGAGGCGGCGCGCGATGTAGCTGTCGTAATCTTCCACGAAGACCACGCGGTTCTCGATCCCCGCTTCGCGACTGAATTCGTAAACTTCTTTGATTAACGCCTTGCCGCCTTCGTCGCGCGGATGCGCTTTGCCGGCGAAGATAAATTGCACCGGCCGGGTGGTGTCGTTGAGCAACTTTTTCAGCCGTTCCTTGTCGCTGAACAAAAGCGCGCCGCGTTTGTAAGTGGCAAAACGACGCGCGAAACCGATCGTTAGAATATCCGGGTCGAGCAACTGATTGACGTTGCGGATCGATTGCGGCGATTCGCCGACGCGCTGGCGTTGCGCGCGGACGCGTTCGCGCACGAAGTCCACCAGGCGCTGCTTGAGTTTCTGATGCGTCTCCCAAAGCTGCGCATCGGGAATATCCATGACCCGCCGCCAAAAGTCCTCATTCGTTAGGTTTTCCTCCCATTCGCCGAGATGCTTGCGGAACAGCGCGGAAAATTCCGGCGCCATCCACGTTTTCGTATGGATGCCGTTGGTGATGCTGGTGATCGGCACTTCTTCGATCGGCACGCCCGCCCAGACATCTTTCCAAAGCGAGCGGCTCACTTCGCCGTGCAATTTGCTCACGCCATTTGCGTGCCGGCTCAAGCGCAGCGCGAGGATCGTCATGCTGAACGGATCGTTCGGATCGACACGCGTTTGCCCGAAGGAAAACAATTCGTCGAATGGGATGTTCAGTTCGCGCGCGAAATGTCCGAAATATTTTCGCATCATCTCGCGCGGGAACGAATCATTCCCCGCCGGCACCGGCGTGTGCGTCGTGAAAACATTCGCCGCGGCGACGACTTGTAGCGCGGAATAGAAATCGAGATTTCTCGCGGTCACGTTCAGGCGAATGCGCTCGAGGGCCAAGAAGGCCGAGTGCCCTTCGTTCATGTGAAAGACTTCGGCATCGATGCCGAGCGCGCTCAGCGCTTTTACGCCGCCGATCCCGAGCATGATCTCCTGGCGCATCCGCATTTCCAGATCGCCGCCGTACAGTTCGGCCGTAATCAATCGATCTTCGGCGCTGTTTTCCGGC
Organism: Spartobacteria bacterium; assembly: GCA_040002925.1. Taxonomy (GTDB): domain Bacteria; phylum Verrucomicrobiota; class Verrucomicrobiia; order Chthoniobacterales; family UBA10450; genus JAJPGZ01. Next base: position 18,702 of record JBDUDM010000003.1, on the reverse strand, counting down.
GTGTCGGTATCGAGCAAATAAAGATTTACGCGGCCGACGCGGAGTTCCCAGATCTTCGCGTGTACTTGTCGATCTAATATTTGCACGGAGATGAGCAGGTTGGTTCCGTCGCGCTGGACTTCGCGGATAGGCAGATGATGAAAATTCTGATTCAGGCTGATGGCGTGCTGCCGGCCTTCCTTGTCGATCTCCTGCCGAAAATAACCATGTCGATAAAGCAGGCCGATGGCGACGAAGTTGAGATCGAGATCGCTGGCCGACTTACAGTGGTCGCCAGCGAGAATGCCGAGACCGCCGGAATAGTTAGGAAGCGATTCGTGAAAACCGAACTCCGCTGAAAAATACGCGACCGGTTTCGTGATCGCACTGCCGGCTCCCGTTTTCCCGTAGGTATCTTTGCGTTCGAGATATTTTCGAAAGACGTCGTGGACCTGCTTCAATTCGCGCAGGAAAGTTTTGTCCTGCGAAACTTCTTCCAGCCGCGCCTGCCGGGAGAGCTGAAGCATCCGCACCGGATTGTGATTGGTGCGGTCCCATAGTTCCGGATCGAGATGTCGGAAAAGTCGGCGCGCCGACGGCTCCCATGTCCACCAAAGATTCAACGTGATCTCGCGCAGCGGCTCGAGCGCGTCGGGCAGCGTCGGCGTTACATTGTAAGTCTGGAAGGTCGGCATGCGGGGAGTGGAGCGGAGTTAACCAAGAAAAGAGGCGGCGGCAAGTTTCTGGATTGCAAGAGATGGGCCAAATCGTTCGTTAGATCGAAATCTTCTTTCGCGCCAGGACGAGTCCAATCGCGAATCCGGCGATCAAACCAGATAAATGCGCGGCCATGCTCACTTGCGGTGTGGAAAGATCGAACACCACTTGAATGGCGACGATCATGGCCACGTTCGTTAGCCTTTGGCGGCCGAGCGCGGCGTGCCGGTGCTGCAACAGAAACGCGGCCCACGCTCCGACGATTCCCATGATGCAGCCGGACGCACCCACCAGTTGATCGGCATGCGCTAAATGAAAGCGCGTGAGGGCTACCACTCCGACGCTCGAGCCAAGCCCGGATATTAAATAACAGGCCACGAATCGGACGGCGCCGATCGCGCGCTCGAGGGGAGGACCGAGGACATAAAGCGCGAAAAGATTAAAACCAAGATGGACCACGTCGTAATGCAGAAAAAGTGCGGTGAGCAGCCGCCAGTATTCGTGCCGGTAAACGACGAAGAACGGTTCGAGGGCGCCGAGCCGATGCAATCCGAGCGGCTCCTGCCACTGCCGGTGGCCGATCTCGAATAGAAACGCGGCGGCGTTGAGCAGGATGAGAATCAATACCGCGGGCGACGTCCGCAAATTACGATGTCGATCTTGCGCGGGAGGGGCCGGAACGTTTTGAAATTCGCCCGCGTCTTGCCGCGATTCGAGCGTGCGCAGGAGTTGGACTTCCTGCCGCAGCTCGGCGCTCGGATGCAGAATTTGCAAACCCTTCGCTAATTTTCGCGCTGACTTGAACCGCTGTCGCGCGGTCAGATCGGCGACTCGGCGCAAGCCAACCGCCGGCAAAAACAACAAGGCCAGCCACGCGCCGCCGGCGATGTAACCGGCGGAGTTGCGGAAGAAGAGCCACGAACTGGCCGCGATCGAAAGCACGAGGATGGCCGCGACGCGCCAACCGCGATGACTCGGATCGGGACGCCGCGCGCGCGCCAGTACCGCCAGCGGCGATACGACGGCGAGAAAAAGGAGAATGTGGTTGAGCCCGATCATGTCGATCTTGCGCGAAGTTGAAGTTGAACGTTGTGCGGTGGGCGTTCAACTTTGAGCCAGTATGCGCATTACCGTCACCTCTTATATAGATGTTATCTCGTCCTGGTGTTTTTGGTCGGAGCCGATGTGGGCGAAATTAAAGGAGCGCTACGAAGGGCGGGTCGAGTTCCAGTGGAAGATCGCGCTCATGGATAAATCCGGATTGCCGACTTCGCACGAGCAACACGATTGGTTTTATCGGCGCAGCGGAATGATGATGCGTTCGCCTTTCATGTTGCGCAGCGATTGGTGCGATCACCAGACGGAGGAATATCCCGCGCCCAATGCCGTGGCGGAAGCCGGAAAAGATTTTGGCGTGAAAGACGATCGCATCCGATTGGCGATCGCGAATGCGACTTTGCGCGAAGGGAAAATGTGCGGCGATTGGCAGGTGGCGGCGGACGTCGCGGCGAATGCGGCTGGTTTGGATAAAAACAAGTTACTCGAGCGCGCAAAATCTCCGGAGGTGAATGCGCGCATGCGCGCGACGACGGAGGAGTTCAACGCGCTGCAGGTAACGCAGCGGCCGGCGTTTCTCATCGATACCGAAATCGGCGATCGCGCGGTGTTTTCTGGAATCGTGCGGCTGGAACCGTTCGTGGCCACGCTCGATGCAATGCTCGAGGACGCGGTGGCTTATGCGGCGCACGCGGCGCATTTTGGCGCGCCGCCTCCCTGATTCGCGCAAGATCGACATCGTCCATTCGCGAGATTCATCTTGCCACCGCACAAATGTTGCTTACAACTTCCAGTCGGCTCGCGCACTGGCGGGCCGCGTTATCGGGGAGACTTCGCAGCCGCGGTAATGACGAGTGTTCGGCGAATGGTCGCCGGAAAAATGCGAGACAGAAGACACGGCATGATGGCGCACTCCCATCGTTGCCGGCCCGGAGAATGATTTAATCTGCAACCACAATTTCGTGTAAACGGTCGGATTCGCGCCCGCGAAGTCCGAGTCATTATCGCCGCTTCGGGTCAACAACTCGGCGTGATGAAATTGTCGGAGGCCATTCGCGAGGCTTCCAATCTCGGGCTCGACCTTGTCGAAGTTGCGCCGACGGCGAATCCGCCCGTCTGCAAAATCGTGGCGCTCGGTAAATTCCGTTACGACCTCTCCAAGCAGGATAAGGACAAGCGTCCGACCGGTTCGAAGCTGAAAGAGATCAAGTTCCGGGTGAACATCGACGACCACGATTACATGACGAAGATCCGTCACGGCGAAGAGTTTCTCGATAAGGGGAACAAAGTGCGCGTGCAGCTGCAATTCCGCGGTCGCGAAATGGCGCACCAGGAATTCGGAATGCAGCTCATGTACAAAGTGCGGGACGATCTTAACGGCATGTCGCAGGTGGAGATGGAGCCGAAGATCGCGGGGCGGAATATCACCATGACGTTGTCGCCCTTGCCGGCGGCGCGGCGGAAACCGCGCTTCATCGGACACGATGACGACAAGGCCCCGGAACAGGTTCCGGTAAACGGCCAGGAATCGCCCGCGGAATAATTCGAGCTAGGGGGCCTTGTTAGGCGCTGGCGCCGGAGGCGGCGGGGCGGGAGCAGGAGCGGTCGCATTTTTCATCCGCGTTTCTAAACGCGCTTTGCGCGCCTGCGCATCGGCATCTCCCTTTTTCAGCTTCAGCAATTTCTCCGTGTCGGCCATGGCGCCCTTGAAGTCGCCTTTCATTTCCAGGATGTAACCGCGGTATTGATAATAGCGCGCCTCGTTTGGATTGATCTTGATCGCGTCCGAGTAATCCGCGAACGCCTTTTCGAAATCGTTCATCTTCATGTGCACATAGGCCCGGCCTTCGTAAGTGCTCGCGCTCTTCGGGTTGATCTTGATCGATTCGTCGAAATCAGTAATCGCCTCGGCCAACTTATTCTGACTCGCGCTCGCGGTGGCGCGCTGCTGCAGCGCGGCCGCCAGGTTCGGCGCGTACTTGTGATCCATTTCCGCGGCTTTGCGTGACGAATCCACCGCCTCATCCCAATTTTTTTCCTTGCCTGCTTCGCTGCCTTGGCGCGCGAGTTTGTTCGCCTCGGAATTGCCTTCGGCAGGGGTTGATTGTGAGAAACAAAGAGCGGCCAGGCCGATTGTGCTGAAAACAAAAATTCGTTTCATATTTTGGTTCGACGGTTGAGTTGAGGAAAGAATTCGAGACTGACGCGCCGCGTCTCTCTGCGCAAGCCAACTCTCTACGTTTCTTCCGCCGCCGCGACCGATTGTTCGATGTCGATCTTGGGTCCAACGTCAGCAGCCGGCACGCGTCCGGGCTCGTCCACTCGCACAATGCGCAATGCTCGCCCGCTCGTCTCATCGATTTGAATCAACGCTCCGCGCAATCGCACCTCACCTCCCGCTACCGGGAACGGCGCGGGCAAGTTCGAAACAAAGCGATCCATGATCGGCTCAATCGCGCGGCCAAGGATCGATTCGGTCGGGCCGCACATTCCCGCATCGCACATGAACGCGGTCCCGCCGGGAAAAATCTGTTCGTCTGCGGTTTGCACGTGCGTATGCGTCCCGAGCACAGCCGACACCTTGCCATCGAGGAATCGTCCCATTGCGATTTTCTCGCTCGTCGTCTCGCCGTGAACATCGACAATGATATTCGACGTTTCCTCGCGCATCTTCGCCACCGCCAACTCCGCCGCGCGAAAAGGATTCTCCAGGATCGGCTGCATGAACGTGCGGCATTGCACATTGAGGACTCCGACTTTTCCGCGCGCAGTTTCGAGGACGATCGAGCCATTGCCCGGTGCGCCTTCGGGATAATTGATCGGGCGCAGTAATCGCGGTTCGAGATCGAGAAAACCGCCTATCTCTTTCTGGTCCCAAATGTGATCGCCAGTGGTGATCACCGACACGCCGGCCCGCAGCAGGTCGATCGCGATCTTCCCGGTAATACCGCGACCGGCAGCCGCGTTCTCGCCATTGACGATGATAAAATCAATTTCCTCGCGTTCTTTTAACGCCGGCAAACGCGCGATGACCGCGCTGCGCCCCGGTTCGCCAACGATGTCGCCGAGGAAAAGGACCGTGAGCATTGGCGACCATCGTATTAAAGAAGGCGAAATCCAGCCATCGGTGCTTCATTGGCGCGAATGATTCCGCGGCTCGTTTGCCTGGCAATGTCATTGTCGATCTGGCCGGCGATTTCCGACGCAGCCGAAAACATCGGCGTCCTCGGCGCGCGGCCGAAGTGGAGCGTGCTCGAAAAATACCAGGAGACGATCACCCGAGACGAATTCACCCATCTGATCAACGATGTTTATTGCTCCCACGGATTTGCCGATGACCTGTTCAAGATCGACAACGACTCTGCGCGCATCCTAACGAATCGCGCGGCGCAGAAGTATTTCACATTGCGGTTCGCCGCCGACAGCGAATCGCGCAAAAGCGTTCCGCGACTCTGGCATCCGGCGAAATCTCTTCCGCGCGGCAGGATCGACAAGGCACTGTCCGGTTTGCGTATCGCGCTCGATCCCGGTCATCTCGGCGGCAAGTGGGCGAAGATGGAAGAGCGCTGGTTCCGCGTCGGCGACAGCGCGCCGGTAACCGAAGGCGATATGACTTTGCGAGTGGCCCGTCTGCTCGCGCCGAGACTACATGCGCTCGGCGCAAAAGTTTTTTTCGTTCGCAGCCGCACTGAACCCGTCACCACGAAAAGGCCCGACGATTTCCGCGAGCTCGCCAAAAAAATCCTGATCAAAAATGGCGTGCCGCAACCGCGCGCCGACGTGCTCGATCCGAAAGACGCGGCCAAGAATCAAACCATCCGCTGGCAAAGTGAGATCCTGTTTTATCGCTACAGCGAAATCCGGCGACGCGCCGTGCTCGTAAGCACAAAGTTGCATCCGGACATGGTGCTTTGCCTGCATTTCAACGCCGAAAGTTGGGGCGAGCCGGACAATCCAACTTTGATCGACAACAACCATCTCCATTTGCTCGTGAACGGCTCCTACTTGAAAGACGAGCTCGAGTTCGATGACGAACGTTTCGAAATGATTCGCCGATTACTCAGCCGCGCCTACGACGAGGAATTGCCGTTAAGCGAGAACGTCGCCGGTTCCCTCGCACGCGAAACGCGGCTGCCGCCTTATCAATATCCCACCACGCTCACCACCACCAAAGTTGGCGCGACCGGTTACGTTTATGCGCGCAATTTGCTCGCCACCCGGCTTTATCGCTGCCCGGTTATTTATTGTGAGCCGTATGTGATGAACAGCCGCGATGCTTTTGCCCGCATTCAAGCGGGTGATTTCGAAGGCGCGCGCGACATCAATGGCGCGCAACGGAAAAGTATTTTCCGCGAATACGCCGATAGCGTCTTGAATGGGCTGGTCGATTATTATTCGCGCGCTCGAAAGCTGTAGAGGCGACCTCTACAACTGCTCGATCGCTTCGCGAATATCTTCCAGCGTCACGTCGCTCGTTAACCGCGCCTTCCCGATTCCGTCCGTGACCACAAAACGCACCTGCCCGCCTTCGAACTTCTTATCGAACTTCAACGCCTCGAAAATTTTCTCGCGATGAAAATCCGCCGGCAACTTCGTCGGCAGATTGAAAGAACGCAGAAGATCGACAATCGCATCTCGCTGCTCTTGCGGCAGTCCCGCTTTCTTCATCGAGACATTGCTCGCGGCCACGATGCCGAGACTGACCGCTTCCCCGTGCAGAAATTTTTCGTAACTCCCCGCCCGCTCGATCGCATGGCCAACAGTGTGCCCGAAATTCAGAATTGCGCGCGCGCCGCTGCGATCGTGTTCGTCCGTCGCGACGACGCTTGCCTTGATCTCGATGTTGCGGCGAATGAGCGGAACGATGTTCGCAAGATCGACATGTTTCAACTCCGCGAACATTTTCTGGTCCGCGATGATCGCGTGCTTCACGATTTCGGCGAAACCCTGATGCAGCTCGCGCGGCGGTAACGTTTGCAGAAGATCGATATCGTCGATCACCAGCGAAGGATGATGAACCGCGCCGATCAGATTTTTTCCATCGCGCGTATTCACGCCGGTTTTGCCGCCGATCGAGCTATCGACCATGGCGAGGAGCGTCGTCGGAATCTGCACATGCGGAATGCCGCGTTGGAAAATCGCTGCGACAAATCCGGAAATGTCTCCGACCACGCCGCCGCCGAGCCCGACCACAAACGATTGTCGATCTAACCCAGCCGCGATCATCTCATCGCAAATCTCACCGGCTTGTTCGAACGTCTTCGATTGCTCACCCGCCGGAATGGCGATGAGCGTTGGCTGAAATCCGGCAGTAGTTAGACTTCGTTCCAGCCGCTCAGCAAAAAGCGGAGCGACCGTCGTGTCGGTGATGACCGCGCAACGCCTCCCTTTAAAGATCTCGCGAATGAATTCTCCACTTCGCGGCAGGATCGCTTGCCCAATTTCGATGCGGGGAGGAATCACTGCGGATCGGGATTCCATCGCTGCTTCGCGGTATCGTCGGCGAACGCACTCCATGCCATGTTTTCCGCGTGCAAATCACCCATGCACGCATTGATACGTTGTCCTTTATTATGAGTGCCCCCTTTGGCAGCTCCGCCGGGACCAGCGCTGTCTTTTGTAACTGTGACGGCGGCGTCCCCGCCTTTTTTGGTAAACGGTTGCGTTGGTGCGAACAGAATAAATGCGCTCGGGTTTTTAATTTTATCGGCTAGCAACGAATCAGTCGCGCCTGCGCCGTGGGCGTTTGTGTTGAAGCCGTAGCTAATAGTGGCGTTCGCATCGACTTCAGTTGCAGAGCGGCCCTTGTCGAACGGCGACAGGAAGATTTTCCAACTCGAAAGATATTTCGGATGCAGCGATTGCATCCAATTGGAGCTCGGCGAAAAAAAAGCGCCGTCGTTATCGTTCAGATAAATTTGCGCGGCTAATCCGAGCTGGCGAAGATTGTTCAGGTCTTGCGTGACTTTGCCGCGATCCTGCATGCCGCTGATCGTCGGAAAGATGAGCGCGATTAAAACCGCGATGATGGCGATCACGACCAGGATCTCGATCAAGGTGAAGCCGTGAGAAAACTTCTTCCGCATGAGGCATCGACGGTACGGGCTTTGCCTTACCCGCGAAAGCGAAAATCACTTGCCTTTACTCCGAGTTCGCTTGACATGGCAGATGTCGATCTTGTGTAACTAATTTTATGCCCAATCCCATCGATCCGAGCCAGCCATCGCCACCGCCGCCACTCGCCACTCCGGTTTCAAATTCCGGCAGCGAACCGTCATCGATGAATCTGCCGCCGAACGTCGCGGCAGCGATCGCGTGCATCCCGCTCATCGGCGGAATTATTTTTTACATTCTCGAAAAGCGGAACAGCTTCGTCCGTTTCTACGCCATGCAGTCGATCATTTTCGGCGGCGCGTGGTTTCTCTTCAACATTGTCTCGGCGATTATTAAGGCCGTCTTCTGGGCAATCCCGGGCATCGGACCGGTCTTGGTTTTCTTCTGGGCAATCATCGCCGCCCTCGTGCACTTGGCCTTTCTCGTCGTCATGATCATTGCGATCGTGAAAGCGTTTACGAATGTGCGCTGGGACATTCCGTACGTCGGACCGATCGCGCGGAAGCAGGTTGGCGAAACTTGATCTGTAGTCGCGCCGCTCTGCGGCGCGTCTTCGCTTCGCAGAGCGAAGCGGCTACAGGCCGAGCAGTTTTACGACGACTTCGCTCAGGATTAATTCGTGATCGAGCTGCGAGGTGACGATGCGCACGTTCGCGTTCAGACACGCTTCCATTCCTTCGACCAATGTTTGCGTCTCAAAGCGATGCGCGTTTTGCGCGGCGATGCCGAGAGCGTAGCCGCTGATGGCTCCGTCTTTTTTGCGCGGCAGATGTTCCGTCGCAGCCGCGGGCAGCCGATTGAGCGCGGAAATAAATTGAAACGGCTGATGCGGCCGCGACATGCGATGTCGATCCATCAGGTCTTTCGCCAAAAGTAAATTGCGGACCGTCGGTAAAATCGCGACGAGAAGAAGGCCGATGGCGGATTCGCCTTGATCGAGCAAACGACGCACGAGCGTGAGCGCGCGTTCAAGATCGCGTTCGGCGAGCGCGTTGCCTAATTCGAAAATTACGCCGGCGCGCGCGAGCGGAACCAGTTCGCGGACGTGATCGATTGTTACATGTCGATCTTGCGGGCCGAGGTAGATGTCGATCTTCTCCAGCTCGTTCTCGATCTGCCGGGTGTCGCCGCCGGTGAGCAGGACGAACAATTCGAGAGCGCCGTCTTGGAATTCCAGTTTGTGCTCACGCGCGCGACGTTGCACCACATCCGTCGCCTGTTCTTCCCAGCCGCTGCGGCTCGAATCAAGTTTGTCGAACACTTGGACTTCTGCACGTTTACCCAGCGTTTTGTAAAACGAGCGACGCTTGTCCACTTCGGTCGCGCTCACGAGCAACGTTGTTCCGTCGGCGAAATCGGCTTTGATGATTTCGGCCAATCCTTCCAGCGCGCCCACGACGCTGGCCGCGCGGCCGATGACAGAGTCGGCCAGAAAGTTCGCGTTCTTCAGCCAGACCAATTTCGCGCCGCCGAAAAACGGCAGCGTTTGCAGCGCCTCGATTGTCGATCTTATCCGCGTCGCCGCTTGCTCGGCGTTATCGGCGCAGCCATCGATGATTTCCAATCCGAAATCGCCGGCATCGGGCGGCGTTAATTTCGCGGCGAGCTCGGCCGCGATGCGTTTTACTTCGCTTTCATCGGAGCCGACGACGGCGTGAATGTTTGCCGTAGCGCTTTTGGTTTTCGTTTTCGGCATGATGTCGATCAAACGCGAGAGCGACGGCGGCCGGAGGTGCGGGTGTATTTCACCGGCCGGCGTTTCGGCTCAATCTTCGAAATGCCGGTGCCATCTTTCACTTCCATGATCTGATCGCGCAGTAACGCCGCGCGCTCGAATTCGAGATTGGCGGATGCGCGTTGCATTTCGTCCTCGAGTTCTCGCAGCAATTCGGTGAGATCGAAATTGCCACCGGCTTCGCGGATAACCGACGCTTCCATTTCGCGGCCGCGCAAAATGGTGTGCAAACTTTCCTGGACGGCGCGGCGCACGGTCTGCGGCGTGATGCCGTGTTTCTCGTTGTATTCCATCTGCTTGGTGCGCCGATATTCCGAAATGGAGATGAGCGCCTGCATGCTTTGCGTCATCTGATCGGCGAAGAGCACGACTTCTCCGTTGATGTGGCGCGCGGCGCGGCCGGCCGTTTGAATGAGCGAGGTCTGGCTGCGCAGAAAGCCTTCCTTGTCCGCATCGAGAATGCAGACGAGCGAGACTTCGGGAAGATCGAGACCTTCGCGGAGGAGGTTGATGCCGACGAGAATGTCGAATTCGGCCGCGCGCAATCGGCGCAAGATCTCCACCCGCTCGATCGTATCGATGTCGCTGTGCAGGTAACGGACTTTCAATCCGACGTCGCGCAGATAATCGGCCAAATCCTCGGCGGTGCGTTTCGTTAGGGTGGTAACGAGGACGCGTTCATTTTTTTCCACACGCTGGCGGCAAAGCTCGATCGTGTCGTCGATCTGATGTTTGAGTTCCTTGATGGTGATCCGCGGATCGAGCAGGCCGGTTGGCCGGATGATTTGTTCGACCACGAGCGGCATGCCGGGAGTGCTGACATCAAATTCTTCCAACGGTTGATCCGTTCGGCTTAACAACACCCGGCTTTTGTTTTTGTCTTCGCCGGGCAAAACGAACGGAACTAATTCATTGTCGCCGATGCGCTGTCGCTTGTGCGGTACGTAGCCGGTGTTGCCAGCGACGCTGTTGTTGATTTCGAACTCGGCCGGCGTCGCGCTGACGTAAATGACCTGATTCGTTAGCTTCATGAACTCATCGAAGTTCAGCGGTCGGTTATCGAGCGCGCTTGGCAAACGGAACCCGTAATTTACTAACACGGTCTTGCGCGATTTATCGCCTTCATACATCCCGCCGATTTGCGGAATGGTGGCGTGCGATTCATCGACCACGAGCAGAAAATCTTTCGGGAAGAAATCGATCAGGGTGTAGGGCTTCGAGCCGGGCTCGCGGCCGGAGAGATGGCGCGAGTAATTCTCGATGCCGTTGCAGAATCCCATTTCCTGCAACATCTCGAGATCGTATTCCGTGCGCATGCGCAGACGCTGCGCCTCGAGCAGCTTCGACTGCGACTCAAGATCGACAATGCGATGTTCGAGCTCATTCCGAATGGAACTGAGCGCGCGATTGAGCTTGTCGGCGGGAGTCACGAATTGTTTCGCCGGATAAAACGTGATGATGCTGAGCGATTCGCACGCATGGCCGGTGAGGGGGTCGAAGCGGGTGATGGCGTCAATTTCATCGCCGAAAAATTCCAGCCGCATGGCTTCTTCGTCGGCCGTCGCGGGATAAATCTCCACGACATCGCCGCGGACGCGGAATTTTCCGCGCGAGAAATTCATGTCGTTGCGCTCATACAACATGTCGATCAAACGAGAGAGCACGGCTTCGCGGCCGATCTGCTGCCCCTTCTTCACCGTCAGCAGCATGCGCAAATAATCTTCCGGCGACGTAATGCCGTAAATACACGACACGCTGGCTACGACGATGACATCGCGTCGCGAAAGCAACGCGCTTGTGGCTGCGAGCCGCAATCGCTCGATCTCTTCGTTAATGGAAGAGTCCTTCTCGATGTAAGTGTCGCTGCGCGGAATGTACGCTTCCGGCTGATAATAATCGAAGTAGCTAACGAAATATTCGACTGCGTTGTGCGGGAAGAACTGTTTGAACTCGGAGTAAAGTTGCGCCGCCAGCGTCTTGTTATGCGAAATCACCAGCGTCGGTCGATCGACCTCGCGAATTACGTTCGCGACGCTAAACGTTTTGCCGGAACCAGTGACGCCGAGCAGCGTTTGATGCTTATTTCCGGCTACGATCGACTTGCTCAACTTCGCGATGGCCTGCCCCTGATCGCCGCGCGGCTGATAGTTCGATTCGAGCTGAAAGGGCATCGCGCAAATTAGCATCACACGCGAGGTTCCGCTTGTGACTGGGCCGGAAAAGTTTTAACTCGCCATAGATGCAGCCTCGAAAATTCTTCGCTGAGCTGAAGCGCCGTAATGTGTACCGGGGCGCGGCCTTGTATGGAATGGCCGCCTGGCTCGTTACCCAAATCGCGACGCAGGTTTTTCCCTTCTTCGAGATTCCCAATTCGGCGGTGCGGTTTGTCGTTATCGCCGCGATTATCGGGTTTCCCATTGCGATGGTGCTGGCCTGGATATACGAGCTCACTCCGGAAGGACTCGTCCGCACTGAAGATGTCGATCTTGCGGCGGAGCGAGGGATGGGGCGCAAAATCGACTTCATCATCATCGGTGTCCTGCTGCTCGTGATCGCGATGTTATTTTACCAGCGCCTGCCCTTTCGCTCGCTTAGCGGCGAGACCATTCCCAAAAAGAGCATCGCCGTTTTGCCTTTCGAGAATTACAGCGCCGACAAGGCCAATGCTTTTTTTGCGGATGGAATCCAGGACGATATCCTGACGAACCTCGCCAAGATTCACGATCTGCGCGTAATCAGCCGGACTTCGGTGGAAAATTATCGGGGGCGCAAGAGCTCGAACAGCTTGCGCGAGATCGCGAAAGCTCTCGGTGCCGCCAATGTGCTCGAAGGCAGTGTTCGGCGCGAAGGCAACCGGGTGGTGGTGAACGTGCAGTTGATCGACGCGCTGCAAGATCGACATCTATGGGCCAGCAGCTACGATCGCACCCTCGACGATTCGTTAGGGATCGAGGGCGAGCTCGCGCGCGAAATCGCCGATGCCTTGCGAGCAACCTTGACCCCGGAGGAGAAAGCGCAGGTCGAACGCAAGCCGACGAACAATCTGCAAGCGAACGATCTCTATCTGCAAGCGCGTCACTACGAGTTCAAGTCTGACACATTCCTGCAGGATTATCGCACGGCCGAACAACTCTACGTCCAGGCGATCGCACTCGATCCGAATTTTGCTCTGGCCCACGCGCGTCTGGCCGCGACCTGCGCACGAATCTACCATTTTTACGAGCCGACGGAGACGTGGCGAAAACGGGCGCGCGATGAAGCAGAAGTGGCGTTAAAATTGCAACCGAATCTGGGTGAAGCCCATCACGCGCTCGGTCTCTGTTTTTATTGGTTCGAGCGCGATTACACCAATGCCCTGCGGGAATTCGGCGTCGCGCGCTCGCTTCTGCCTAACGACAGCGCGATACCGTGGGACATGGCCGCGATCAAGCGGCGTCAGGGCCGTTGGCAAGAGGCGTTGGCGGATTACCGCCTGATCCTCCAGGTCGATCCTCAAAACGCGAATATCGTGCGCGATTCGCTCTACGTTTATTGCTCGATGCGCGATTGGCCTAACGCCGAAGCGACGGCGCAACGCCTCATTACGCTGACGCCCGAGTCGGTCAATGCCAAGGCGCAGATTGGTTACGTCGAGTTCTGGGCCCGAGGCACGACGGCGCGTTTGAAGAGCGAATTAGCGACCATTCCGGCAGGTCACGATCCGGACGGTGCCGTGACCGCGTTTCGCATCGACGCGAGCATGGCCGATCGCGACGCGGCCGGTGCCGAGCGCGTGTTACGCGCGTCGCCGCTCGATACCTTTTCCTATTTCAACGGCGTGGATACTCCGCGCAGTTTTTTCGCGGGCCAGATCGCGATGTTGCGCGGGGACCCTGCCGCGGCCAAACCGGAGCTGGAACGCGCGCGCGATTTTTTCTCCGGCTCGGCTAACGAAGCGGCCGACGCAGCGGAGCGTCACGCGTTCCTGGGCATGACGTGCGCTTTTCTCGGCGATAAACAACGGGCCATCATGGAAGGAACGAAGGCTGTGCAGCTTCGCCCGGAATCGCAGGACGCACTGGATGGAACGATTTTTAACGCGGTGCTTGCGCTCATCTACGCGCGCACTGGTGAGAACGCGCGCGCGCTCGAGCTGTTGAAACATTTGCTATCCGTTCCCGGCGCGGTGGATAGCGCCAACTACAGCATCACGCTGCAGGATTTACGACTGCGTTGGGAGTGGGATCCGCTGCGGCAAGATCCGGAGTTTCAACGCTTGATTGCAAAACAGAATCCGTGAATCCGAAAAAATTCTTCGCCGAGCTGAAACGCCGGAAGGTTTACCGGGTGGCGGCGACTTACGCCATCGTCGGTTGGTTGCTTATCCAGATTGTCACACAGGTCTTTCCCACGTTCGATATCCCGAATTGGCAGCAGCGTTTGATCATCGTCGTCATCCTGATTGGCTTTCCTGTCGCGCTGGTGCTGGCTTGGATTTATGACTTCACCCGACAAGGCATCAAACGAACCGACGATGTCGATCCACCTAAGATCGACATCGTCCCTTCCGCTCCTTCGAACGAGCGATCGATCGCCGTCCTTCCCTTCCACGATCTCAGCGCGCAAGGCGACCGCGATTATTTCGGCGACGGTATCGCCGAGGAATTGCTCACGGCCCTGGGTAAAATCGACGGACTGCGCGTGGCGGCGCGTCGCTCCTCGTTTTGGTTTAAGGACAAAGCGGTCGAGCTCAGCGAAATCGCGAACAAGCTCAACGTTGACCATGTGCTCGAGGGGAGCGTGCGTCGCGACGGAAACCGCGTTCGCATCACGGTCGAGCTAACCGAATGCTGCGACGGCTTCACTCTTTGGTCGGAAACATTCGAGCGGGAAATGCAGGGGATCTTCGCGCTGCAGGATGAAATCACGAACGCGATCGTGGATGCGCTCAAGTTGAAATTGGAAATTACCGCGCCGCAATCGCGTTTGGGCAACACCGAAGCTTACGATGTTTATTTACAGGGCCTCTTCTGGTCTGACAAAAGCACCGAAGATGCTTTGCGCCGGAGTTTGGAATTTTTCGAACGCGCGCTCCAAATCGATCCGCAATTTCATCGCGCCTGGACCGGCATCGCCAAGTCGTGGCTCTGGCTGGCCGATGCCTACGTTCATCCGCGCGAAGCCTACCCGAAAGTTCGCGATGCCGCGCTCAACGCCATCAAGATCGACAACGAGGATGCGGAAGCACATGTCTATCTCGGTGAAACAAAGCGCATTCTCGATTGGGACTTAAACGGCGCCGCGGAAGAGTTCGCCCGCGCGGTCGCGCTCGATCCGAACTCGACGACATCGAATTATTTTTCCGCGTCGCTTTTCGCGCAGCGCGGCGATCGCGCACAGGCTCTCGCCTGTCTGGAACGCACTTCGAAGATCGACCCGGCGTCACTGTGGGTGAGCAACTTCGCATGTGAGCTTTACGGTTACTTCGGGATGTTTAAGGAAGCGGAGGTGGAGGGAGAGCGCGGTCTTCAGCTCGATCCGACATTTCTCTACGGCACGCCGGCGTTGGCGGCGTTGTATCGCGAAACCGGGCGCGAAAAAGAGGCGATGGCGTTGTTTGAAAAAACGCAGGCCGTCACCGGTGTCCCGTCATTCGGATTGTCGATCTTGTACGCGCGTGACGGGCAACGCACCGACGCGCTCAATGTCCTCGAGCGAATCGTTTCGAAACGCCGTTATACGCCGGGCGATGCGCTCGCGCATGTTTACGTCGCGCTCGGCGAGCAGGATGAAGCGATTCGCTATCTCGAGAGGGCCTGCACGGATCGGTCCTCGTCCCTGCACATGATCGGCATCGCGCCGGAATTTCGGCCCCTGCATTCCGACGAACGTTTCTTGTCGATCTTGCGGCGGATTGGACTGGAGCCGGAAAAAGTTTTCGCGGCCGCCGTCGGTTGACTATTGCACGATCACGTCTTCGCCCTGGTTGTGCGAACGGACGCCGCGGTTGTGCAGATCGCGTTGCGCCAGATGCATTCCGAAGACGAGCACGGCGATCAGGCCGAAGTACAAGATCGACATCGTCCATCGCTGCGACGGAGTGACTTCGTAGTAACGGCGTTCTTCTTCAGTGCGTTTGCGAAAGAGTGAGATCACGCGCGGCAGCGAAGCGATGACGATTAGCCAGATGATGAAGTTGGGATGAGTGAAACCGAACCAGACGAGCAGGGCGAAGCCCGGAATCCAAAGCCATCGTGACATGGCGCTGACGATGCGCCCGCCATCGAGCATGCCGACGGGGGTGAGGTTAAACAGATTCAGGAAATAACCGAACCAGGCGAGCGCGAAAAAGATAGGGGCGTCGAAAATCTCCCCAATTGAATTGCAAACCAGCGCGCCTAACGAGCCCAGCATCGGGCCGCCGATTCCGACGCACGCTTCCATCCAGGCGTTCCGCGGCGCTTCCTTCAACGCGATGAATGCGCCCATGAACGGAATGAAAACGGGTGCGCCAACTCTTAACCCAAATTTGCGCGCGACGATGAGATGTCCGCATTCATGCACCAACAACAGAACGACAAATCCGACCGCGAACTTCCAACCCCAGATCGCGGTGTAAACGCCGATCATGATCAGCATGGTGCCGCCGGATTTCAGGAGGATCGGGAAAAATTTCAGCAGCGGGAAGATGAAGAATTTTAATTTTGCGAAGAATTTGGCGATGAGGATGCCGACGCCCGCGATGGGGCCGAGCGCTTTTTTAGTGCGGCCCCAGCCCGTGTCGGTTTGGGGAGGTGGCGCGGCGAGCGGGGGATTCTGCGAAGAGGGCTCCATAGCGCGACTACATTCGCATGTCGTTGAAGGCTTCGCCGAGATGATTGAGCACGTCGCGCGGCAAAAGCGATTCCTGGCTCGCGCCCGAATGAAAGATCGACATCTGCGCGGCGCGGCCACAAACCCAGGCGCCGACGCGCGCGGCATCGTAGATGGACAACTTCTGCGCGATCAACCCCGCGCAAACACCAGTGAGCACATCACCCATTCCGCCGGTCGCCATTCCCGGATGTCCGGTCGAGTTATAGCTCAGAGGTTTGCCGCGTTCGCACACCACCGTGCGGCTGCCTTTCAACAACAGCGTCACCGGAAAATGTTCGCAAAAGGTGCGCGCTCTTCCGGCACGCGACATCTTTCCCGATTCTACCAGCCGATCCATCTCGCCCGTGTGCGGCGTTAGCAAACGCGGACCCGCGCATTTTTTCAACGTCGGCAACTTTCCCGCGAGCGCATTCAACGCATCGGCATCGACCACCATTGGCGCTTGCGCGTTATCGATAAACTTGAGGATATCGCTCGCGCGATCGCGTCCTAATCCCGGTCCGACTGCCCACACGTCCACTTTTTCATCGAGTAAATCTTTGTAGGAGCGCAACGGTTTCACCATCGCTTCCTCGGGCGCACGTGCGGAGATCGCACCGTAAATTTCTTTCGGCACAAACAAATCGACCAAACCCGCGCCGGCGCGAAGAGCGCCTTCGGTCGCCATGATCGCGGCGCCAAGAAAACCTTCTGAGCCGGCGACGATGCCGACACGACCAAATTGATTTTTGTAGCTGCTGAAATTTCTTCGCGGCAGCAGCGGAGCAAATGCTCGCGGCGCGGCCAGTAACTCCATCACGGCTCGTTCTGGTAACACAAGATCGACAAGGGGAACGATCTCGATGCCGCCGACATGCTCGACTGCTTGATCGACAATGAGCCCATGTTTGGCGAAGCCGATGGCAACGGTGAAATCGGCAACGACGCAATCTTCCGGATCCACTTCACCGGTGTCGCTGTCGATGCCGCTCGGCAAATCGACCGCAAAAACGAACGCGTTTTCATCTCGTCGCCGGCGATTGATTTCGCGCGCAGCGCTCCGGATCGGTTCGCGCAAAAGATGTTTCGCGCCGAGACCGAGCAAACCATCGAGAATGATTAAAGGTGGCGCAAGCCTCTGGCTTGCGGTTTCATCGGATCGCAAGCGAGACGCTTGCGCCACAATCTGCAAATGTTTTCGCGTGAGCTCGGAGTAATCCTCCTCGGCGTAGGCAAGGTGAATGTCGATCTTCCAACCGGCGCGGCGCAGATATTCCGAGGCCACCAGCGCGTCGCCGCCATTGTGGCCTTTGCCGGCAAAGACGGCGCAGGTGCCGGGTTGCGGAAAAAATTTGCGAACGACTTGTGCGATGCCGGCCCCGGCCTCGTCCATCAACGCTTCGACTTTCACGCCGCGCGCGAAAGCGGCTTCCTCCACTTCCCGCATTTGCGCCGAGCTAACGATCGGCGATTCCAAATCAGTTCTCCGGTGCTGGCGAAGAAGTTTTTTTCTTCTTTTTGCTGCTGCTGTCGCTGCTGGAGGATTTTTTGCTTTTAGACGACTTGGATTTTTTCGAGATGCGTTTCGATTTGCCGACATCGCGATTCCGCATGCGGGTTTGATCGATGAAGGGCTGGAGCGGGACCGCATCCGCGCTGCCGGCGCGAGCGGACGAGGTGCTCGCGACTGAGCCGCGACTCCGAATTCCGCGCACGATCGCCTGCGCTAATTTTTCCTGATAAGCGGAACTCTGGGCGGCCTGGGCTTCGCTTGGATTCGTTAGGAAACCACACTCGACCAGGACCGAGGGAATGGTGGTGCGGCGCAGAACAAAGAAGCCGCGCCGCCGCACGCCCCGATTCGGCGTCGGAGTGACGGCCACGACGTTGTAATGAATGGCGGAGGCGAGCGCTAAACTTTCGCGACTGTAGAAGTAGGTTTCGATTCCATTGGCGCCGCGTCGGCTGGCGGAATTGAAATGAATGCAGACGAAGATGGCGTTGCGATAAGAATTGGCGATGGCGACGCGCGTGCCTAACGGAATGAAGACATCGCTGTTGCGCGTCATGACCACGCGATATCCACCTGCCTCGAGGAGACGTTTTACGCGCTGCGCCACATCGAGAGTCATGACGCTCTCCGGGACGCGCTGGCCTGGAATCCCACCGCGATCGAAACCACCATGGCCGGCATCGACCACGACGGTAGTAGACTGGCGCGTCGCGGGTTCAGACGCCTCGCGGGTTTCCTCAGCAGTCGTGGGACT
>JBDUDM010000129.1:0-4601 GCA_040002925.1 Spartobacteria bacterium | reverse complement strand
GCCATGGGTCAGCGGCTCCGTCTGAAGTCGAGCTTTACCATTCCCAGCTACTGGACCACGGAAGAAAAAGCGGTCCTGCTCGCGCTCAAAAAATACGGCGCCATTGTCGCCGATAACGGCGGATTCTTTTCCGTTTCCGTTTGTCCGGACGATCGCTTCCCGGCCAACGCCTTCAACAATCTCTCCACCATCGACGTCAATAATTTCGAAGTGATCCAAACCACCGGGCCTAACGAAGAGCCACGTTCGCTGGGCGCCCCCAGCGCAAATGCCGGTGTCGATCAACAGGTGAGCGGGCTCACCACAACGCTCGCCGGTACGGTTAACGATCCGAGCAAGCGCATCGATTCTCTGGAAGCTGTATGCGGGACCCGCGCCGGTTACATTCGCGAACACGAACGCCGCGAACACGATGGTCACCTTCGGCCAGGCGGGATCGTATACATTCCTGCTTGGTGTTGATGACGCGGTGCATTCGGTCGCTTACGACGCGGTCATTGTGAATGTGCAGGCCCCGTCCCCGACGCCAAGCCCGACCCCAACTCCATCGGCAACACCAACACCGACGCCAACCATCACACCCACGCCTGCGCCAAGTCCGACTCCAAGACATCGTCATCGTCATCGGCGTTAGGCGGCGGCCAAGCGCTGTTTGCTGGTTGTCGGCAACAGTGGAAACTTCGCCCATGGGATCGGTCGCCGAAAATCTTGCCCGCGTGCGTGCCCGCGTAGCCGACTCCGCGCGCAAAAGCGGCCGGAAAATGGACGATGTCGATCTTATCGCGATCTCTAAGACTCACGATGCCGCGCGCGTGCGCGAAGCGATTGAAGCTGGCCAACAAATTTTCGGGGAAAACAAAGTGCAGGAGGCGCGCGCGAAGATTCCCGAGCTACCGTCGACCGTGCGCTGGCATTTCGTCGGTCATCTCCAGAAAAACAAAATCCGACACGCGCTCCCGCTCTTCGAACTATTTCACGGCATCGACGATGTCGATCTTGCCCGAGACCTGGACCGTATCGCGGGAGAATTGGGAATGCATCCGCGCATTCTGTTGGAAGTGAACGTGGCGGGCGAGGGAAGTAAGTTTGGTTTCAAACCCGATGCGTTGCGCGCCCAAATGGAATCGCTCTTGTCACTCTATCGATTATCGATCGAGGGTTTGATGACAATTCCGCCGCTCGCCGAAGAAGCGGAAGCATCGCGAAAATCCTTTGTCGATCTTCGTGAGCTGCGCGATGCGCTTGAAAAAGAATTCGAAATGAAGCTGCCGCATCTCTCGATGGGGATGACGAACGATTTCGAAGTGGCGGTGGAAGAAGGCGCAACGCTCGTTCGTGTGGGGACGGCGATCTTCGGAGCAAGATCGACATCGAAGACGCGGGCCGCAGCGGACACGGGCGCTGATTAACAATCCGCTCTTTTACGGAGCCAGTTTTTTCAGAATCTCGCGCGCCGCCTTTTCCTGCATCGCCGGATCGGGCGTCTTGAAACTTCCCGCCGAAATGATGAGCCAGTCCGCCCCTTTGAGCACGTTCAGCTGCGCGGGCGCGGCCACGCGATACGCGAGCTCACCCAAACCTGCGACGTCGACTCCGCTGTATGTCTTTTTTGAGCTGAGAAAGATTTGCTGCGCTTCTTCTTTCGATCCGGCCTGACGGATCATGAGACTGAGTCGCGGAGCGTTGAAGTCACCGCCTTTCATCGAATACGAGGCGAAGCTGAGACGTGTTTTTTCGCTTTTGGTATCGGGCTCGGCATTCTTCGCGGCCGGTTCGACCGGGGGGCCTAACAACTGTTGCGCAAGCTCCGGGGTGAGAATTTGGCTCGCCCGATTGTCCCCGGCTTCGACGCTTCTGAGGAACACGAGGACGACCGCGATGACGATGGGCAAGATAAGAAAGGCGCGAGAGTTCATAGTTAAAGTGACCGCCGCCAAACTACTCGACACGTGCGTTCAGGGGAAGGCTGTCCTGCCTCAGCTCGGAAGTTGCTCTCAAGATCGACAGTCTGCTAAGATCGACATCTCATGCGTTTGGAAGCAAAGAATATTCAACCGATCGGGAATGAACTGGCCATCCAATGGAACGATGGCGGCGAATCGTATCTCGATCTGCAAATGCTGCGGCGCGCTTGTCCATGTGCGGCCTGCGGCGGCGAACCCGACGTGCTCGGAAATATTTCGCGACCGCACGTTCTCTACACCGATAAAAGTTTTGTGCTCGAGCGTTTCAACATGATCGGCGGCTATGCCGTGCAACCGCAGTGGGGCGACGGGCACGAGAGCGGTCTCTACAGTTTTCAATACCTGCGTCGTCTCTCGGCGCCGGTCGCTTCGACATGAACTCTGCAACTCGCATCGCGGTGATCAGCTTGTGCGCTCTCCTCTGTGGGGGCGGAATCTTGATCGCGCATGCGCCGCGGGCTTCAGCGAAGATCGACAACAACGAGCAAAGTTCTGGCGGGATCGACCAGTTGAATGCTTACCAACTCGCAGCGTCCGACGCGCCGCAGAAACTTCGCTTCCGCGAAATCGAATCAATTATCCGGCGCGATCCGTCGGCGAAGGCGCAGGATTCACGGATCGAATTTGGTTCCATCAAAATGGAACGTGGCGCGGCCTTAGTGCAGGTGCTTTTCATCGAAGGCGACGGCGCGACAAGAGCGTTTCTCTACAAACTCGTTCCAGATCGTACCACCTGGAGGGTGTCGAGCGCGCACCGGCTCTGGTTTGTGCCACGCACTTATCTTTTGCGCGGCGTGCGCGCCTAACCGCGCGGGATCGTCACGCGCAGCAACGTCGTGTCCGCAGCACGCGGATGCACTTGTCGATCTTGCAACGCTGCGGGGACCAGACAGAAGTGTCCCGGTGCAAGATCGACATCTCCACAACGGATGGAACCCGTTAGGCAACAGACGATCGCCATTTGACCGGGCCGCGTAATCTCACGGGCAACCGGGAGATCCCATTTTTGAATTTCGAAAGATGAATGCGCGATCAGCTCTTCTCTCTTCGCTTCGATCAGCTTTGGCTCGGCATCGTTAAGATCGATCGATTGCAATGCTTGATCGACATGCAGCTGCCGCGCTTCCCCGCTTTCGTCGGTGCGGTCCCAATCGAAGACGCGATACGTGGTGTCGCTGTTCTGTTGGATCTCCACGAGGAGATTCCCGCGGCCGATGGCGTGCACGCGACCAGCAGGCAGGAACATCGCGTCGCCGGTCTTAACCGGAATTCTGTGGACGTAATCGGCGACGTTGCCTTGATCGAGCGCGCATTTGAATTCTTCGCGCGTGGTCGGTTCCCGCAAGCCGACGAAGAGCTCTGCTTCGGCATCCGCGGCCGCGACATACCAGAATTCAGTCTTGGATTCGCCGCCCAGAATTTTGACGACGTCGTGCGGCGGATGCACTTGCAGGGAAAGTTTTTCCCGGGCGTCGAGAAGTTTGATGAGAAGAGGAAAGCGTTCGCTTTCGGCGATGTCGCCGAAGATCGATTGTCGATCTTGGGTCCAAAGATGATGCAGCGTTTTGCCTTTAAGCGGCCCGCGCGCGACCACGCTCTGCGCCTCTGCGCGATCAACAATTTCCCAAGATTCGCCGATCCCTTTGGCGAGCGGTAATGGTTTGCCGAAATCGGTCTCCAGCCGACGGCCACCCCAGATGCGCTCCATAAAAATGGGCTCGAAGGTGAGGGGACCGCTGAAATCAACTGGAGGAGGCATTGGCAGCAAACTTTCAACGTGCAACGTGCAACGTTCAATTCGGAAGTGCGTTTCTGTGAAACGTCGCAGTTGGCGTCTGACCCAGACGCCCTACAATTATGTCTTGAAGATGTCGACCCGGACTCTCGTCAGTAGATGGGTGCCAGTCATTGCATGGATGGTTTTAATCTTTGCCGGGTCGAGTGATGTGCTTTCTGCGGAGCATACCTCGCGCTTTCTGGTGCCGTTTTTGCGCTGGCTGGATCCGCACATTTCGTTTGCGGCGATCGCGGCAATTCATTTGACGATGCGCAAGCTGGGGCATCTGACGGAATACGCGGTTCTGGCAGCGCTGTTATGGCGCGCGTTTCGCGGGAAGATAAGATCGACAAGAACATTTGCGATCGCGGCGATGGCGATTGGCCTGGCGGCGCTGTTTGCGGCTTCGGATGAATTTCATCAATCGTTCGTGGCGACGCGCACAGCTTCCGGACACGATGTCATGATCGACATCGGCGGGGCAATTTTTGGAATGATGATTTGCTGGATGTTGAGCCGGAAGAATGAACCAGCCAGAGCGACGATCTAGCTAAGATCGACATGGTGGGCCTGAAAGGATTCGAACCTTTGACCCTGCGCTTATCAAGCGCATGCTCTAACCAACTGAGCTACAGGCCCAAGACATTTCGCGAATGAATGAATCAATGATTTAACGATTTCCGTCAACAAATCACTCAATCACTCATTCGCTAAATCATTAAGTGAATGGAGGCATGGGGATTGGCTCCCGCCCATCCAGAAGTCCGGCCCTGCCGTTGTAGACTCTTGCTCCACGCCTGCGGCTGTGGAGGCAAGGGGATTCGAACCCCTGACATCCAGCTTGCAAAGCTGGCGCTCTA
>JBDUDM010000046.1:0-15683 GCA_040002925.1 Spartobacteria bacterium | reverse complement strand
CCGAACGTTCCGTGAATGGTGAGGAAGGCAAGATCAACATCGTTAGGCAACTGGAAGTTTTCATCGCGAACATCGACATCGACCACATCAAGGCCGAGCGACCGCAGCGCTTTCGAAACGCCGGCAGCCGTGGCCAGCGAAACATCGCGCTCCGATCCCGGTCCCCCCTTCAACACCGCGATCTTCTTCGGCAAATCTTTCACGCTGGTTCTCCCACGATTTGCACTTCCGTTTCCAACTCGATCCCGCGTTGCTCGCGCGCCGTCGTTTTAATTTTCTCGATCAACTCCAACACCTCGGTTGCCGTCGCTCCGCCTTCATTCACGATAAAGTTTCCATGAACCTCCGAGACCCGGGCGGGACCGACGCTTGCATTTTTCAAACCGAGTTCGTCCACCAACTTCCCCGCGGGAATGCTTTCCGTATTTTTGAAAATGCAACCGGCGCTCTTCGCGATTGGCTGCGACGTCCGCCGTTTCTCCTGCGAATCGTGCAAAAGCGCTTCGATCTTTTCCCGCGACGACGGCTCCGCGCGAAACGTCGCCGAGACGGCGTAATTTTTATCCAACAACGGGAAGTGGCGATAATGCACCTCGAGTTCATGTCGATCTTTCGTGTGCGCATTTCCTTCCCCGTCAAAATACCGAACACGAACCACATTGTCTAAAGTCTGCGCGCCCATCGCGCCGGCATTCATGCGCAATCCGCCGCCCACTGCGCCCGGAATTCCTTCCATCCATTCGAGCCCGCCGAGATTCGCGCCGCGCGCCGCGTAAGCGATCTCCTTTAACTTCGCGCCGACACCCGCCGTGATTTCGCAACCGTCGACGTCGATCTTGTCGAAATCCCCACCGCTCGGATGCACCACCACGCCGCGAATTCCGCCATCGCGCACGAGCAAATTCGAGCCACGACCGATGACAA
This sequence comes from Spartobacteria bacterium, assembly GCA_040002925.1. Taxonomy (GTDB): domain Bacteria; phylum Verrucomicrobiota; class Verrucomicrobiia; order Chthoniobacterales; family UBA10450; genus JAJPGZ01. Next base: position 14,759 of record JBDUDM010000046.1, on the reverse strand, counting down.
AAAGCGGAAGATTTTCCTGCCGGCAAAACTGAATCAACTCCGCGAACGCGTTTTCATTTCGTGGTTCCACCCAAAAATCAGCCGGACCGCCCACCCGCAGCGTCGTGTGTTTCGCCATCGGTTCGTAGAGACGCACGTCGCCGTCTTCGCCCACGATCGCCTTCAGTTTCTCCGCGATCACCAGATCGGCCGCTAAGATCGACAATTGCTCGTGAATATTTCCCGCGCCGAGACTGAGCACGAGATCACCGGAATCGATCGCGTTTCCGACATCGCAATGCACCCGGCTCAACTGCGGTTGATAACTGACCGCGCGATGACCGTGCTGCACGATGGCATCGACAATCGTCTGACCGCTGATCCCCGGAATAGGCGCTTCGTTTGATCCGTAAACATCGGTCACCACGACGCGGTCGGCGTCATCGAACGATCTCGCAAAATCCTGACATAAAAGTTTCGTCCGCGAATAACGATGCGGCTGAAACATCGTGAGGATGCGCTTGCGTCCGCTTGAGCGCGCCGTTTTCAAGGTCGCCCGAATTTCGGTCGGATGATGTCCGTAATCATCGACCAACAGAAATCGGTCGCTCTCGTATTTGATTTCGAAACGTCGGCGCGCGTGCTGAAACTTTCGCAGTGAGCTCGTGATTTTCGCAAACGGAATTCCGAGCTCGGTCGCGAGCGCGATCACACCGATCGCGTTGTGAACATTGTGTTGCCCCGGCACATTCAACAATGCTTCGCCGAGCTGCTCCCCGCCACGATAGACGCAAAAAACCGACGTGAAATTCTTCAACTCGATATCGGTCCCGCGGTAATCAGCTTCCTTCGAAAACCCATACGACACCGCGCATTTGCAAGATCGACATGCACGCGTCGCGTTTGCATCGTCCGCGCTGTAAAACACCGTGCCGGTGGTTTGCTCGAGCAATTGCGCGAATACTTTTTCGATCGCGGCCAGATCCGCATAAAAATCGAGATGCTCCTCTTCGATGTTCAGAATTAGAGTGTGTTCAGGATGGAAAAACGCGATCGTGCCGTCGCTTTCGTCGCCTTCCGCCACAAAATATTCGCCGCGCGCATCCCAATGCGCGTTTGAGCCAAGGATCGGAATTTCCGCGCCGACATAATGCGAAGGATGCAACCCGCCTTCGCGCAAAACGTGCGCGGTCATGGCAGACGTCGTCGTTTTTCCGTGCATGCCGGCGATGATGATGCCGCGCTTTCCGCGCATGATTGCGGCCAAGGCTTCGGCACGCCGCGCGATCCGTTTCTGCGCTGCGCGCGCGCTCGCCAGAATCGGATTGTCGATCTTGATGGCGGAAGAATAAATGACGAGCTCTGCGTCACCCGCATTTTCGGCGTGGTGTTCCGGATGAAATTGCAAACCTAGTCGCTGCAAGCGGTCTGTCTCCTGCGACTTCAATCTGTCCGAACCGCTCACCTGATGGCCGAGCTCGAGCAACAGCGCGGCCAGTCCGCTCATTCCGCTACCGGCGACGCCGATGAGATGGACGCGATGCCGTTCCTGCGTCAGAAATTTGCAAAGATCGAGATCAGGCAGTGCGGTCATGCTGGGCGTATTTCTCGATCGTATCGACGACAAGTCCGGCGGCATTTTTCGGCGCAAGCCGTGCGGCCGCTTCCGACATTTGCTGAAGTTTCTGCGGCGCTTCCATCAGCTCACGGATTTTGCGCGCGAGAATATCCGCAGAAATTTCCGACTCTTTAATAATGATGGCGGCATCCGCGCGCACGAAAATCTCGGCGTTGCGCGTTTGATGATCTTCGGCCGCGTACGGATACGGAATTAAAATTGACGGCAGCGAAAACGTGGCCAGCTCGGCCAGGCTGGCGGCGCCGGAGCGCGCAATACTGAAGTCAGCCGCGCTGTAAACTTCTTCCATGCGATGATGAAAGGCCGCGACGTAAGCGGGAATATTTTCGCGCTGATAATTGTCGGCCAGCAAACGTTCGTCGCGGCCGCCGGCGAGATGAATGACCTGCAAACCGAGATCGTGCAGCGACGGCAATGCCTTGATCATGGCCTGATTAATCCCGGTCGCGCCCTGACTTCCGCCCATCACCAGCAACGTCTTCAAATCATCGCGCAATCCGAGCTTCTGCCGGGCAACATGTCGATCTAACGGTTTCAATTCAGTGCGGATCGGTGTGCCGGTCACTTCCGTGCGCGATTTCGGAAAAAACGGCGCGCATTCCTTGAAGCCGAGCAAAACCGCGTGCACCATCCGCGCGGTCAATCGATTCGCTTTGCCGGGAATCGCGTTTGATTCGTGGATGAAAGTGGAAATGCCGCGCATGCGTCCGGCCAGCACCGGCGCGGTCGAAGTGAATCCGCCCATGCCGACCACGACCTGCGGTTTAAACGTGCGGTAAATGGAGCGGCAGAGCGAAAGGCTTTCGTTAAACCGCCGCAGAAAACCAAAAATGGCGGGCGAAAATCCGGTCGGCAATCCGACGGTCGGCAGTTTTTCGTAGCGCAACTCCGGATGTTCTTTGAGCGCGAGTGTGTCGACTTCCTTTTCGGAAATGAAAAGCATCACTTCGTGGCCGCGATCGCGCAGGGTCTCGGCTACGGCGATGCCGGGAAATAAATGCCCGCCCGTTCCTCCACATGCGATCACAGCGTTCATAAAAAGTTGATTGTCGATCTTGCGTTAAATCCGCGGCGTCATTCGCACCTGCATGGTCGTGCATTTTTTGGCCAGCGGTTCCAATTTTCCCTGGCGGTAAATGTTTAACAGCAATCCGATTCCGAACAAACAAGCGACCAGATTCGATCCGCCGTAGCTGATGAATGGCAGCGGCAGGCCTTTGTTAGGCAACAATGAGGTGGTGACGCCGATGTTCACCGCCGCCTGCAATCCGAGCAGCGAAACGATCCCGCATCCAAGCAGCAGACCGAAGCGATCTTTCGCGTGCAGCGCGATCATCATCCCGCAGACGATGATGACGACGAACAAAAACACCACCAGCAAACTCACGCGCAGGCCGAGCTCTTCGCCGATCATCGGAAAAATAAAATCGGTGTGGGCATACGGCAGATACAACATTTTCTGGCGGCCATTGCCGAGCCCGAGCCCTTCCATGCCGCCGCTCCCCCACGCGATCAACGCCTGCATTTGCTGCAAGCCCGCGTCCTGTTTGTAATTTTCCGGATGCATGAACGCGAGCAAACGCCCCATTCGTTCGGGCAATAACGTCGCCGTTAACAAAATCCCGCCGAGTCCTCCGGCCGCGATGATTCCAAGGAGGATCGCATTCGCGCCTGCGACGAACATCATCACGAACGAAGTCGCGCCGATCAGCGCGGTCGTTCCCAAATCGACTTCGCTGATGATGAGGGCGAGCAGAATTCCGACGGTGGCAATCGGAATGGCGAACCCGTAAACGAGCGAGCCACTCGCTTTTTCATAGCGCGAAAACCACCACGCCAGAAAGAAAACGGTCGCGACCTTCGCCACTTCCGACGGCTGAAACGCGAGCGGCCCGAGCGCGACCCAGCGCCGCGAACCGTTGATGCGTTGCCCGAGATGCGGTACGAAACACAAGGCGAGCGTGACGAACGCCGCGGCGAACCAAATCCACCAAGTGCGTTGCCAGAAATGGTAATCGAAGAGTGCGCCGATCGTGCAAACCACCAGGCCGACTCCGAGCCAAACGCCTTGTCGTTTGATGAAAAAATAAACGTCGCCGTGACTGTCGCGCGCAAATGCGCTCGTGCTGAAAAGCATGACGATGCCGATGACGAGCATGGCCAGCACAGCCACGAACATGAAGTAAGCGCTTTTGCGTTGCATTCGTTAGATCGACATCTACTCGGCCTTCTTCGCTTTCGGCGCTTTGTTCGGAATCAAAAGTTTTTGCCCGATCTTTAATTTGCGCGGGTCATCGATGTGGTTGAGCGCGAGCAAATCGTCGTAGGGCACTTTTAGTTTCTTCGCGATCGTCACCGGGTTGTCGCCCTTCGCCACGGTATAAGATTTGTGCGAATCATCCGGAGCTTTCGCGCCCGTCTTAGCGACCGCATGCGCTTTCGGAAACGTTTCGATTTGGGCGCCAGCCGGCTCCGCTTTCGGGATCGGTGCAGCGATCGGCGCGGCGGTGACTCGAGTCGGGACGGGAGCTTGCCGCGTCTTGATCGCGTTGAACGCGATGATTCCGGAGACGGCGACGACGTGAAGAATCAGAACGATGAGCAAAGCACGCGAGAGCTTCATGTTCGGCTCGGACATCTCGCCGTACTCGGCCGTGGTAGCCGCGCGCATGGGATGGCGCACAGCCGTGGCCCGCAGCTTCTTGCGCTTCCGCGTTTGCTTGAACGTGGGAAATTTGAATTTCATTTTCATTTGGGGAGAGCGCGCACCAGCGCGCGGAATTGATCGCCGCGGTCGGCGTAACTCTTGAACATGTCGAAAGAGGAAGTGCCGGGCGAAAAGAGGACGACTTCGCCGGGCTTGGCCGCGCTGCGCGCACGCTCCACTGCGTCCGCGAGCGAATTGGCGATCTCGCATTTGACCGCGCCGCTCCAGTCGGCCGCGATGCGCTCGGCCATTTCGCCTAACAAGATTGTCGATCTTACCTTTTCTTTCACGAGCGGCAGGAGCGTTCCGAAAGTGAAGCCTTTGTCTTTCCCGCCAGCGATGAGAACGATCGGCTTCGTTTGCGCCATGAGCGCTTTTTCCACGGCGTCGAGGTTGGTCGCTTTCGAATCGTTGATGTAATCGACCCCGCCGACCTGCCTAACAAATTCGCAGCGATGCGGCTGCGGCTCGTAGCTGGAAAGCGGCGGCACCATTTCTTCGAACGACAAACCGCGCGCCATTCCAGTGGCAAGCGTAGCCATGAGATTCTCGATGTTGTGCGAGCCGCGGAGCTTCGTGCCGCTCAAACGCAGCACCGGGTTGTTCCGATAAACGATCGCGCCTTCGCTTAAACGGAAGTCGGCCCGATCGTCGTAAGCGCTGAAGGTAATCCGACGCGCGCGAAGCTTCGGCAGATTTTCGGCCGAGTTGATCACCGCGACATCGTCTTCGGTTTGGTTTTCAAAAATGCGCAGCTTGGCCGCGCGGTATTCCGCGACGGAGGGATAACGATCGAGATGATCGGGTGCGAAGTTCAGCCAGAGCGCGATGGATGGCCGAAATGTTTTGATCGTCTCCAATTGGAACGAACTGACTTCGACCGTCAGCACGTCGAGCGGTTTCTTTTCGCGCGCGACTTCGGAAAGCGGTTTGCCGATGTTGCCGCAGGCGATGGTGCGCTGGCCGCATGCGTTCAACATTTGCGCGAGCAGTTCGGTCGTGGTCGTCTTGCCGTTCGTGCCGGTAATGGCAATGACCGGCAACTCGCAGGCCTGCCAGCCGAGCTCGAGCTCGCCTAACATGTCGATCTTGCGCGAAGAAAAATTCCGCGCCAGCGGCGAAACCGGATCGATCCCCGGACTCAAAACGACGAAATCGTATTTGCTCGCATCGTGATCGGCGTCAGGTCCGCAAACCACCCGAACACCTTTCGCGCGCAAATTATCCAGCGTCGACTTGAGCAGCTTCGCTTCCTCCGCGCTGTCGAGAACGCTAACTTCCGCGCCTTCGCTTTTCAGCAAGAGCGCGGCGGCGGCGCCACTCAACCCGGCCCCGAGCACGGCGACATTTTGTTTTTCGTAGCGCAAAATCGTTACCTTAGTTTCAAGGTGGCGAGTCCGAGCAGGGCGAACATTGCCGACAAAATCCAAAATCGAACGATGACGGTGTTTTCCTTCCAGCCGCGGAGTTCAAAATGATGATGCAACGGCGACATCAAAAAAATACGTCGTCCTGTCAGTTGGAAGCTGAGCACTTGCATGATGACCGAAACCGCTTCCATGACGAAGACGCCGCCGACGATGGCGAGAAGCAACTCCTGTTTGCAGCAAATCGCCACCACGCCCATCATGCCGCCGATGGCGAGAGAGCCGGTGTCGCCCATGAAAACTTTCGCCGGGTGGCAATTGAACCAGAGAAATCCGAACCCGGCTCCGATGAGTGCCGCGCAAACAATGGTCAGCTCGCCGGTAAATGGGTAAAACGGCACCTGCAAGTATTCCGCGATCCGAAAATTTCCCGCCGCATAAGTGAGCAGCGTGTAGGCGAACGCGACCGTGACGGTGCAACCGATCGCGAGCCCATCGAGTCCATCCGTTAGGTTGACGGCATTGGAAGAGCCGACGATCACCAGCGCAAAAAACACGAAAGTGAACCAGCTCATGTTCGCGACGACGGGCGCTTTGAAAAACGGCACGTAGAGAGAACGCGCCTGCACTTCGAGCAGCGGACTCGTGAGGAAAACCGCTGTCACGATGGCAGCGAGTCCAAATTGAAAGACCAGCTTCACTCGACCGCTGACCCCATCGGTTTTTTTCTTCGTCACCTTCAAGTAGTCATCGGCAAATCCGAGCAGGCCGAGGTAAACCATCGCGAAAAGCGAGAGCCAGATGAAACGATTATCGAGGCGCGCCCACATCACTGTTGAGAGAACGACGGCGCCGATAATGAGCACGCCACCCATGGTGGGAGTTCCTGCTTTCGGCCCGTGCAATACGGCGAGTTGGCGCACTTCCTCGGCGGTGCGGATGGGCTGGCCGATTTTGAGTGAAATCAATTTCCGGATCACCCAATTGCCCGCCACCAGTGAAATGGAGAAAGCCGTGATCGCCGCCGCCACTGCGCGAAATGTAACGTAAAAGAAAACGTTGAAGCCGATGAACTGGTCGCTGAAGCGATGCAGGTAGTACATCATGGCGCGGTAACGAGATTGGAATGATGCTGAGCGAATTGTTCGATGACTTGCTCGGTCCGAGCAGAGCGGCTGCCTTTGACCAAAACCAAATCGCCGGGCTCGGCGATTTCGCCTAACAACTCCGCTGCTTCACTTGTCGATCTTACGGACGAAGTTTTTTCCAGGCCGGCGGCGCGCGCGGCTTTGGCGATGGTCTCGCCCATTTCTCCGATAGTGATGAGTTGATCGACGCCGAGCGTCGCGGCGGCTTCGCCGACCTCCTGATGACCGCTCTCGGCTTCGGTTCCGAGCTCGCCCATGTATCCGAGCACCGCGATGCGTTTCCCATCCGCCTCGAGCTCGATCAAAGTGCGCAAAGCCGCCTTCATCGAATCCGGGTTGGCGTTGTAACTGTCGTCGATGAATTGCACGCCGCTGATCTCTTTGATCTGCAATCGCGCTTTCGTTAGGGGCGCGGCCGCCAAACCTTCGGCGCATTCTTCGATCGACAATCCAAACACGCGACCGGCCGCGACCGCGAGCAACGCATTCTGCACCATATGCAAACCGGGCACCGGCAATTGCGCGCGACAGCGATGCGCGCCTTCCAAAATAGTGAACTCGGATCCTTCCGCACTTTGCGTGATCTCGCCTGCGCAAACCGTTCCCGCCGTCGTTCCCGCTAAAACAACGCGCGCCTGCGTGCGCTCCGCGATGCTCGCGCTGAATTCGTCGTCCGCATTTAAAATCACGGTTCCTTGCGCGCCGATCGCTTCGGCCAGAGCGCCTTTTTCCTGCGCGATCGCTTCGCGCGAACCCATGAACTCGATGTGCGCGACGCCGATGTTCGTGATGATCGCGGCGTCGGGCGCAGCGATTTTCGCCAGCGCGGCAATCTCGCCCGGATGATTCATTCCGATTTCCCAGACAGCGACATCATGATCGGAAGTCGTTTCCAGAATTGTGCGCGGCAGGCCGACGTGATTGTTGAAGTTGCCTTCCGTTTTCGTGACGCGATATCGGCGGGCGAGAACAGCGGCGGCAAAATCTTTCGTACTCGTCTTTCCATTGCTGCCAGTGATGGCGAGAACTTTTAGCGGCAGCGATTTCCGGTAGTTCGCCGCGAGCGTTTGATAGGCAATGAGCGTGTCTTGCGCGCGCAGCACCGCGAATTGCTTGGGAACCTTTCCTTTCCAGGCAAGATCGACAATCGCACCGGCCGCTCCCGCTTTTGTCGTGGCCTCGACGAACTTGTGGCCGTCGAAATTATCTCCGCGTAATGCCACGAACAATTCGCCGGACTTCACCGTGCGCGAATCGGTGCTGATTTTTTCGACGACGACATTGCCGTCGCCGGATTCCAACTTCACGCCGGCAAGATCGACAAGTTGCAAGATCGACAATCGATTCATGGCAGAAACTCCATCGGCCGATCTTCGATCGCGCGACGCGCCACCTGCACGTCGTCGAAGGGCACGGTGTGATCGGCAAACTCCTGGTAAGTTTCGTGGCCTTTGCCGGCGATCAAAACAATGTCGCGCGGTTCGGCCAGTTGAATCGCGCGCACGATCGCTTCCGCGCGATCGACAATCTTTTCGTATTTGGCGGAGCGAAATCCTTTTTCGACTTCGTCAATAATTGCCGCCGGATCTTCCTTGCGCGGATTGTCCGAAGTAATGATAGCGACGTCTGCATGTCGATCTACCGCCTCGGCCATGAGAGGCCGCTTCTGCGTGTCGCGATCGCCGCCACATCCGAAGACGACGATCAAGCGATGCGGATTAAGTTCGCGCAGTGTTTTCAAGACATTGAGCAGCGCGTCCGGCGTGTGTGCGTAATCGACAAAGACTTGGAACTGCCGTTTCGCCGGAACCAATTCGAGTCGTCCCGGGACTTGCGGCGATTTTCCGAGACTCAGCACGGCTTCGCGCAAACCGATGCCGAGCGCATTTGCGGCGGCGAGCGCGGCTAACGAGTTCGCGACATTGAAGCGACCGATCAACGGAACACGCACGAGATAACTTTTGCCGCGCGCATCGAGTTGGAAAGAGGTGCCGGCCGATTCCACCCGATAATTCGAAGCGCGAAAATCCGCGCGCACTGCCATTCCGTAAGTCACCACCGAAACCTTCTTGTCGATCTTGTCGGCCAGCTGCTGGCCGTAACGATCGTCGATATTAATGACCGCGACCGGCGTTCCATTTTTTGTTTGCTCGGCCAGACCGGTAAACAATTTCGATTTCGATTCGAAATAGTTTTCCATCGTGCCGTGAAAATCGAGGTGGTCCTGCGTCAGGTTCGTGAAGACCGCGACATTCCATTCGAGTCCGCGCGTGCGATCCTGCGCGAGCGCGTGCGATGAAACTTCCATGGCGGCAGCGCGACAACCGGCGTTGACCATTTGCGCGAGGAGCTCCTGCAAGTCGAGCGACTCGGGCGTGGTGCGCGTGGCGGGCAAAACGCGATCGGCGATTTCGTAACGCACGGTGCCGATCAATCCGCAACGCACGCCGGCGTTTTCGCAAATGTGTTTGATGAGAAACGTCGTCGTCGTTTTTCCATTCGTGCCGGTGACTCCGGCCATGCGCAGTTTACGAACGGGCATCTCGTAAAACGTCGCGGCCAGATCGGCGAGGGCGGGTCGCGTGTTTTCGACGATGACGCTGGTGGCGCGTCCCGCGGCCGCGGGATTGCGTTCGGCCACGATCACCGCTGCCCCCTTTTCGATGGCTTGGTCGATGAAATCGTGACCATCGCTTTTTTCGCCGCGCAGGGCCACGAAGAGGCCGTTCGGCTGCACGCGCCGCGAGTCATACGCGACGCTTTCCACCGCGCGATCAAGTGGGCCGGAGATTTCGCGAACGGGGAGCGCGGCGAGAAGAGTTTTGAGCTGCATGAGCTTTCAGCATTCCAGCGCAACGCGCTCAACGGCGGGAAGCATTAGTTAGGGCGACGTGCTCGACCGGCAGCGCCCGGCGAATTTCCTCTTGCGGCTGAAGATCGAGATAACGCGCGGCCTTCTCGGCGATGCGGGAAAAAATCGGACCGGCCACGAGCCCGCCGTAGTTCTGCTCGGGCTTATCCGTCTTGGCATCGTCGAGCACGACCAGGCCGACGAATTCCGGTTTGTCCGCCGGCAAATATCCGCTGAACGATACGACAAACTTGCCGTGATCGTAGCCGCCACGGGGATCGACTTTTTGCGCGGTGCCGGTTTTTCCGGCGATGACAAACCCCGGCACAGCGGCCGCCGCAGCGGTGCCGCGATCGCTCACGACACCGCGCAGGGCATTACCGATCTGTCTGGCCGTCTGGGGAGAAATTACCTGGCGCAAAACCGTGGGCGTTAACGAACTGATGACGCGTCCATCCGCAGTCGTAACCGATTTCACGATGCGCGGCGTGACCAGATTTCCGCCGTTCGCGATCGCGGACATCGCCACCACCATTTGCAATGGGGTCACGCCAATTTCGTGGCCCATCGGAATGCGCGTGATCGAAATTTTGCTCCACGATTGCGGCGGGCGAATCACGCCCGGAATTTCGCCGGGCAACTCGATGCCGGTGCGTTCGCCAAATCCGAAACGCCGAATGTATTCGTAGAATTTTTGGTCGCCGACACTGATCGCGAGTTTGGCCGCGCCGATATTGCTCGATTTCACGAGGATGTCTTGCACGCTCAATTCGCCGAGCGGGCGATGATCGTGCAACGCGGTGCCGCCGTAATTCCAGATTCCGTTTTCACAAAAAATGGTCGAGTCGAGTTGGACTTTGTGTTCGTTCAACGCTGCCGCCGCCGCGACGATCTTAAAAGTCGAGCCCGGCTCCATCATGTCGATGATGGCGCGGTTTTTCATCTGCTCCGGTTTCGCATCGGCGCGTTGATTGAGATCGAACGCGGGCCGGTTCGCCATCGCGAGGATCTCGCCGGTTTGCGGACGTATCAAAATGATCGTCGCTTTTTGCGGCGAAAATTCCCGCATGGCCGCGTCGATCTCGTTCTCGACAATGTTCTGCAGGTTAAGATCGACAGTGAGATGAATCTGGTAGCCATCGCGCGGCGCGCGTTCCTGTCCGCGATACAAAACCATCTCCTGTCCGGCGCGATTGTGTTCGATGTAACGATAACCGTCCTGCCCGTGCAAATATTCATCCATTGCGCCTTCCACGCCCTGGATGCCGTGATGTTCGAAGTCGGTAAACCCGATGACGTGGCAAAGCATCGAGCCGTTCGGATACATTCGCGTGGCGTCGTGCTCGAAATAAATGCCGCGGAGATTTTTCGCGCGCAGTTTTTCACGCAAGCGATCGGCGTCCGCTTTGCCGACTTCGCGCTGGAGCACGATGTAACGCCGCTCGCCTTGTAACTTTTCCGCGACTTCCGCTCTCGGGATCTTCAACTCGCTCGAGACAAGATCGACAATCGCATCTCGATCATTCACGTGCGACGCGTCGGCCACGACCGTTTCCACCGGAACGTTGTGCGCGAGCACTTCGTTATTGGCGTCGAAGATCGCGCCGCGCTCGGCGTAGATGGATTGTTTGTAAACGTGCTTCTCAGCCGCGAGCCCGGCGTACTCGTCGTGCTTGACCATCTGCAAGTAGATCAAGCGACAGGAGAAAATGCTGAAGAGCGCAGTGAATCCCAGACAAACCAGCGTGCATCGCGTGCGTGGATTCCACATCATCTGGCCCCACGTTGGTTGGCTACGGGTTGAACGGTATCGTCGCCATCGGCCCGCGCCGGCATCGTTAGGCGAACAATATTCTGCTCCGAAATGGGAATCATTTTCAGATACCCTTCTTTCAGCCGGTGCTGCAGCGCCGAACGCGAGGTCAACGCCGTGATCTGCGCGCTGGCGACGTCGTTTTGTTTGCGAAGATCGACAAGTTCATTCTCGAGCGCCTTTTTCCGATCGCCCAGATGGTAGAGTTGAATGTTCAGGTAGACATAACTCAATCCCGCCAACGCCAGGAACGTGGTCAGCACAATCCAGCGCGCCAGCGACGGAGCGTCCACTCGGTTCCAATTTTTTCGGGGCGATCTGCTCATCCGATTTTTTCCGCCACGCGCAACTTCGCGCTGCGCGAACGCGGGTTGGCGCGTTGTTCTTCTTCGGTCGGTTCGACCGGCTTCGATGTAACCAGGCTTAAATTGTAATCAGGATTCCGCTTCGGCTCTGGCCATTCCGGCCGATCCAGCCATTCGCGCGCATGATCGCGAAAGAAATTCTTCACGATGCGATCTTCCAGTGAATGGAATGAAATGACGGCGAAGCGCGCGCCCGGTTCGAGCCGCGAAGTAATCACCCGCAAACCTTGTTCGAGCGCGCCAAGCTCATCGTTCACTTCCATGCGCAACGCTTGAAAGACCCGCGTCGCCGGATGCAGCCGGCCATGACGACCGACCACTTTCTCGATCGCGCGGGCCAGCGACAACGTTTCGCGGAACGGCGCTTCCTTGCGCGCTTTCACGATCAAACTGGCGATGCGTCGCGCCGCCGGCTCTTCGCCGAGATCGCGAAACAACTGCGTGAGTTGTTCCTCGCTGTAATTGTTGACGATGGTGGCGGCGCTGGTGGGATTGAGCGGGTCCATCCGCATGTCGAGCGGACCGTTTCGCATCATGCTGAAACCGCGGTCGGCATTTTCGACCTGGCGCGATGAAACGCCGATGTCGAGCAGCGCGCCGCCGATCGTCGGGATCTCCAGTTCATCGAGAACCTTGTCGGAGTAGCGGAAATTCGTTCGCCGAAACGTTACCCGACTGCCGACGTGCGCCAGTTGTTCACGCGCGTGCTCGATTGCCTCCGGATCCTGATCGAGCGCGAGAATATCCGCGCCACTCTTTAATAGAAGCTCGCTATGTCCGCCGCCGCCGCAGGTTCCATCGACAATGAGACTGCCCGGTCGCGGCGCGAGCAACTCCACCACTTCCTGCGCGAGCACGGGTTGATGATAAGTGAAGTCCTCCATTTGCTGGGCCTCCTCTAGAATGAGCGGTCCGGTCGCGAACCAAACCGGCCGCTCAAAGAGCAATGCGTTCATAAATGTTCGTCCCTACAATCCGATCGCGTCGGCCACGTGTTGATATGTCGATCTTTCGTCTTCATGCGCTTTCGTCCAGCGCTGCAGGTTCCAAATTTCAAAACGGCCGCGCCCGCCCACCAGCGCCACTTCGCCTTTCAGGCCGACTTGTTGGCAAAGCTCCAACGGCAAAACAAGACGGCCTTGCCGATCCGAAGCGCCATGTTGCGCGCGCGAATGGAGGTGACGCAAAAAGATGCGGCGATCGCGCGCGGAAACATTCGCTTCCGATTCCGCGGCGGAACTCATACGAGAAAACTCCTCAGGCGACATGACCATGAGAAATTGATGCTTCGCCTCCGCAAGAATGATGAATTCTTCGGCGCCATTGCCTCGCCAGCGCGAGGGAATGGTGATGCGATTCTTATCGTCGATCGCGTGTTGGAACTGACCGGCGTAGAAAGTTTGGGATGGCGATGGCGTATCCATTTGCGGGAGGAGAAGTTAACCATTCTGACCCACTTTCCTCCATTCTTAACCACCTTCCGTGCCAAGGGTCAATGAAAATTATGAGCTTGTTTGTTCCTCTCGCGATTCCGCCGTTGAACGTTGCGCGTTGAACGTTGAACGTTTCTTCCGATGAGACGCCCTTCCCGCGCAAGATCGACAATCGCATTTGCGCTAATGCTGCCAGCTTTCTTCTCCGCTTTCGCGCAGCTTGCTCCGCCTAACGACGACGCCGTCCGCGTCAACGTCACCGTGAACGCCGACGGCTCCCGCACCACCTACCGATTCGATCCGGCCAATCACAAAGCCACCGCCGTCACAACTGAAGCCGGCGGAAAAATGCGCGGCAAGATTCAATGCGAGCTCGATGACCGCGGCCGCTTCCGCAGCGGGGTATCGCTGAACGCGGACGACAAGTTTCGGTTCAAGAGCACATACAAATACGACGGCGTCGGACGAATGGAGGAAGAGACCCAGCTCGGACAGGACGACGCCGTCCTGAGCAAAATCGTTTACACTTACGACAGCTCCGGCAAACAAACCGGCTACTCAATTTTTGACGGCGCGGGAAAGCTGATCGGCAAAACCTCCTCGGCCGCGCCAAAAAAATGATCGCCGCAAGATCGACATGCACGCCTGTCTTGCCATGGCTAACAAACGGGACTAAGAAATTGGCGTGATCGATTACATCCAGAAAGGCGGATTGCTGATGTGGCCGATCCTGGTCTGCAGCATTATTTCGATCGGCGTTTTCGCGGAGCGTTTCTTTTATCTGCATCGCGCTACCATTCACGTGGGCGAATTTCTGAAAGGCCTGGCCAATCTCATTCAGCGTCGCAATTTCGCGGAAGCTTTGCACGAATCGGCCGGAACGCCGGGCCCGGTCGCGCGCGTGATTCACTCCGCCATTTTGCGCCACAACGCACCGCGCGCGGAGTTGCGCGAGATCGTGCAAGAAGCGGCACAACTGGAAGTGCCGAAGCTGGAAAGATTTCTCGGCGTGCTCGCGACGCTCGCGTTTCTCACGCCGCTGCTCGGATTGCTCGGAACCGTCGCGGGAATGATCGATGCCTTCGGCACGATCGCGTCGAATGGCGGATACGCGACCGTGACGGAACTTTCGCGCGGCGTTTACAAAAGTTTGCTCACGACGGCGGCAGGCCTGGTCGTGGCCACGCCGACCTTCGTTGCCTACAGTTATTTGTCGTCGCGCGTGAACGTGATGCTGCACGACATGGAGCGAGCCGGCATCGAGATCGTGCGGATGTTGACCGATACCGCGCCGCTGACGGGCATCATTAGTTTCCAGCAGCCGGGTGCGCCCGAACGCGAAGTGCAGAGCGATCGTTAGATCGACATCTTCTAAGATCGACAATCACTCGATGAAGCTGAGCCGAACGAAGGAATATTACTTCGGCTGGCTGATGATCGTCCCGCTGATCGACATC
>JBDUDM010000128.1:0-4636 GCA_040002925.1 Spartobacteria bacterium | reverse complement strand
AACCCGTGACCTACGGTTTACGAAACCGTTGCTCTACCAACTGAGCTACTTCGGCAGGAGCGGGGAAGATTACATCCACCGGCGCTGGACACAAGCGCCTCTACAAGGGCAGCTCGAAGGTCTCGCCGATTTCGCGCAGGGCGAGGCGTTCGGGCGTTTGCGCGAGCGCAATCTGCAAGCGCTCGATCGGTTCGCGGAACGGTTCGATGCTAAGCCGGAAAGTTTGATGGTGGATCGGGAGGATGAATCGCGCGCCGGCGTCGTTCGCCATCTTCAGCGCCTCTTCCGGCGTGCAATGCGAACGGATCCACGGGTTGTAACAACCGATCGGCATAATCGCGAGATCGATCGGGCCGTACGCTTTCAAGTCGCGGAAGGAATCGGTGACCGCGGTGTCGCCGCTGAACAAAATGCGATGGCCGTCTCTTTTGATGAGGTAGCCGTTATAGCCGCGGTGATTATCGCGCTGCACGCGCGCGCCCCAGTGTTTTACGCCGAAAGCGACGATGTCGATCTTGCCAGCGGTTGTCTCAAAGCATTTCCTTTTTCCCCAATGCAGTTCGGTGATGTCGCGCAATCGCGTCCAGCGCATCAAATCGCGCGTGCGCGGCGCGGTGACGACTTTCGTGGCGCGACCGAAATGATGCAGCGTGCGCAGGTCGAAATGATCGAAGTGCGCGTGTGACAAAAGGACGATGTCGATCTTGGGAAGTTCGTGCACCGTTAACGCCGGCGCGGTCAGCCGTTTTGGTCCGAGCGTGAACGGCGGAATTCGAATTCCGATTCGCGAATAGAGCGCGGGATCAGTGATAATTGTGACGCCAAAGAAATTAATGAGAACGGTGGCGTGCCCAAGCCAGGCCGCGGTGATGCGATCGTCGCGCCATTGCGCAGGATCGGGACGGGCGGATGCGGGCGCGATGGATCTACTCGTTTCTACCAGCCATTCCCGCCAAAGATGTGCGATCCATCGGTTCACGTGCGGATATGGTAAGGCGTTTCTGCGAAACGCCGAAGTTGGCGTCTGACATAGACGCCCTACAATGTGGCAATGAATCGGCTGGAAGAAATCATCGCGGTCAAGCGCGGGGAGATCGCGAAATTACGCGAAGGGGCCGGTCCGCGGCTGCGTCGCGCGGAAGGGCGAAGCGATTTTCGGGATTTTCGCGGAGCGTTGCGCCGCCCGGATGGCAATCTCGCGGTCATCGCAGAAGTGAAGAAGGCGTCGCCATCAGCGGGATTAATCGCGGAATCATTTGTGCCTTCAGACATCGCGCAGCAGTACGAGCGAACGGGCGCGCAAGCGATCTCGGTTTTGACCGATGAGAAATTTTTTCAAGGCGCACTCGCTCATCTCATCGACGCGCGCCGCTCGGTTTTGTTGCCGGTTTTACGAAAAGATTTCGTGATCGATGAATTACAAATCGAGGAGGCAGCTGACGCTGGTGCCGATGCGATTTTGCTGATCGTCGCCGCGCTTTCGCAAAAGGAACTTGTCGATCTTAGCGCGGCGGCGGCCAAGAATCGGGTCGACGCGTTGGTAGAAGTGCACACCGGCGATGAACTGCAGCGTGCGCTCGACGCCGGCGCGGTCATCATCGGGATTAACAATCGCAACCTGGAAACGTTCGATGTCGATCTTGCGGTCACCGAAAAATTGAGCGCGGATATTCCGCAAGACATCGTCCTCGTGAGCGAAAGCGGAATTAAAACGGCTGAAGACGTTGCGCGCATAAAAGCATGCGAGGTCGATGCAATTCTAGTGGGTGAAGCGCTGATGCGCGGCGAATTGTCGATCGAGATGATCGCGGCCGCGTGATTCAGATTTGGCCGGTCTGAAAAATATTTTTTAGCCGCGTCCAAAAATTGCCGGCGGGAAGCAGGCCCGACCGCGCGACTAGCACCGGACACTCGGAACGATTCAGCACGGTGCGGGTCAGATCGCCCATGATGTAATGGCGCAAGGTTCCGCGGGCCTGCGAAGATCCGGTCACGATGAGGTCGTGATTACCCTCGCGCGCTTCGGCAAAAACCTGGTCGACGACCATGCCATGGCGCACGCGCACTTCGGCGGTGACGCCCATCGCTTCGAGTTGCTTTTGCTGCCGCACGAGGTTCTGGCCCAACTCGGAACCGGACTCGAGGAGGCGATCGAGATCTTCTTCAAGTTGCACAAGGTCCGCGTAAATGGCCGGCGGTTCCGCCATCACATGCAGCAAGGTCACCGTCGCGCCGATTGCCGCCGCGACTTTTCCGGTGAGCTGAACGGCCGCGTCGATAAATGCTTTTCCACCGGTGCAAACGAGGAAACGTTTCAGCTGCGTGCAATCCCCGATCGCGACCAGCACCGGAGCGGGAATGACCTTGATCACTTCGTAAGTTTTTGCGGTGCGCCAGTGCAAGCCGCTGCGCGAAGTCGTCCGCGATCCGATCACGACCAAGTCGTAAATATTGGCGGACGTTTGTTCGACCATCTCGCTGATCGGCTCGCCCGCGCCAACCAAAATGGACGGTGTCACGCCGTCCGCGCGTAACAACTCCGACTGCGCCTCGAGCGCCTGACGCAATGGTTGCTCATCGGCCGGCCGTTCCGCGATCCCAAGCAGCGTCGTGTCCGCGCCACACGCGCGCGCGATCAAGCCACCGACGCGCGTGGCGTTATCGGCCGCCGGCATTCCATCGCTGCAAATCAGAATCTTCATCGCTCTCTATATCTTGTGGCCCGTCACCAAAGTGTAAATGACAATGGCCGCGCCGATCAGCGGCAAAGGCACGAACGCGAGTCGGATTTTCGGTCCCGCAAAATATTGCGTCGAGATGGCCCCGATCTGTGCGCCGATCGCAGCGCCGGTGTTCATCACTAACGCAATCAGGATATCGACGTTGCCCTTGATGGCGTGACTGAACGTGCCGTAACTGGCCGAGATAATAATCTCAAAAAGATCGGTGCCCACCGCGATGTGCGTCGGGATTCCAAGCACATAAACCATCGACGGCATGCGGATGTAACCCGCGCCGCCGCCGAGGAATCCACTGAAGAAACCGCCGATAAAGGAAACGAAGACGATGATCCAGAGAGAAACTGTCACTCCCGAGATCGGCAGGCTGATCATCGGCGGAAGATTCAGCCGTTGAATACTTCGCGTCACATGTCGAAAGGAGGAATCATCTCTCCCTTTCGCTGCTTCCTTCGCGGCGACGGTGCGTCCCTTCGCCTGCCGGAGAGTCCTCCAGCTTTCCCACATCATGAATGTCGAGATGCTGACGTAAACGCCGATCGAAACAATACTGACGACGAAGTTCACATTGCCAGCGCGCTTTAAAGCTTGGATCAGCTGCGCGCCGCATTCGGCGCCGCCGATCGTTCCCACCGCCATGATCAATCCCAACTTAAGATCGACATTGCCAAGCGCGCGATGCCGCTTCGCCGCCACCACCGATTTGCCGACGATGTGGGCCAGGTCGGTGCCGACCGCGAAATTCCAGTCCACGCCCATCGCGCGCAAAGCCGGGCCGGCGATAAAACTTCCGCCCACGCCGAAAAATCCGCCCATGATGCCGATCAGAAATCCGATGATCGCCAGATAGATCGGGCTGATGTGCGAATTGGAAATCGGAAAGAACATGTCGATCTAGGAGATGTCGATCTTCTATTCCGAGCGCCCGACGAGAAGTCGCAGCAAAAACGTCGTCACACTTTCGAGCACGACCGCCTGGCCGATGATGAGAAGAATCGCCGTCCCGGCGTAGGCATAACGATGCTGGAGCTGGAGCTGATATAGCCAGCCGCCGAGGAAATGCAGCACCAGAAAGAAATAACCGACCACGAGCGCGCCGTAGACGGCCAGCTCAATCAGGAAAGCTCGTAGCGTCGTAGCGGTTTTCTTTTCCATTCCTCGCGGCGGCGGACTCACAACCTATTCGCCGTTGCCTTGTTTGCCGGTTGGGGAGAAGTGCGTCAACGCGCAAATTCCGTTGCGTGGCGGACGTTTCCCTCTAACCTTCCCGTCCACTGTTACTGTAAAAATATGGCCGACGTTGCAAACAAATATGCCGAGGGCGTGGAGGGGAAATTCTACGTGGACGATCAATGCATCGACTGCGATTTGTGCCGCGAAACCGCCCCCGCTAATTTCAAGCGCAATGACGACGGCGGTCACTCCTTCGTTTACAAGCAGCCCGAGAGTCCCGAGGAAGAAGGGCTTTGCAAGGAAGCGATGGAAGGTTGCCCGGTCGAAGCGATCGGCGATAACGGCGGCTAAGATCGACATCTTCATGTGATGGCGACGGCGAATTCTGAAATTCCCGTCGCGTTAAGTATCGCCGGCTCCGATAGCAGTGCCGGCGCCGGCATCCAGGCCGATCTCAAAACATTCAGCGCGCTTGGCGTTTATGGATTGACCGCGGTCACGTGTGTCGTCGCCGAAACTCCCGGCAAAGTTTCGCGCATCGAACCGGTGAGCGCGCAGATGGTGTGCGCGCAAATCGAAGTGCTCGCGAAAAGTTTTCCCATCGCGGCGATCAAGACCGGCTTGCTTTGCTCCGTCGAGATTGTTTCGACGGTTGCGCGCGTGCTTGTCGATCTTGCGCGAGTTCCGCTGGTCGTCGATCCAGTCATGATCGCCACCAGCGGCGA
>JBDUDM010000127.1:0-4637 GCA_040002925.1 Spartobacteria bacterium | reverse complement strand
AAGACCGACCCAATCGCCGCGAAAATCACAGGCGGCGAACAACAACAACGCGAAGCCGCGGTAAAACGCGCCGAACTTCGCGAAATCATTGGCAGCAAACTGATGCGCGAGATCACGTTGAAGTAGGCAAAATACAAAACCCTTCGACGCCTCTCCTGCACAAGCGGGAGAGGCGGTTCTCTGACGAACTCACACTTTCTACACCAGGCTGGATTCGAAACGCTTCCAGCGCTCCAATCTACCGACAAATATTTAACGTCACGCAATGGATCCTGTTCCGGATTCCAGACTGTAAGTTCATATGAGCGACGAATTACCCCAGACAGAGCCTTCCAGTGAGTTGATGGTCGCGCGCATCAACGTTGAGGAACTCGGCTCTGCAACGAAGGAGAAGGAAATCTCTGATGCGCTGCAAGTTCTGAAGGGGGTTACCGTAGTGACGATCGCCAAAGGTGCTGTCCACGTTACTTACGACCCGCTGGAAACGAGTGAAAAGCATCTCGAGCAAGCCATCCGGGGCGCCGGTGGCACCGTCACTGCAGCTGATACTGATCGCGAAACTCCACATCCGGATGGCGGGTTGACCAGACCAGAAGCGTAGAGCCACTGTTGCGTTATGACCGGAGTTTGCGTTGTCGTCGCCTACAGGCCGAAACCGGGGAAGGATGAGGAGTTGCTTGAGTTGGTGCGGAGTCGCGTGCCGACACTACGCCGGGAAGGTCTCGTGACGGATCGGCTCCCCACAATCATGCGCTCGCGCGACGGCACGATCATCGAAGTATCGGAATGGAAATCGCACGAGGCGATCAATGTGGCGCATCAGAATCCTAACGTGCTTACGATGTGGGAGAAATTCTTTGCCGTCTGCGACTGCGTTCCACTCAACACACTCCCCGAATCCGCGGATATGTTCGCCGGGTTCGAGCCGGTCGCGGATTAGGTGGCTTGGCGTTGCGCACCGTTGCTTTCGCTTACTGGTTCGGAAGGCAATTTTACTCTATCTCTTCGCGTCTTGCACGGAATCGCGCTGATCCGCATCGGGTAAAACACCGGGCAACGCGAACGAGACAATCTCGTTAGCGGCACGATGATTCGACCAAAAGTTCGTGCCGTCGAAGGTGAGCGAGCGGCAGGGGAAAGGAATATGCGCGAGGTCTTCCACCTCGGGTGTTTTTTGTTCCGGGTCGAGCCGTGCGATACGCCAATCCTCGTCCCCCTGCTCCGTCCCGCGCAGGAGGTAGATCAATCCATCGATGAACACGTGGCCGCATATCTCAGCGCCGACATCAATGACGCGCAGAATGTTTCCACTCGCATCGAGTTTGAGGATGCGATGCATGTACCACTGACTCAGGTGGAGATGGTCACCATCGTAGCTGAGGTATGAACCGGTCAATTCCGGGCAAGCAATTCTTTCAGTCGCCGAAAATCCCGTCCCGATAACGTATCGCCGGAGATAGCGATCGTCTTCGGGATCTTCACCGATTGTAAACCAAAGATCTTGTCCAGTAGAAACCGCGGCCCAGGGAATGCCGGGCGTATCCGCCTCTTCGAGAACCGTCCATGCTTTCGTGTCCATCCTGTAGATGCGTCGCAGATCGCGTGAGCCGATCCACAAGGCATCGCCGTGGTAGGAAAGCGCCTGGGGGGCAATTGCTGGTGAAGGAAGGCGCCGTCCCTCCCTGATTGACGGTAGTTCTTTTGTCAGCATGCGTTGAATTTGTCAAGAAACGGGGGATACCGATCTTAACCTGAAAGGCGGAATCGTTCGTATAATTTCTCTGAATTATTGCATAAGGGGCGGCAAGGTCGACAGTCCCGCCAATGAGTTCCGCGAAGACCCGAAGCGCCGTTGTTTATACCGCAATCGAAAACAGTAAAGAAGCAGGCGAATCGCTAGGCGCTCAGATCTCCGAACAGCTGGAAAATATATCGCCGGACGTGGTCATCTTATTTGTCTCACCAAAATATGAGGCGACTATCCTGGTAGAAGCCGTCAATCAACGATGCGGTGCGAAGATCATCGTTGGTTGCTCATCGGCGGGCGAATTTACGAACGAGACGCAGGGGGAAGGCAGAGCTTGTGCGGTGGCGATCTGCTCATCGCAATTGCAATTTGCCGTCGGGATCGGTCGCGGCCTCAGCAATGATCGGCATAAAGCTGCCGAAGACATGGTCCGCAATTTTCGCTGTGGCAAAGAGGGATCAAACGAATATTGCTCTGCGTTGATCCTGACCGATGCGCTCGCCGGACATGCCGACGAACTAATCGAAGAGCTAACGTTAGTGACCGGTGGGAGCCATCAATTTTTCGGCGGCGGCGCCGGTGACGATGCGGACTTTCGCCGCACGGAGGTATTCGTCGGCAACGAGATCGCGAGCGACGCAGCTGTCGCGCTTGAAATCATTTCCGAGAAGCCGATAGGCATCGGCGTGCGTCACGGATGGAAGCCGGCGACTACCGCGATGCGCGTGACCGAGTCGCGTGGGGCTGTCCTCGTGAGCCTCAACGCCTCGCCCATTCTGGATGTTTTTCGCGAGCACGCGCAGAGCACGAACCAAAAATTTAATGAGGGCGACCCGATGCCATTCTTTCTCCATAACATTCTCGGTATCGAGACTGGCGACGGCTATAAACTACGGGTCCCTCTGGCTGTGAATCCCGACGGCTCGATCGTCTGCGCGGCGGAGATTCCGCAGGGGGCGGCAGTCTGCGTCATGAGTACGGATTCGACTTCGGCGCGCGAAGCAGCAGCGAACGCCACACGTGCCGCGGTAGATCAACTCAATGGACATCAGCCCGGCGTGGCTCTCTTCTTCGATTGTGTCGCCACGCGTCTTCGCATGGGCCGCGAATTCGGTAACGAGCTAGAGGCGCTGAAAGAAGTTCTTGGGGAAACGCAGTTCGCAGGTTGCAACACGTATGGACAAGTCGCCAGAACGACAGGGCAATTCAACGGCTTCCACAACTGCACGGCCGTCGTTTGCGTCCTGCCGGCATGAACGCATATCCGCGCCTCGCGGCCAGCTTCTGTCGCTCGTCGCCGCGCTGACAATCCCGCACGACCGGCGCTCGTCGGCGAAGGCGCTGGCGGCGCACGCCGGGGCGGAAGATTTGCTCATCTTCATCGCAGACAGCGAGCTGGGGATATTACTCCCGGCGCCAGGTTTTCAGCAGACACTTCCCGATTCCAAAGCGTGGCGCCAGTTTCTGGATCGCTGTCTCGAGGATGCATTTCATGAAAGCGGGGTGCCCTATCCAATCGCCGGTGCCACAACGAATGCGACTGGGCTCGCGGGAGGCGACGGATCGGTCGTCGTGTTTCTTGGTGGCGATCATGACATTGACCACGCCATCGACATTAGCCTGCTTCTTCCGGTTCTCGCGGCAGCTTTCGAAGGCGAGCGCATCGCCGTGGTCGCGGAGGGAAAAACTGCGATCTCGAAGCAAGCGGCCAACCAGGCGAAGTTACTCGCCGATTCGCTGGATAAAGCTCGGAACGAATTGAGGCACACTCTCGGTGAGGCGCGCAGAGCGAACGCGGCGAAAGACAGGTTCCTCGCGGTGTTAAGTCATGAATTGCGGACGCCGTTAAATCCGGTGCTCATGGCGGCAAGTGCGATGGAAACCGATCCAAATATCCCGGCGGAAATTCGCGCCGACATTTCGATGATCCGGCGCAACGTCGAGCTCGAGGCCCGGCTTATCGATGATCTTCTGGATCTGACTCGCATTGCTAATGGCAAGGTGCAGTTGCAGCGGAAGATCGTCGATGGACATGAGCTTCTCGAAGAAGCGATCGCTGTGGTCCGGGGCGATCAGTCATCGCTCCAACCTCAGATCCAACTTGATCTCAGCGCCGCCCAATATCACATCGACGGTGATCCGGCGCGTATTCAGCAGGTATTTTGGAATCTGATTCGTAACGCCGTGAAGTTTACCGCCCCCGACGGTCGCGTCATTATTCACACCGAAAATCCCGACTCCCACACCTTTTGCGTCAAAGTGGTCGACACTGGCATTGGCATCACGCCTGAGGCGTTGCCGAAAATTTTTAACGCCTTCGAGCAGGGGGATACGGATATCAATCGGGCGCTTGGCGGCCTTGGGCTAGGGCTCGCCATATCCCATGCGCTCGCCGAGATGCACGACGGCACACTCCGAGCGGAAAGCGCCGGTGTTGGCAAAGGCGCCACATTTATTTTCGAATTACCTGCCGTCGAACGCGCCGCCCTCGCTCTCGAACACGCCGCGTCGTCTCCAGCCCAGGCCGACCGTCGCCGCATCCTCCTCGTCGAAGACCACGCGACTACGGCCGCGCTCATGGCGAGGCTGTTGCGGAAACGAGGGCATCAGGTCGAGCTGGCATATACTAAGGCAGACGCTATTACCATCGGACTCCGCGAGGAATTCGACATCGTCATTAGCGATCTCGGTTTGCCAGACGGAAACGGCTTTGAAGTAATGGAAGCCCTTCGCTTCAACTCGCCCGTAGTTGGGATTGCCCTAACCGGATATGGAATGGAAGCCGATGTAGCACGAAGTCTGCAAGCCGGCTTCCGGCTGCATCTCACCAAACCCGTTGACGCTCAAAAGCTTCTTCGGGCGATCGAGCTAATCCCCGTCTCAGCTCCCC